>NZ_CP163444.1:6897381-7229822 GCF_041053105.1 Streptomyces sp. R44 | reverse complement strand
TGTCGAAGCCTTCGGGGAGCGCGTCCGCGAACTCGGTGACGTGTGCCGCCTCGGCCGCGCGCCGGATCTCGGCGTCGGTGGCGTCCGGCCGGGCGAAGGCGATGTTCTCCCGGAGGGTGCGGTGGAACATGGCGGGGTCCTGCGGCACGTACGCGATCATGCTGCGCAGTTCGGTCTGCCGGAGCCTGCTGATGTCCTGGCCGCCGATGGTGATCCGGCCACCGTCGATGTCGGTCATCCGGAGGAGCAGCCGGGTGAGCGTGGTCTTGCCGCCGCCGGACCGGCCCACGAATCCGATCTTCGCGCCGCTGGGCACGTCCAGGTCGAGGTCCTCGAAGAGCGGCTTCGCGCCCGCGTGGGCGAAGCTCACCTTCTCGAACCGCACCCGGGCGTCCTCGGGCCTGAGGGGTTCCGGGGATTCGGGGTCGAGGACGGTCGGCCCTTCGAGGAGGAGTTCCGTGAACTGCGCGGCCTCCGTCATCGAGCTCTCCAGGCGCCGGTAGATCTGGTTGAACTCGAACATGATCCGGGTCGCGTTGGCGTAGTAGGTGAAGGCGACGATGACGGCCTCCACGCCGTGCTCTCCCCCGCCGAGGGCGACGGCGAGGACGAGTCCCAGGACGTTCGTCAGGATGGACATCGGGGCGATGAGCGTGTCGATGCGCAGGTTGCCGTAGTCCCAGGAGCGCAGGGTGAGCTTCCGCGACTCCGCGACGCGGGAGCGGTGTTCGGCGGCCTCGCGCTTCTCGGCGCCGAAGGAGCGGACGGTGTCCATGTTGGTGAGGCTGTCGGCGACGTGGCCGGAGACCCGGGCGATCGCCCGTTCGCGCTGGGCGACGAGCGCCTGCCGGCGGCGGATCAGCGGGACGACGCCCACGCCGGTGACGGCGATGAGGAGCAGGAGTCCGACGACGAGCAGCGGGTCGTACTGCCAGAGCACCACCGAGGCGAAGAGCAGCGGGACGAAGTTGCCCATGACGGAGAAGGTCAGGGTGTCGACGCACTCCTCGAAGCGGGAGGCGAAACCGAGGACGCGTTTGGTGAGCGAGCCGGCGAAGTTGTCGTGGAAGAACGCCGCGTCCTTGGCGAAGAGTTCGTCCATGCCGATGACGTACAGGTTCTCGATGCCGCGGGCGTCGACGCGGTTGAGGCAGTGCAGCCCGAGGCGCGTCAGGGCCTCCGCGAGCAGCAGGACCCCGGCGAAGACGAGGACGTACGGAAGCAGTGCGTCGAGCCCCGTGCCGGTGCCGTCGCCGGCGATGCGGCCGACGAGCTTGGCGACGACGAGCGGGGCGATGTAGTGGACGCCGATGTTGCCGAGCGCCGGCAGGAGCAGGGCGGGAGCGGCCAGCCATCGGAGGCGGACCAGTTCTCGTGCGTAGAAGCGGACGGCGAGGAGTACCGAACCTTTGTTCGGCAAACCTTCGCGCGATTCAGGTGATCCCATGACCAACCCTGTGCAGTCGTACCGAAGGTGACCAAAAGGAGTCTGCCGCGCCGGTGCTTCCGGGGTCCAAGCATTTTCGCCCGGGGCCGGTCAAGAGCCTTTCGCCGGCGACGGATTGACGGCGTCGAAGACCATGACTCCGGCCCGGGGATCCAGATGGAACGAGCCGGTGTAGACGTTCCGGGTGACCTCGGAGGTGAACTCCTCGCTCGTCCGCCATTCCGCGCCCTTCGGCACCTTGGGCGCGATACCGCCGAGGACGTCCGGCGGCACCTCGGCGGCCACCCAGTCGTACTCCTTCAGGAGCCGCTGGACGTCCGCCTTCGCGAGGGTCGCCACCCCGGAGATCCGGATGTCGGTGGGCCCGGGAACCCGGGAATCCGCCGTTCCGAGGGGGACCGCCGCCCATTCGACGCCGGTGAAGTTCCCGAACTGCGGGAACCGCTCCTCCACCGGCTTCCGGTCCCGCTCGACCTTCACCTCCGGCGGCTGTTGCGAGGCCGTGCGGCTCGGCGGCTCGGCGGCTCCGGCGCACCCGCCGACGAGCGCGACCAGCAGCAGGACTCCGACCGCCGTACGACGCGGATCCCCCGGAATCATCGGCCCCCCGTTCCCCGTGACGACACACGGAAACACCATGTGGTGGCCGGGATGATCCCGACCACCACATGGTGCGTTTCCTGTGTCCGAGGGGGGACTTGAACCCCCACGCCCGATAAAGGGCACTAGCACCTCAAGCTAGCGCGTCTGCCATTCCGCCACCCGGACCGGGTGATTGTCGTTTGGGGTTTCCCCCGCGGCGACAGAGAACAATCTACCAGGCTTCCGGAGTGCTCTTCACCCGCGTTTCCGGTGGTCAGCGGGGTGCCGGGCGCATCACGGGGAGACCGTCGAGGCCGGCGGGCTCCAGCGGCGGGTGCGGGGCGGTCCCGACGGCAGGCCGTAGTCCTTCCTGAGGTGTTCGGGGATGGCGTAGTGCATGACGCGGCCGCGGGTGAGGGAGGACAGTTCGAGGACGGTGGTGAGGTGGCCGAGCCGGTCCAGGGCCCAGGCGCCGAGCGGGGAGCGGTCCTCGATGGTCTCCAGGACGCCGAGGAGATGGGGGACGGACTTCACGACGGTGTCCCAGGGGGTGCGGGGCACGTCGAGCCAGTCCCCGCAGGTGTCGCCGACCAGGTAGCGGATGAGGGCGGAGACGATCGGGTCGAAGAAGGTGCCGGGCACGACCTCCTCGTAGAGGTCGATCAGCTGCCGGGTCAGATGGACGCCCTCGGGGGACGGCCCCATGTGGCGGATCATGTACAGGTCGAGGAAGCGACGGGCCTCGTCGAGCGTCTTGGGCACGGCCTCCTGGTCGACGCCCAGCATCGCGCCAACCACGCGCCAGGCGTAGGAGTAGGCGTCGGCTCCCTCGGCGGACATGTGGATGCCGAGGCGGTGCAGGCTGTCGAGGACCAGCATCGAGAAGAACATCTGCCCGCCGATCATGTCCTCCTGGCAGATCGGCACCCCCAGGGCCTCGACGTCCCAGCGGTTCTCGCGCCTGAGGTGGTGCCGGATGGAGGCGTGCAGCAGGCGGACCTTCTGCGCGGCGGGGATGAAGCGGCTGCCCGCCTCGAAGGCGTCGGGCTGCATGAGGTGGACGGTGAACTGTCCGGTCTCCGCCATCCGCTTCGAGGGGTACTTCAGACCGTGCGTCGCCGACAGCAGCTTCGCCACGTGCGGGACCAGGTAGCAGGCGGGCATGGAGGCGAAGGACAGCGCGGTGGAGATGTGCACGTTGTTGTCGATGAAGAACAGCCGGGCCTTCTCCATCTCCGCCCAGTCCACCCAGGACGGCGGGGCACTGGTGGCGTGGAGGTACTCCCGGGCGACCTCGGGCAGCCCGTCCGGCAGCGGGGATCCCGCGGTGGACACGTACCGCATGAGGGTGTTGAAGGTGCCGACCTCCCCGCGTTCGAAGAGGGTGGCGACCGTGGCGTCGGCGAGTTCGTCGCCGCTCCGCCGCAGGGCGTCCATCGACGCCTCGGTGATGCTCATGGGCAGGGCTCCTTGTTCTGCGTCAGGAACGGCGGACGGCGGCCGAGTGCGCCAGGGCGGTGAGCGCGGCGGCGGGGGCGGCGGGCAGGTTCAGCTCGTCGAGGGCGCGGAGGGCGTCCCCGACCCGCTCGGTGATCATGACCTCGACACGCTCGGGCGCTTCCAGACGCCGCATCACCTCGCGTACGGCCTCCAGGGCGTCCCCGTCGGGCTCGCGCCGGGCGAGCAGCTCGCGCAGCCGCCCGCGCTCCTCCTCGCCGGCGAGCCGCCAGGTCTCGGCGAGCAGGGTCGTGGGCCGGTTGCCGCGGACGTCGTCTGCGCCGGCCTTGCCGGTGGTCTCCGGGTCGCCGAAGAGGCCCAGCAGGTCGTCCCTCAGCTGGAACGCCTCGCCCAGCGGCACCCCGTACGCGGAGTAGCCCTCGCGCAGCCGTCCGCCCGCCCCGGCCAGGGCGCCGCCGATCAGCAGCGGCTGCTCGACGGTGTACTTGGCGGTCTTGTAGCGGATCACCTTCAGCGAGGCCGTCGTGTCCGGGGCGGCGCCGGTGCGCAGGATCTCCAGGCACTCACCGGCGACGAGGTCGCGTGCGAGGGACGCCCAGAGCGGGCGGGCCCGGCCGAGGTAGGCGGCGGGCAGGCCGCTGGTGACGAAGAGCTGCCCGGCGAGCGACATGAGCAGGTCGCCGAGGAGCATCGCGAGCGAGCGGGCTCCAGCGGCGGGCCGCGGGTGGTGTTCCACGGCGGCGCGCAGGGCCAGGTGTGCGGTGGGCCGGCCGTGGCGCAGGGGGCTGTCGTCGATCAGGTCGTCGTGCACGACGGCGGCCGCGTGCACGAGTTCCATGGCGGACGCCGCCCGCACGAGGGCGTCGCTGTCGGGCTGTCCGACCGCGCGCCAGCCCCAGTAGCAGAACGCCGCCCGCAGCCGCTTGCCGTCGGCGACGGTCGACTCCAGCTGCTGGGCCACCGGGCCCAGCGCCGGGTCGACCGCGGTGAGTTCGGCGGCCTCCCCCGCGACGTAGCTCCGGAGCACGTCGTCGACGCGCGTCTTGAACGCGGCCGACTCCCACCGCTCAGCCACCGTCGCCGGCCCGTCGCGCCAGCACGTTCCGGGCGAGAACCTCCAGGTGGGCGGGGGGCGGGGAGAGGTACCGGTCGAGTGCGAGCCGGCCGCGCGCCTCCAGGTCCCGCTCCGCCTCGGCCGCCACCTCGGCGGCGTCCGAGCGCCTCAGCAGGCCCCGTACGAGTCCGAGGCCCGACCCCAGCGTGCTCACCGCCAGATCGGCGAGGCCCGCCGCCACCAACACCGCCCGCTCGTCCAGGCCCCCGCGGGATCCCGTCTCTCGCGTCATGTCCACTCCCCACCCGACAGCGTCGACGTCACTCCTTCCAGACTCGCGCCGGACGTGCGGGGACGACGCCGGAACTCACGAACGAGTGATCATTTCGCGGAAGGGTGGACACGCGCGTCCCTCCCAACCCCGCACGCCCTCTTGCCACTTGGACGACTCCCTTCCAAGAATGCACATGACAACCGAAGGATTCTCGGTTGCACCGTCCTTCGACGGTCCATCCGAACGGTTCATTCAGAGGGGAACCCCCACATGAAGAAGCCTCTCGCCGGCGCCCTGCTCGCCCTGCTCCTGACAGGAGCGGCGGCAGTCCCGGCCGCGGCCTCCGCACCCCGGGAGACGGTCGCCCAGGCACCGGTCGCCGCAGCGCAGCCACAGGCCGTGGCCGCCGTCGACTTCGCGGGAACGGTCGCGCTCAGCAACTGTTCCGGCTCCGTCGTCCGCACGCCCAGCTCCCTGCCGTCCGACCCCGCGCTGGTCCTCTCCAACGGCCACTGCCTGGAGACCGGCATGCCGACGGCGGGCCAGGTCATCAAGGACCGGCGGTCCAGCCGCTCGTTCACGCTGCTCAACTCGGCCGGCACCGGGGTCGGGACGCTGCGCGCGAGCAAGATCGCGTACGGCACGATGACGGACACGGACATCTCGATCTACCAGCTGACCAAGACGTACGCGCAGATACAGAGCACGTACGGCATCAGCGCCCTCACCCTCAACGACGCCCACCCGACCCAGGGTTCCTCGATCAGCGTGGTCTCGGGGTACTGGAAGCGGATCTACAACTGCAACGTCGACGGCTTCGTCTACCGCCTGAAGGAGGGCGGGTGGACCTGGAAGGACTCGGTCCGCTACACCTCCTCGTGCAACACCATCGGCGGCACCTCCGGCTCGCCCGTGATCGACACGGCCACCGGCAAGGTCGTCGCCGTCAACAACACGGGCAACGAGAGCGGTGAGAGCTGCACCGTGAACAACCCGTGCGAGGTCGACGAGAACGGCACCGTGACCGTCCGCCAGGGCATCAACTACGCCCAGGAGACGTACACGATCGTTCCCTGCATCGGCCCCGGCAACGTGATCGACCTGAACCGCGCCGGCTGCGCCCTGCCCAAGCCGTAACGGCCCCGCCGCCTCCGCGGGCCGGCCCGGTCCGGCCGGTCCGCGGAGACGGTGTCCACGACTCACCACCAGGTGAGTACGCGTACTCATCACCAGGCGCCCTCGCTCGCCGAGACTGTTGATCACCAGCGAGAGAGGCAATGAAAGTGACCACCAAGCAGACCCGCCGCACCCTCCCCGTCCTTGCCGTCGCGGGCCTGACCGCGACCCTCCTCCTGACGGGCTGCTCGATCCAGGACCGCGTGTGCGGCTCCGGCAGCTACCCGGTCAAGGCCGTCGGCAACTCCACCGGCGGGGACTGCGTGGCCGACGGCCAGGAGCCGCCGGAGGGCTGGGTCCGCTACCCGGCCGGCCAGGTGCCCGAGTACGTGGGCGACGAATGGGACCGCTACTGGGACACCGTCGTCGTGGACAAGGACGGCCGGGTCGTGCCGAACTGACGAATCCTCAGGGATTCATCTCGTACGCCCCCGACAGCGCCTCGACGCGCTGCCAGACCCGCTCCGAGCGCGCCTCGTCGACGACGGGGCGGCGGACGGCGCCGAGCGCCCAGAGCTGCTGCTGCTCGGTCGCGGAGTCCTTGCCGTGCAGCTCGACCGCGTGCGCGGAGAAGTCGCGGACGAGGACGGCGAACAGCTCGTCGAGGACGTCCTCGTCGAGACCGGTCAGGGCCGCCTGCTCCAGGACCAGCTGCCCGTGGACGACGAGCGCGAAGAGCTGGCCGACGGCGAGGAGGAGATCCAGGTCGCGGCTCTGCTCCTCGTCGGGTGCGGACTTGAGCACGAACTCGCAGAGCGCGTCGGCCTGTTCGCGGAAGCGGGAGACGTTGGCCACGTGCGCGTACGTGTCGTAGGCCGGGCGCCAGTCGTGGAAGCGGACCGAGCCGAGACCGCGGGCCGGCCCCTGACGGAAGAGGAACGTGTCGTCGGAGGCGTCCAGCCGGGTCGGGACGGGCTCGTACCCGACCGGGTCGAGGAGGTGGTTGCGCATGAACTTCAGGATCAGCGCCAGGTTGACGTGGACCGTGCCCTCCAGCTTCGGCAGACCGCGGATCTCCACGGCCGCCTCGGCGAAGTAGTTGTCCTTCTCGAAGCCCTTCGCGGCGATGACGTCCCACATCAGGTCGATGACCTTCTCGCCCTCCGTGGTCACCTTCATCTTCGTCATCGGGTTGAAGAGCAGGTAGCGGCGGTCGTCGGGTCCCGCCGTGCGGAAGTAGTCGACGGCCCGGTCGCTGAACAGCTTCATGCCGACCAGCCGGACGTACGCGTCGGTCAACTCGCGCCGCACGTGCGGGAAGACGGTGACCGGCCGGCCGTACAGGATGCGGTTCTGCGCGTGGGTGACGGCCTCGTACATCGCGTGCTCGCAGATGCCGATCGAGGCGGTGCACAGGTTGAACTTGCCGACGTTGACCGTGTTGAGGGCGGCGTCGAAGGCGGCACGGCCGGTGTGGAGGACGTCCTCGGCCGCGACCGGGTAGTCCTCCAGGCGGAACTCGCTCACGTACTTCGAGGAGTCGACGACGTTCTTGACGAGGTGGTACGCCGGGTGGCGGCTGTCGGCGGCGAAGAAGACGTATCCGTCGGGGCCTTCCACGTCGGTGCGGCGCCCGAAGACGGAGACGAGCCCGGCGGCGTTGCCGTTGCCGATGTAGTACTTGGAGCCGGTGGCGCGGAAGCCGCCCGAGCCGTCGGGCTCCAGGAGCATGTCGGTGGAGTAGATGTCGGCGCCGTGGGACTTCTCGGAGAGGCCGAAGGCGAACACCTCCCCCTGGGAGAGGAGTTCGGCGGCGCGGGCGCGGGCGGCGGCGTTGTCGCTCTGCCAGACCGGGCCGAGGCCGAGAATGGTGACCTGCCAGGCGTACCAGTAGTCCAGGCCGTAGAAGCCGAGGATCTCGTTGAGGGCGGCGATGCGGGCGGTGTCCCAGCGCTTGTCGCCCTCGTCCGCACCGGCGGCGGAGGACGGCGTGAGGAAGGTCGCGAAGAGCCCTTCCTCCGCGGCGAAGGCGAGGAAGTCGCCGAGCCAGGCCCGGGTCCGGTAGTCCTCGATGATCCGGCGCTTGCCGCGCGCCTCGAACCAGTCGACGGTGGCGCGCAGCAGCCGGCGGGTCTCCGGGTCGAAGTGGGCGGGGTCGTAGGTGTGCGGGTTGAACAGCAGCGGGTCGGCCATGACGTCCGCCTTCCAGGGGTCGAGGGGTGGGTACGGCTCGGTTCAGCGCCCGGCGTCGAACCGGGCGAGCGTGGCGAGGACGTCGTCGAGCCAGGCGATCATCATCCGCTCGTACGCGATGCCGCCGCGGAGCACGGCGTGCTGGAGCTCCCGCTCGGCGTCGAGCGGACCGTCGGCGCCGGACTCCGGGAAGTCCCGGGCCTCGCCCGCGAGGTAGTGCTCCAGGCGGTCGGTGTGCGCCTGCCGGTGCCGCTCGACCTCGCCGATCAGCGCGGCCGGATCGTCGAAGGCGGCACCGCGGATCTTCACCGCGAGGTCGTGCCGCACGCTCTCGGGCTCGATCGGTGCGGCCAGCCACGCGGAGAGCGCCTCCCGGCCGGGCCCGGCGACGGAGTACTCCTTCTTGTCCGGGCGGCCCTGCTGCGGCACGTCCCGGACGTCCACCCAGCCGTCGCCCTCCATGCGCTTGAGCACGCGGTAGATCTGCTGGTGGGTGGCGGTCCAGAAGTATCCGATGGACCGCTCGAAGCGCCGGGCCAGCTCGTAGCCGGATCCGGGCTTCTCGAGCAGGGAGACGAGGATCGCGTGGTCGAGCGCCATGCGCCAGATCTTGCTATGCAACGAGTTGCATAGCAAGGCGGACGGGGGCGGTGAGACACGGCTCACGGGCGTTGTCAGTGGTGCGCGATAGCTTCGAGAACGTTCGGAAGAGGGCACGAGGAGGGGGAATTCGTGGGTGTCGAGCGTGCGTTGAAGGTCGTTCTCGTCGATGTCAACGACGAGGTGGTGGCGGCCTGGAAGTCCGCGTTCGCGGACACGCCGGAGGTCGAGATCCGGCGGGGTTCCGTTCTCGACGTGGATGTCGACGCGTGGGTGTCCCCCACCAATGCGCGGGGCCGGATGGACGGAGGGGTGGACGCCGTCGTCAAGCGGCACCTCGGCGCCGGGGTCCAGGTGCGGGTGCAGCGGGCGATCCGGGAGCGGTTCGGCGGGAGCCTGCCGGTGGGCAGCGCGGTGTGCGTCCCGTCCGGGGCGGCCGTGCCGCGGTATCTGATCTCGACGCCGACCATGCGGCAGTCCTCGCAGAACGTCAGCGACACGATGAACGTGGCGCTGGCGTGCGCGGCCGCGTTCCAGGCGGTGCACCTGCAGAACCTGGCGAAGCCCGGCAGCATCCGGTCGGTGGCGCTCGTCGGAATGGGCGCGCGGACGGGCCAGGTGCCCGCGCAGGTGTGCGCGAATCTGATGTGGACGGGCTACACCCTGTTCCACGACCACGGGTTCGCGGACTACGAGGAGTTGCGGGCGGCGGTACTGGGCCAGCTGGACGACATCGAGGGCGCGGGCCCGACGCAGCGGGTGCGGATCAAGACGCCGGCACCGGCCGCCCAGGCCCAGGTCCCGGCCTCGACCCCGGCCCCGGCCCCGGCTCAGGTCCCGGCCCCGGCTCAGGGCCCGGCCCAGGTCCCGGCCGAGGTCCCGGCCCAGACGCCCTCCCCCGCGCCCTCGGGCGACCCCCTGGGTCTTGCCGAGCTGTTCAAGGGCGGTGGTGAGCCGTGGCTGCCGCTGCTCGGCCCGGTGATCGAGGCGCAGCCGGGGGCCGGGGCCTTCATCGGCCCGAAGCGGAGCCCCGAGGTGGTTCCGGTGCGGGAGCTGACCTTCCAGGCGCTGAAGCCGCATCCGCCGCACAAGTGGAAGGTGGTCGCCTTCGGGCAGAACCCGTATCCGCGGGCGGAGAGCGCGACGGGCATCGCGATGTTCGACAACACCTTCCACGACTGGAAGGACAGTCAGTTCGGCCGGGTGGTCAGCATCCGCTGCATCATCAAGGCGGCCGCGATGTGGAAGTACGGCATCGCCAAGAAGACGCCGATCGCCGACGTCCGGGCGCTGCTGAAGAAGGAGGACACGGTCCAGCCGCCGGAGTGGTTCCAGGCGATGCTCACCCAGGGCGTGCTCCTGCTGAACGCCTCACTGACGGCGAGCGCGGACGGTGCGGTGCCGACCGATCAGCACACCTCCTTCTGGCGGCCCGTGGCCGAGCAGATCGTCGAGGAGATCCTCCGGGCGAAGCAGGACGCCGAGGGGGAGGACCGCGGGGTGGTCTTCGCCTGGTGGGGCGCGCACGCCAGGAGCCTGAAGCGGGTCGTCCAGCGCCTTGAGAAGAAGTACCCGGGGGTCGAGGTCCGGCACCTGGACCACGCGAATCCGGCGGCGCAGGGGGACATCTTCTGCGAAGGCGACCATTTCGCCCAGGTGAACGACGCCCTGGCGGCGGTGGGGGCGGAGCCGGTCGACTGGCTGCCGAGCAAGGGCTGGGACCAGCACGCGACCGACACCGCGGGCTCCGAGCGGATGGGCGCGTTCATCGCGTCGACGATGGAGCTGCACCAGCTCTATCTGGAGCGGCTCACGAGCGTCAAGGACGAGGGCCTCGTCCTGCCGCCGATCACCGGAGTCTTCGACACCCCGCTGATGGACTTCCGGAAGGCCGTCGAGCCGGTGACGCGGGTGCTGGCGAATCTGGACCGGTACGTCGAGCGGTCGACCCGGTTCGCGGAGACGAAGGCGGCGCAGCCGGAGGTCTCGGGCGGCCTGTCGGCCGACGCGATCTCCGCGCTGTACCTGTACACGTGCGAGTCGGCGTTCTACCGCGAGATCAACGCCGTGCTGAGGTCCCCGGACCGGGAGAGGCTGACCCCGTACCTGCCGTACCTGCGTCTGCTGTTCTCGGCCGTGGCCGAGCTGCCGGCGCAGACACGGCCGCTGTGGCGGGGCGTGGCCCTCGACCTGCGTTCCCAGTACCCGCTGGGGCGCACGGTGACCTGGTGGGGCGTCTCGTCCTGCACGTCCGAGCCGGGCGTGGCCCGGGGCTTCCTCGGCAGCCGCGGCCGCCGCACCCTGTTCGAGGTGACGCCGGCGCGTGCGGTGGGGATCCGCCGCTTCTCCGCGTTCACGGGCGAGGAGGAGTACATCCTCACCCCGGGCACCCAGCTGAAGGTGACGGACGTGAAGACCGAGCGCGGCGGCCTGTGCACGGTCCGCCTGACGGAACTGGAGGGCCAGGGGCAGGTGTCGTAGACACGGGTCGGCGAAACCCGCATACGGGCAGGGGCCGTCCCGGATCGCTCCGGGACGGCCCCTGCCCCGCGGCTCCTCAGGAGACGGCTCCTCAGGAGACGGTGATGAACCGGGCGATGCTCGGCACCCCTTGGGCGTCCAGGGCGAAGAGCATGTAGGTGCCCGGCAGGACCACGCCCTTGTCGGCCGGGACGGACACCGTGTACGTGCCGGGTGCCGTGGCCGTGGAGGCCAGCGGGACCCGCCGCTGGTCGTTGTCCGTGGAGTGGGTCGCGGCCGCGGCCCGTATCAGGACGAAGGAGGCCACCGGCTTGTCGGTGGTCACGGTGAGCGAGGTGCCGGCGGCGGCCCGGGGCGGCACGTCCCCGGTGAAGGCGGGACGCGGCTTGGGCGAGCCGTCGGCGTTGAGCAGGTACGGCGGGGTGAACACGGCCCCGTCGGCGTGGTTGGTGGCGCAGTCGCCGCACAGGCCGCCGCCGCCGGAGAAGATCCGTCCGTCGGGCAGCAGGTTCGCGACGCTGTGGTAGTTGCGCGGGATGGCCATGGTGGCGAGCGGGCTGAAGCGTCCGGTCACCGGGTCCCACAGCTCGGGGGTCAGCACGGACGTGGCGTCGCTGAACGGCACGGGGTACGACTCCCCGCCGAACACGGCGACCTTGCCGTCGGGCAGGACGACGCTGTTGCTGTAGGCACGGGCGTAGCGCATGTCGCCCGTGCGCGCGGTCCGGACCTGACCGCCGTCGATGCTCACGGTGTACGCGCGCCGGGTGGCGGACGACTTCTCGTACGCGGGCGCGCCGCCCAGGGTGAGCACCTTGCCGATGTCGTACGCGACGGCGTTGCCGTTCATGGCGTCCTGGCTGTCGGCCCGGGTGCCGGCGGAGGTGATGCTCCCGTTCCCGCCGGTGGTGATCCAGTTCATCCGCTTGCTCGGGCCCAGCTGGAGCACCTTGCCGCCCGAGGTGGCGTACAGCCACATGTGGTTGTCGGCGCGGTAGGCGCCGCGCGGGTCGGCCGTCAGCGCCGGGGCGGCCTGGACACCGGGGAGCTTGCGCCAGGTGCGGGTGTCCGGGGACCAGACCTCGCCGGCCTTGTCGCCGGCGGCTCCGCTCCAGGATCCGCCGAGGACGAAGGCCTCGCCGGTGGAGAGCAGGGTCATGGCCTGGTAGCCGCGGGCGATGTTCATGTTCGTGGTCGCGGACCAGGTGTCGGTGGCCGGGTCGTAGATGCTCGCCTTCTCCGCGTTGCTGCCGCCGGTGACCAGGACCCGGCCGTCGGCGAGCATCGCTATGCCCGGGCAGAACATGTCGTGGCCGGTGTTGTCGATGCGGCGCTGGGTGACCCGGCCCGTCTTGAGGTCCAGGATCGCGGTCTGGGTGTAGCCGTTGTTGCCGCCGAATCGGTCGACGGCGTACGCCGACCAGGCCAGGAGTTTGTCGCCGGGCAGGACGGCGCTGGCCACCGGTACCAGGGGGAAGCCGGTGATCCGGCTCCAGGAGCCGTGGGCTGCCGGGCCGGCCGGTCCGCTCAGGCGTATCTCGGCGGCGGAGGTCCAGGGCCCGCGGTCGCCGGCCTCGCGGGTCACGGTCAGGCGTATGTAGCGGGCGTTGGTCGCGCGGGTGAAGGTGGCGGTCTTGACGGTGTCGTCGTCGCGCCAGGTGCCCGTGGCGACCGCTGCGCCGAAGGTGGTGCCGTCGGTGCTGGTGGTGATGGTGTACGCGCCCGCGCGGCCGTTGGCGCTGTCCTTGCGAGGCTGGTAGACGAGGGCGGCGACGGCCCTCGTGCGGTGCATGTCGATGGTGATGCTGTGCGGCAGCGGGGCCGGGGTCCCGGAGTACCTGCTGTGCCAGTGGGTGGCGGGGTCTCCGTCGAGGACGTTGGCCGCGCGGCCGTTCTCCTTGAGGGTCTCCTGGTCGCTCGCGACGGCCGTCCATCCGTTGCGGGGCAGATCGACGGTGGCCGCCGGGGTTCCGGGGTCGCCGAGGAGGTTGAGCTCCGCGGCGGAGCTCCACGGGCCGCGGTTGCCGGCCTCGGTGACGGCGGTGAGCCGGACGAACCGCGCGCCCTGCGGGGCGAAGCCGAGGGTCTTGGCGCCGGCGTCGTCGGCGAGAGTGCCGGTGGCGACCGGGCTGCCCCAGTTCTGGCCGTCGGCGCTCAGGGAGATGCTGTACTCACCGATGCGCCCGTTGGTCCCGGCGGTGCGGGGCTGGTAGACGAGCCCCGAGACCACCGCCGTGCGGTGCATGTCGACGGTGATGCTGTGCGGCAGCGGGACCGGGGTCCCGGAATAGCTGCTGTGCCAGATGGTGGCGGTGTCCCCGTCAAGGACGTTGCCCGCGCGGCCGTTCTCGCCGGTGGTCTCCTCGTCGCTCGCCGTGGCGGTCCATCCGGTCCGGTCGAGCGCGGGAGCCGCCGGCTCCATGGCGTTCGCCGGGGCCACGCCGTGATGGGGCGACTGCTGCGCCGCCTGCTGGTCGCCGGCCCCCGGCGTCGGCCGGGGCGCCGGACCCCGGCCGCCGACCCCCGTACTCGCCACTCCGAGCAAGGGGGTGAGCCCGACGAGCAGCGAGCCGAGGGCGAAGGCTATGAGCAGGGGGGAGCGGCGAAACGCTCCGGCAAGGGCGCGTATGCGTCTGGGCGGCAATCGGACCTCCTGGGCGAACCGTGAAACCGTCGCGGGCCCCTAGAACATAGGTCAGAACGGTCCAACTCGATCGGCAAACACCACAGTTGGCCTGGACCGAGACCGCGACACGACACCCACGTCGACGCGGGGCAGACGGGCGAGGAGGGGGCGGCCCGGAAGAGGGCGGGGACGCCACTCCTGGACAAGCCGGTCACCGGCGAACTGGGGCGCCCGGACCCCCGCCATCCTCTACGCCGCTGTAGATTGAAGACCCGGTCCACCCTCTTGAACGGGAGAGACATGTTCGGCATCAGCGAGATCGCCATCCTCCTCATCGTCGTCATCGTGCTGCTCGGCGCCAAGAAGCTGCCCGAGTTGGCCCGCAACGCGGGCAAGGCCGCCCGGATCCTCAAGAGCGAGACCACGGCGATGAAGGCCGACGGCCAGACAGCCGAGCCGCAGGCCACGTACCAGGTCACCCGGCCGACGGCACACCAGGGCGATGCCCCCGGGCCCGGCGCCCCGCGGACGCCGCATCCGTGACACGACGCCTTCGACGGCCGAAGCGCCATCCCGGCCGGAGCTTGCCGCCGGGCGGACGCGGGCAGAACGCCGACCGGCCGGGACGTGACGCATCGGTACGATGGGCCGCTTCGTCACGGTAGGCGGGCATCGAGGGAGGTCGACGGCATGGCGGACGAGGGCCGAGGGCGGCAGTCCGGACGCAGGCGTGGCCAGGGAGAGCTGGAGACGCAGGTGCTCGCCGTCCTGCGCGAGAGCGCGGGCGCGCTGACCGCCGGCCAGGTCCAGGAGGCGCTGGGCGGCGACCTCGCCTACACCACGGTGATCACGATCCTGACGCGGCTGCACGTCAAAGGCGCCGTCGTCCGTGAGCGGGCCGGACGGTCCTTCGAGTGGACCGCTCTGGCCGACGAGGCCGGGCTCGCCGCTCTGCGGATGCGCAGGGTCCTGGACGCCGAACAGAACCGCGAGGCGGTCCTCACGAGCTTCGTGACCACGCTGTCGCCCGACGACGAGCGGCTGCTGCGTTCACTGCTGTCGGAACCGCCGTCAGGAGAGAGCTGACACGCGTGGGAGTCTTCGTCTTCCTTCCGCTGGTACTGCCCCTGACCGCATGGCCGATCGCCCGGCTGGCCGAGAGGCATCTGCACCCCAGAACCGCCACATGGCTCCTGAGCGGCGTCGCCGGAGTCTTCGCCGTGTGCAGCACGTTGTGCCTGGGGCTGCTCATGGTGGTGGGCACGGCCCAGCTACCCGGCAATCCCCTGCCCGACGGCTGGTCCGACCCGGAGGTACGCGCGGCCGTCCCGTACGACGAGGTCGCCGGCAAGGCCGCGATTCCGGCGCTGGTCGCCGTACTGGTCTCGTGCGCGAGGACGGCGTGGCGCCATCTGGCCGTGCGCAGGCGGGCCGAGCGCGCCCTGGCCGGCCTGCCGACGAGGCCGGTGGCCGTGCTGCCGGACCCGGCGCCGTACGCGTACGCGCTGCCTGGCCGCCGCGACCGCGTGGTCGTCACCACCGGCATGCTGGCGGGACTCACCGCCCCGGAGCGACGCGCGCTCTTCGCCCATGAACGAGCCCACCTCGCGGGGCGCCATCACCGGTTCCTTCTCGCCGTACAGCTCGCCGCGCGTGCCAACCCCGTCCTACGGCCACTGCGCACGGCGGTCACGTTCACCGCCGAGCGGTGGGCGGACGAAGAAGCGGCGAACACGGTGGGCGATCGGCGGACCGTGGCCCTGGCGATCGGCAAGTCGGCCTTGGTCTCCCAGGGTTCGCCCGTCGCCACTCTCGCGCACTTCGCCGCGCCGGCGGGGCCCGTTCCGCGCCGGGTGGCGGCGCTGCTGGGCCCGGCACCGACGGCGCGGATCTGGCCGCCCGTCTTCACCAAGGTGAGTCTGGCCGCCTGGACGGCCGCAGCGGGCATCACCGCCTCGGCCCTGTCGTCGGCGAACGCAGCCATCACTCTCGCGGTCATCCTCCATGCGGCCACGCCCATGTAGGAGGGTCCGCGGGACGGGGGCGGCGGTGGCGGCCGCTCCCCCGCACCGGTCGGTCGCGATCAGCCACGCGACTTGAGGCGCTCCAGCGCCGCCACGCCGAAGGCCGCCAGGGCGATCTGGATGAGCCATTCGATCCAGTCCACGCCCTTCGTGTCGGCGACACCGAGCGCAGCGGCGATCGCTGTGCCGATGAAGGCGGCGACGACACCGACGGCGATGGTCCACAGCACGCCGATCCGCTGGCGACCGGGCAGCACGAGCCGGCCCAGCGTTCCGATGACGACGCCGATGACGATGGCGCTGATCACACCGGATATCTCCATGTCGGTTCTCCTCCCGACCTGACTACAGGTCGAACTCGTGCGGCGGCAGGTCGAGCGTGAAGCACGCCTCGCGCACCACAGCCTGCTCGGTCTTGTCGAAGTCGCCGTCGGCGCCACCGATCACGATGCCGATCTGGATGACGGCACGTGCCTCGGCCGGCTTCTTCTTCGCCTTGGCGATCTCCTGGAGCACGCTGACCTTGCCGAAGTCGAAATCGGCGGTGAGCTTGTTCAGGTTCTCGTCGAAGCGGCGCTGGAGATCGGTCGCGTCGAAGTTCCGCAGTACCTCGTTGGTGGCGATCAGCTGTGCCACGCGCTGCCGCTCGGCCGGGTCGATCGTTCCGTCGGCGGCGGCGACGAGCGCGCACATCGCCATGCTCGCGTCGCGGAAGGCACCGGACTTCAGGTCGTTCTTCTTGGCGTTCAACTGGGTCTGCATCGTCGATGCGGACTCCTTGATGCGGTCCCACAGGGCCATCGACCACTCCATCGGTTCAGGGAGAGTCCGAAGCGGGTGGCGGACACACCGCCTGCCCGGACACCTCCTTCTTCTACATCAATGTAGAAGCTATCAGGGGCGGTCGCGATCGACCGCCGCGCCAGGATCCGTGTACCCGGCCCCGGGACACCGAACCAAGCCCACACGCCGGATGCCACGACGGCCGGCACCCCCTGCCGCCACCGCGGCACGGCCGTCAGGACCCACGGGCGCCGAGGCCGCAGACCCTGCTGCCCGGTGCCGCCGATGCGACCGAGCTCCAGGTCGGCCGACTTGAAACCGAAGCCCAACTGGCCGAGAGCCTCCAGGACCGCCTCCTGCGTGGGCAGCGGCCGGACGGCCAGCAGGTCCATGCCACCCTTGTCGCGCGAACCGGCCACGCCGAGTTCGGTGCGTACGCCCATCACGCCGGTAGACGAACAAGCCGGCCGCCTGCACGCCCGGCTTCCCGGTCAACACCTCGCAGGGGTAGGTCACCTGAACGACACCAGGCCGCCCGACGACGCGCACCCGAACCCCGTCCGCGGGTCCGCCGCTGAACACCGCGGACTCCCACGCCCCTTCTCCTGCTGACAGGATCACGCTCGGCGTCCGGTCTCGGGGCGGGACGGGACGGGACGGGACGAAAGCGCAGCCGGGGAACGCGGTGCGACCGGCTAGGACTTGTCCGGCCGATCATGTACGGAGCCAGATGACGAGGGTTCCCACGTCCCTTGCCGTGTCCGACGCCATCACCCACTACCGCCAGCTGCGCGAGCTGACCATCGACGAGCTGGCCTACGTGCTCTTGATGCTCGACCACCCGATCTCTGCGCTTACGTGCTCGAGACGACTCCCGCAGTGATGCTGTCGCAAGTCCCCATCGACATGCCGGAACCTGATGGGCCCCTCGCCACCGGGCTGCCGAATGACGTCGACCAGGCTGAGCTGCGTGCCTGGCTGGAGGGGAAGACCACGCTCGACCGCGAGGCGCGGGTGAACTGGTGGAAGGAGCGGGTCGCCCGTCTCCGGGTCCGGGCTGCGCATCATGAGGAGCAGCTGCAAGGTGCGCACGCGGAGCTGCGTGAGCTCGGCGACCTGACGCTGCAGGAAGCGGATGCCCAGCCCGTCCTGTGTTTGCAGTACCGAATCCGGGACGGCGAGCACGCGCTCAATCAGGCAGAGGTCGCACTGGCGTTGACGGCGCAGCGGCTCGACAACTTCCCCGAAGACGTCTGACGACTGAGTTTCGACCACTCAAGGGTGGCTATGAAGGCTGACTCTGACAGATATTCTGCTGTTTGCGTGGCACCTCTGATATAGCAACCAGCAGTACTGGCAGTGCTGCTGCCGGCGCCCCAGCCACCGCAGAGCTGACGCCGGCCGACCATACAGAACGAACGAAGGGAGAACACTGTGAACTCCACAAGGACCACATATGTGACGCGGGCCGGGATAGCCGCATCCATCGCGGCTCTGGCCCCGGGCGCACTGATGCTCACGGGCTGCGGCGCGAGTAGTGACGCTGCTTCCTCGAAGGGCCCCAGCAGCAGCCAGGCCTCCAGCTTCGACGGTGCCTACATCTCCATCACCGATGGGGCCCGCGGGGAGATTGCAGCCATCGACGGTCACGAGATCACGTACATCGACGTCTCTGCTGGCGACCTGCAGTGCAAGCTGACCACGATGGCCCTCGACGACATCAAACACCGCGCGATCGTCAAAGACGGTAGAACCGACAAAGGGCAGTACCAGGTCGTGTCGACCGGCACAATCAACGACGGCCGGACCAGCGTGCTCTGGAACGATGTCAACGGCTCTGATCAGACGGGCACCGACCCGGGATCAGGCGCGCTTTCGATCTCGAGTGATATGATCACGCTCGGATACACCTTCGACTACTCGATCGACCAGGTCCAGCTCATCCCTGTCGACAGCGGCCAAGCAAAGGCATTGATGGCCAAGGACTGCGACCAGCACAGCTGAAGGTCATTCCGCCCAGTCGGCACAGAATCCTGTCGACATCGCATCCATGGGATTCTGCTTTCTCCCTGACGCATACTCCCGGAGCTGCTGTGCCGGTACTGCTTCGGCTGCTGGCTCGGTGAGGACCGTCGAGGAGGCTTGGACTTGTCCGGCCGATCATGTGACTACTCCGCCGTTGTGTCGTTGATGTGGACATGGGGCGGGGAGATCTGACGGATGCCGAGTGGGAACGGCTGCGGCCGTTCCTGCCGGTCAGCAACAGGCGTTGTGGCAGGTGGCGGGATCACCGGCAGGTGATCGACGGGATTCTGCACCGGGTGCGGACCGGCGTTCAGTGGCGTGACCTGCCCGAACGGTTCGGCCCGTGGAAGACCGTCTATGAACGCCATCGCCTGTGGTCGGCCGACGGAACCTGGGAACGCCTGCTCCAGCAAGTCCAGGCCGAGGCCGACGCTGCCGGGGAGATCGACTGGGACATCTCGATCGATTCCACCATCGTGCGGGCACATCAGCACGCCGTCGGCGCCCGCACAGAACCACCGCCGACTCCCGCCTCAAAGGGGGACGCAGCGGCAGAACACCAGGGCGAAACACCATGGCAGAGCCTCGCCGCCCGCCTGGTGGAGGCGGTGCAGGAGGTGAAGGCCTGGGCCGCTCGCGCGGCGGGTTCACCACCAAACTCCACCTGAGCGCGGACTGCACCCAGTTCAAGCCCGTGCTGGAGAAGATCCGAGTCCCGCGCATCTGGCCCGGCAGGCCACGCAAGAAGCCTGACAGCCTCGCCGCCGACAAGGCCTACAGCAACGGCCCATGCCGCGAGTATCTGCGGCGCCGGAGCATCCGGCACACGATTCCGGAGAAGACCGACAGTCAGGCCGCCCGCCTGCGCAAAGGGTCACGCGGCGGACGGCCACCCGGCTTCGACGAAGAGCGGTACAAGGAACGCAACACCGTCGAGCGGGCGATCAACCGGCTCAAGCACGCCAGAGCAGTAGCCACCCGCTACGACAAGCGCGGCTACGTCTTCCTAGGGACCGCGACTGCCGCAACCCTCGTCATCTGGCTCCGTACATGATCGGCCGGACAAGTCCTAGTCGCCCCCGCCGTCTCCCCCTCCATCGCCGCCACCGGAGTCGCCCGAATCGCCGCCGTCCGAGCCCCAGCCGTCTCCTCCGCCGGGTTCGTTGTCGTCGCTGCCACTGCCCAGGTTGCTGAACCAGGAGCGGTCCCAGTCAGTGTCGGTGACGACCGGATCACCGCCATCCGTCCGGCGCCGCGCCGACCGGAAACGCGCCAGGCCCGTCGTGTCCCCGAGGCCGAACGCGACCGCGAAGACGTGTGCCATGACCGCGTCCAGCGGGTCCCGGCTCTCGTGTCGCACGGGGGCAAGAGGGAGCAGGACCGATCCCGGCTCGACGGTCTGCCGCCGGGGTGGACGTGACAGCAGGGCGACGGGCTGTTCGTCGCGCAGTAGCCAGGAACTCATCGTGGTGGACCTCCGCAGCAGCCACCGTCGGCCCGAAAGTTCCACCTCCACGGAGCTCTTCGACTTGCGCAGCTTCTTCGTCAGCCTGAGGCTGGCGGGATCGTCGCCGACGGTCAGGCGCAATCCCTTCGCCGGGTCGTTCGAATCGCGCTGGAAGCCCTGTGGTGCCCGCAGCCGTACGACCGGAGCCTGGGGCCCCCACACGTCCACGCGGACCAGGCGCCGGTCCACCGCAACCGCGATCGGCCCCGCGGGGCCCTCGGCGTACCGCCGCGCGATCCACAGCGGGACGCCTTCGGTCCAGGCCCTGCGGGCCAGTGCGCCCACACCCTCCGGCCCGCCGCTCAGCCGCACAGCCAGCTCCCCCAGCTGCTCGGCGAAGTCAGCGGCCTGCCGCACTCGCACCGGCGTACTGGTGCCGGTGACGCGGGTCACCGGCACGACACCGGGCCCCTGCGCCAGCCGCGCCAGTGGCCGTTCGGTCCCTCCGCCACCGAGCCAGTTCCCCCGCTGATACGCCTCAGCCATGGCGCCCAGGTTCAGCTCGGTCAGGGACGTGATCCTGCCGCCCCTGCGCAACTCCTCCTCGGTCAGCTCGACCCTCCGAGCCAGCGGATTCCACGAACGCTCGCCATAGAGCACCTGGCTCACCACAACCCCCGTACCCGTTACTTGCTGACCGCGAAGCGCATCAGGGCGTGCTCGTCGCCCTGCTTGATCTTCCCCGTCACGTTGATCACTTCGAGCTTCCACGCGTCGCCGACGCGCAGCGCCTTGGCCACCGCGCAGCCGTTGTCCTGGGTCAGCAGGCTGGGCCAGACGTCGGCGACCTGCTGAGAGCTTCCCCCGGTCGCGTCGTACACCTTGAAGCTGATGTTGCGCGCCTTCTGGAACGAGCTGCCCTTCTTGTACGCGGCGGCGACGAACACGATCGACGTGATGTTCGCCGGGATCCGCGCGAACTCCACGGTGACCGTCTCGTCGTCGCCGTCCCCGTGTCCGGTCTGGTTGTCACCGCTGTGGATCAGCGAGCCGTTGCCCATGGGGTCGAGCGAGTCGAGCCCCGCGAGGCGCACGGGGTCCCCGCCCTGCATCGCGACGGCGATCAGGTCGAGGTCGGTGCCGGTCTTACGCCTCAGCTTGCCCAGCACACCGCCGGAGCTGCCGGCGGTGGGGTCCCAGGAGACGCCTATGGACAGGTGAGTCACTCCGTCCAGGTCTGCCGGGCCGTCTTCCTTGGTCAGCGTGATCATGCGCGCTTCCTCTGTCGAAGGTTCTCCCACCCTCAGAGTGTGCTGGAGGACGTGACGGTTCCTCGAAATGGGTGGAACCGCAAGAGCCTTCACGGCGGGCGCTGCTCGCCGGCCCCCAGGTGCGGTCCCGAACACCCGATGGGCATGGCGGCGGCTCCCGGGTCAGTGCTGTCCGGCGAAGTGGGCGTGCACGGAGGTGAGGAGGAGGCGCAGCCGTGCGGTCGTCACCGACGGCATGACGGGCGCGAAGGCAGCGTCGAGTGCGGCGGGCGCGCGGCACATGGAGAGGGCTCGCTGGAGCCGGCCCGCGAGATCGGCGACTCTGCCGTGGCAGTCGGGGTGGTCCATGGCGACCAGATCACGGGTGGCGTGGCCGGGTCAGCCGCCTACGGCGTGCTGCTGGCGCTGGTAGAGCACCAGGGCCGGGGCGGTGGGGTCCTGCGCGGTCCACAGGACCCGGCCGATCAGCAGGGTGTGATCGAGCACGGTGGGCGCCTGGTCGAGGCGGCACACCACGGTTGCGGCGGTCGCCGCCAGGACCGGGCAGCCCTGCTCGTCCCGGTGGGGGACCCCGTCGAAACGTTCCGCTGCGGGCAGCCGGGCGAAACGGTGCATCAGATCCCTTTGCTGCCAGCTGAGGATGTTGACCGCGAAGCCTCCGTATGTGCGGGCGTGCCGTACGGTGCGGCCGCTGGTGGCGAGCGAGACGAGCACCGAGGGCGGTTCGGTGGACAGGGAGAGCACCGCGTTGGCGGTGCAGCCGACCGGGCCGTCGGGTCCGGCGGTGGTGATGACCGCGACGCCGGTGGCGAGCTGCGCCATGGCGGAGCGGAACTCCTCACGGTCGGGCAGCGTGGTGGGGGTGGTGGGCGCGGTCACGTCACCAGGTTCCTTCCAGGAGGCGGGTGCGGTGGGTGCCTGTGGCGGGCGGGCCCTTGGGGGTGGGGCGGGGCGGGCCGGACACGGCTGGGCGGGCGGTGTTGAGGGTGGCCGGGACGGGGTTGTCGAGGCGGCCGAGGTGGACGAGGGCGTCGGGAGCGCCCCGGTACGCGAGCCTGCGCCCGCCGGGCAGGTTGTTCAGGGCTCGGTCGTGGTGCGAGAAGGAGCCGGTGGCCGGGGTGACCGCGAGCCGCACCGAGCGGGCGGTCAGACGGGCGCGGGCGGGGGCCCGCGCGGCCAGGTGGCCGGCGAGGTTCTCCGTGGAGCAGCTCGGTCCCCGGCCGGGGGGTCGGGTGGCATCGGTACGCATCGGCTCCTCCGCAGGACGGGCGTGGTGGTCAGGACGTTCGGGACGCCGAGTCCCGGCCGCTGCGGGGGGCGTCCGCCGGATGCGCGGGGTGTGCCTCGGGCGGTCCGAAGGCGCAGGCCAGGGCGACTGGTTCGGCGTCGGCCGCGTCGTGCCAGGGCGGTCGTCGCCAGTGCAGCGCCCCCGAGGTGCCGGCCTGGCTGCCCGGGTCGACGCGCACCCGCCAGGGCGCGCCGGACAGGCCGGTGCCACGCGCCTTCACGCACGCCTCCTGGACGCTCCAGATCCGGGCGAAGGCGAGGGCGGCCCGCTCGGGCGGCAGGTTCGCCAGGTGCGCCGCCGTCCCGGGTGCGCAGCAGCGGCGCAGCAGGGCGGCCAAGGGAGGCCGGGGCACCTGGGCGTCGACGCCGACGTCCAGTCCGGTGGCCACGGCGGCGGCCGCATAGGGGCCGCTGTGCGAGATGCTCACCCCGGTGTCCGGGGAACCGGGCAGCCGGGGCCGGCCGGCCGGCTCGGGGACCACCGGGGCGCGGGCGTCCTCCTCGCCGGCGACCTCGGCGAGCAGCAGCCGCAGCAGTGCCCGGCCGGCCAGGTGCTCGCGGGCCCGCCAGGCCGCCATGCCGGCGGCCGAACGGTACTCCTCGGGGCGCAGTCGCCACACGGCCGCGGGCGTCGCCAGCACGGCGTCCACGGGTGCCAGGGCGACGACGACGCCGGGAGCCGGTGTCCACAGGCGGGCCCAGGGCGCACCGGGCGGACCGGGCGGACCGGCGGATCGGACGCCCGACTGGCGCCGGGTGGGGGGCGCGGCGGCCGACGGGAGAGGGGCGGTGTCAGGCAAGGGTGGTCTCCTGGTCCAGCAGGCTGCGCGAGCCGTTGGCCAGATGCAGCCGGTCGTTGCCGTGGTTCAGCGGGGCAGACCGCAGATCGCGCAGGGCGCGCTCCAGGCCGAGCGGCTGGTGGCGCAGGTGGTCGTGGCGCATCGCCCGCACGGTGTCGATGCGCCGGCGGGCCCGGGACAGCCGGGTCAGCAGCAGCTCGCTCTTGAGGTTGCGGCGGCGGAGTTCCTCGGCGCCGCGCAGCAGCCGCAGGGTGCGGGAAAGGGCCCCGGCCGCGGTGCCCAGCCGGCAGGCGCTCCAGCCGCGGTGGGCCAGGGGCGCGAGGACGTCGACCGTGACCCGGCGGAAGTCGCCGTGCCTGCCCATGACGTGGTTGTGCGGCACCGCCCCCGTGAAGCGCATCGGCACGCTGTGCGTTCCGCGCATTCGGGCCACACCGCGCTCCGGGTCGGCCGCCAGGGCGTGCAGGGCGGGACGGCCCACCAGTGTGGCGTCCGCACCCACCGCCGGCGCCGTGAGGACGCCCCTGCCACGCCGCACTCCCCCGTCGACGAGCACGGGGCAGGTCCGGTCGACGGCGGCCACGACCTCGGGCAGCACAGTGAGCGTCGCGGGAGCGCCGCCGAGCTGCCGCCCACCGTGGTGGGAGACCACCATGCCGTCGACGCCCGCCTCCACCGCATGCCGCGCGTCGGCGGCGGTGAGCACGCCCTTGACCAGGACGGGCAGCACGCTGACGGAGCGCAGCCAGGTGACGACCGACCGGTCCAGGGACGCGTCGAAGTCGGTGAGGGCGTGATCGCCGGGCGAGCCGAAGCCGTCACCCGTGAGGTTCGCCGGCGCGATCCCGACGGGGAGCCTCAAGCCGTTGCGCAGGTCCCGCAGCCGGCGCCCCGGCCTGGGTGCGTCCACGGTGAGCACGAGGGCCTCGAAGCCGGCGCGTTCGGCCCGGCCGACGAGGTCCCGGGTGGCGGTCTTCGTGCGGTGGGCCATGGGCGCGATCGCGGTCGGCGCGGCCCAGGTCCGGCGGAGAACACGGGTCGCGGTGCCGTCAGTACCGGCGCCGGTGAGGACGCCGGGATGCAGCTGGAGGCGGTCGTACGCCTCGGTGTTGGCGCGCCGCGTCCACTCGTCGCCCGCGCCCCCCTCCAGGAGGTCCCAGGTCTCCGGGGCCTGCCGGGCGCGAGCGAGAGGGGCGAAGTCGTGCAGGGTGAAAGCGTCCTCGGCCACCGGTCCCGGAGCCGCGCCGGTCATTCGGCGTTCAGCCGGTCGCGCTCCACGGCCTCGTAGAGGGCCCTGATGTTGGAGCTGCCGAATCCGCGGGAGCCGCGTCGCTGGATGAGTTCGAAGAAGAGGGTGTTGCGCTCGTAGGGCGAGCGGCTGAACAGCTGGAGCAGATAGCCCCATTCGTCCCGGTCGGCGAGAACGTGGGCGGCCCGCAGAGCATCGATCTCCGAGTGCAGCCCATCGTGCCGTTCGAGGAGCATGTCGTAGTAACTGGCAGGCGTGTTCAGGAACTCCACGCCCCGGCCACGGAATGCGTGCACGGTGGGCACGATGTCGTCGACGAGGAACGCCAGGTGCTGGACGCCCGGGCCCGCGTTGCGTTCCAGGTAGGCGTCGAGCTGTCCGGACCCCAGGCGGGGGTCCGGTGCGACGAGGGTGAAGGTGACACGGCCCGACGCGCTGCGGACGACGATGGAGTCCATGGCCTGTCCTCCGACGTCCACGTACTCCGAGGAGTAGCGGGAGAACCCGAAGGCGTCCCGGTAGAGGTCGGCGTACTCCTCCACGGTGCCGCCCTCCAGGCAGACGGCGACGTGGTCGAGCAGACGGATGGGGTCGGGGCGGGACTGCCGTGTGCCCGGGGTGGGCTCGGATATCCAGGGACGGTCGTCGGGCAGGACCGAACCGGCGTTTTCGGCTGCGGGCAGCAGGGTGTGGCAGACGTCCCCGAATCCCGAGACCACCGTGCGGCTTCCCGTTCCCGACGTGACGATCCTCGCCCCGGCCGCCGCTGCCGCGTCCCGGGTACGTACGAGGTCGTCGCAGCGCAGGGCGATGTCCGCGACGCCGTCGCCATGGGCGTCCAGGAACTTCCAGGTCGCCGGGCCCGAGGAGACGACAATGCGTACGTCTCCCTGCCGCAGGAACACCGAGCTTCGTTCGGGCTCCGTGGACCTGGCCACCTGACGGAAACCCATCGCCGCCTGGAAATAGTCGACGGTGTCCTGTTCATCGCTGGTGAGCAGTTCGACATAGGCGATGTCGCGCACTGTCATGGTGAGGACCCTCTCGAAAGCAGAATGGCCAGGAGCGGCCCGCCCGAGCAGCGGTCATTCCTGTGCCGTGAAATCAATCGGAGCGGCTTCGTCCCTCATGCTCGGCGGATCGGACCGACGGTCGACAGTAAGATACGGCGCGCTTCCGGGTCTCAATTGACCGAAGAATGGGATCGCTCAAGAGGAATACCCGACCACTATCTCGGGAGTGGCGCCGTTAATCAACGGCGTGGGCGGCCGGCAAATCCCGGCCGGCCGCCGGCGCTCGGCGCGCACTGCCCCGTCGACTCACTCCTCCAGTTCCTGCGGCAAAAGCGCTCCATTTCCTGGCGCACCGGTGCGCGAGTCGCGCGATGAGGGCGCCAGTGCGGTGGCACCGCGGCGATGAGCCGGGACCGATGAGTTCCGCCGCCCGCAGCCGGGCCCGGCGGCGTCCAGGGGGCACATCCGGCCGTCCCGGCCGCGTCTGGCGTTCAACCGCGGCCGGCCCTCACTTGAACGACGCGCAGCGCGGCCACCGCCTTGGACCACGGTCTTCCGTCCGGGTCCCGCTCCGGTCTCGGGAGGTCGGCCCCCACGTGGGGGGTGGCGGCGTCGGTGGTGGGGACCGGGCGAGTGTCCCCGTGCCGTAAGAAAACCTCCCGTAGGACCGACGCGCCGAATTTCTTCCCGTTCGGGGCCGGGTCGAGCCGCCGATGTCAGGCGACTGAGCTCAGCCCTCGACCCAGCCTTGCTTCTTGACGAACGCCGTCAGCTCTCGCCTTATCTCGACAATCTGAGCAGCCGTCAGCGATGATGTGCGGAGCAGGAGTTCAGTCAGTTCCACGGTGAACTCGTCCTCGCGCACGACGTCGTCGATAACGCTCTCTCCCGCCGAGTTCCGTGCCACCGGAGCAGGTAATTCGGCCCCCTCGGCCAGCCGTACCGAGGACGCTTTCGGCCCCCTGTCACCGACGTCGACATCGAATTCAACGGCGAGGCCGGACCTCAGGCAGGCCTCGGGAATGAGGGGTCGTTGACGTGCAGAAAGGCGTCCTCCTCACCGCTGTCCGGGGCGATGAACCCATAGCCTCGAGCACCGTCGAAACCTCACCACACGACCGGCGACCACACCAGCCTCCGAGAGTCGTCTCCGTAGGCCCCGACAGCGGAGCGCACTGATCCCGTCACTCTCCCGCGGCGGGACGGCGGGCCGACTGCACCTTCTCGTCGAGGTTCTGGGCGAACTCCAGCCACGTCTCCGCGTACTGCCGGGCGAGGTTCACCACCAGCGCGCCGCAGTGCGGTGGGACCGCGGCGGTGAGTTCTAAGTGCTGGCGCATCCCGATGGCGTTCTGATGCAGCAGGCGCAGCAGGTTCCTGCCCTCCTCCTTGTGCCGCAGGGAGGGGTCGCGCAGCAGCTTCTCCAGCACGGCGATGGGATCGGCGTCGAGCAGTTCCTCCTTGCGCTCGCCGCGCAGCCTTCGCACCCGCGTGGGTACGTCGGTCGCCTTGCCCCCCTGCGCCGGCTGCTCGCCGGAGACCACCGGGGGCTCGCCGGCCCGCAGGCGCCTGCGGACGTCGCTGACCGTCGCCGGGGAGATCCCCGCCAGCCGCGCGATCTCCCGCAGGGAGGCGTCCGGTCGCTCGGCGATCAGTTCCGCCGCCCGTCTGCGTCCTTCATCACTGCTGAGCGGGCGGACCTTGCCGTCCCTGCCGACCCTGGCGTGCAGCTGCACCACCCCGCCGGCCTGGCGGCGGATGCCGGCCACCATCTTGGCACCCAGGCCAGCGGCACGTGCGATGGCCCGATCGGACAGGTGCGGGTGCGAGGCGACGATCTTGGCCGCGGCGGCCCGACGGTCGGCCTGCGACAGGGGAAGACCATGCGTCACGTTCGCCTGCACCGCATGCAGGAACGCATCCTCGGTGCTGCCCTCGAAAAATTCGACACTGATCATCTGGTCGCCTCGAAGGAAGGCGGCCATCAGACGATGCATTCCGTCGATCACCCGCAAGGTGCGGCGGTCGACGAGAATGGGCGGAAGAGCGTCTTCGATTTCGGCGAGGCGAGCGACGTGTTCCGTGTCCGGCCCTTCGGACCGGGGCGAAATACCGGGCAATAGAGTCGATATGGGTACAGACTCGGGACTTGGCCGCTCCTGGGGCGGCGGCGATCCGGACTCCGATGTTCCGGATCCATCGCCACCGGTGCCCGTGCTGTGGGCATCGGTGGCCGATGGAGGGTTGACGACAGCGTGAAGGACTCTGGCTGGGACTGGCTGATGCAATCTACTCACCCCGTTGGTTGACTGCCCAAGACCTGACACTCGCAGGATCTCAGGGCAGGGGAATTTCACCTCACCGCCGGGCCACGCCGTCCCGACCATCGGCAGTAAGCACTGGGTCGGCCGTGAGGATCAGACGAAACAAAGGGTTCCGGTCACATTGCGCTTGAGTAGGAAACTACTCATGATGCAGGTCAAAGCGCCAAGAATCGACCCGGCGACTACCCTCTCCGGGCCTGACGCCCGGGATCACCAGCACCTTTCACCGAGATCATCGCCCCCGCCCCGCTCCACAATGTTTCCGGTTGGTTACCAGCAATGATCATGCGTACCGCATGTCATTGTCGAGCCCTCAAGCCTCGATCAGCGAAATCCTTACGGATCCATACCAATTCTTGAGGAGCCCTTTCCGCTTGGACAGTGGCGCTCCGTGCCGCCGGCAGTCTTTTGGACCGACGATCCAGATTTCACGGTGGGCCCGTCCGAATCTCACAGGTTTTGAACAGGTACTTTCCCTCGTCCCGCACGGCGGACGTGACCGGCCGCCAGTCCCCTCCCTGCCAGCGGTACACCTCGTACGCCAGGGAACGAGTGAGGCTGCTGACGATGTCCGGCTCGCATCGGCCCCGGCGGACCGGTTCCCCGGGGCCGATGCGCAGCAGCAGGGCCGGCCGGTCGCGCAGCAGCGTGACGAAGGCGTCCAACAACAGACCTGGTTGGGCTTTCCGGACGTCGGCCTTGATGAAGTCGACCTTGGGCAGTTCCGCCCGCGCGCACACGGCGTCCACCCCGTCCGTGGACCGGTGCACGACAACGTCGGCTCCGCCCAGCATCGAGGCCAACGTCGCAGCCCGGGCGGGCCGGTCCGGCGAATCGAGACAGTGCACCTGGCCGCCGGCGCCGACGAGCACCGACAGCGCCCCCGTGCAGATGTCGCAGGCACTACCCACGACCAGGCAGACGGCCCCCGGGCGCACCACCCCGACCAGCCCCGCGGCCTCGGGGTGCATCAGGTTCCACCATGCCGCCGCCCACGGCGCGACGGCGGACTGCGGAGCGGAGTGCCGATGCAGCGGCCGCCCCTGGGAGAGGGCGCGCCGTAGCAGTCGGCCCCGGTCACGCTCGCCGCGGATCACGGCCGCCCGACCGGCGGTCTGTCGGTCGTACGACGGGCTGGGTTTCGCTGGGGTGCCACGCCACATCAATCCTTCCGGTCCGTCCAGCCCTGCCGCGGTGTTCCCGACCGACGGGGTCTGACGGTACGAGGCCAGGACCGGCTGTTGGCCCGGCGCGTCCACATCGGATCATCCCACTGCCCGTGGTCCGGTGTCGTTTCATCCCGTCGACGTACGCCCATGGGCCGAGACCCTCACTGAATGCGCCACCCCTGGGAGTGGAGCGCGTCCTCCAGGGCAGGTGCGACGCGCTGGTCGACGCTCAGCCGGACGACGCCGGTGAGCCGACCCGTGGAGTGTTCCAGATGGATGTCCTCGATATTGACGCCGGATCGGTCGGCGTCGGCGAACAGCCGGGCCAGCTGGCCGGGTTGGTCGCCCACGACCACTCCGAGCGTCCGGTAGCGGGCGGGCCGGATGCCGTGCTTGCCGGCGATGCGCCGACGGCCCGACCTGCCCTCGCGCAGCAGGGCGTCGACGCACTGTCGGCCGGCTTCGCGTTTGGCCTCGTCCGTGGCCGCCATGGCGCGCAGGGCGGCCACAGCGTCCCCCAGGTCGGAGCCCAGCTCTTCCAAGATGTCGGCGACGACACCCGCGTTGGCCGAGAGGATGTCGACCCATAGGTCCGGGTCACCGCCCGCGATCCGGGTGAGGTCCCGGACGCCCGGCCCGGCGAGGCTCACCGCCCGTTCCCCCGCCTTCGCAAGGCGTTGGGCGACCAACGCCGCCACGACGTGCGGGGCGTGGGAGACGAGGCCGACCGCGCGGTCGTGCTCGGCGGCCGCCATCACGACGGGGGTGCCCCCGCAGGTCGCCACCAGCTCCAGGGCGGTGTTGAGCGTCTCCGTACCGGTGTCCGGCGTCGGTGTGAGCACCCAGGTGCAGCCTTCGAACAGGTCGGCGCGGGCGGCTGTGGGTCCGCTGACCTCTCCGCCGGCCATGGGATGACCGCCGATGTAGCGGGCGGTGTCGCAGCCGAGCACGACGACGTCCTCCCGCGGCTCCGCCTTGACGCTCGCCACGTCGGTGTAGTGGTGGGCGGTCCCGGCCGCCTGGGCGTCGGCCAGGACGCTGCCGACCAGGGCGGGAGGCACCGCCAGCACGGCCAGGTCGACAGCCGCGGCCGGGGCCTCCACGGTCCCTGCGCCCAGGGAGGCGGCGATGCCGGCCGCCTCGGGGTCCGCGTCCCGCAGGTGCACCGCCACGCCCCGGGCGCTGAGCGCGAGCGCGACGGATGTTCCGATGAGTCCGGTGCCGACCACAACTGCGGAGCGCATGACAGCTACTTCCTTCTCCGGCGGTCCGGGCCGGTGTCAAAGGCGGCGGGCGGGATCAACCGGCGGTCAGCCGGTGGTGGTTCCCCGCTTTCCGCGGGGCCAGGACCTGTACGGCATCGCCGCCGGACCCGCCCCGCTGGCGGAGTTCGATGGAGAGGGCGCCGCTCAGGCGGGGAGGGCGTGCGGCGGCGATGTCATCGACCAGGAAGGACAGCTGCCGCACGCCGGGCCTGTCATCGTCCCCCGCGTGCGAGGTGGACTCCCCTGTCAGAGGGCGCGGTTGATGCCGGAAGAGGGTGAGGGTCGTGCCGCCGTCGGCGTTGTCCAGGAGGACGGCTGACGGTTCCTGCGCAGCCCCGGACGCGTTTCCCGGCCGCTGCCGGACGAACCCCAGGGCGTCCACGTAGAGGGGGAGGTAGGCCTCCGGATCCGGCCCGTCGACCGCGATGCTCACCCGGTCCAGCCGCCAGTTCTCTTCAGTCGACGGCCCGAGGTCCTGGGGCAGTTCGACCCAGCGGTGGCCCGCCGGCAACAGGTTCGCGGTCCGCGTGGCCGGCAGCAGGGTGTGGGTGAGGCCACCGGGCCCGGACAGGATCGGGTTGCCGCGTGTGGAACCGGTCAGGCCGGCGCCGGCCCGTACGGCCCGCTGCGTCGTCGCCGTGACATCGGCACAGAGCAGGGCGATGTCCGCGACGCCCTCCCCGTGCGTGTCCAGGAACTTCCAGGTCGCGGGACCCGAAGTGATGACGAGGTGGGCGGCGCCCTGCCGAAGCAGCAGGGAACTGCGGTCCGGCGCCACCGAGTCCGCCACGCAGGTGAAGCCCAGCGAGACGAAGGAGTGGGCGGTCTGCTGCTTGTCCTTGGCGTACAGCTCGACGTAGGCGATGTCGCGCGCTGCCATGCCTGTCCTTCCTGCGAGCGGTGGGGCGGAGGCCGGCGGGCCGGGCGCTCCGGGGGGTCGGCTGTTCAACTGTGGCCGTGCGGCACTTGAACGGGCGGCACGAGAGCGGGCTGGGGCACCCCGGCCGCGACGTCGGTGTCCTCGGTCGCCTGCTCGGCGAACTGGGTGCGGTACAGGTCGGCGTACAGCCCGCCCTGGCTGATCAGCTCCGCGTGGGTTCCGCGCTCACGGATTCGGCCGGCCTCGACCACGAGGATCTGATCGGCCTCGCGGATGGTGGACAGGCGGTGGGCTATCACGAGTGACGTACGGCCGGCCAGCGCGGTCTTCAGAGCTCGCTGGATGGCGGCCTCCGACTCGGAGTCGAGATGGGCGGTGGCCTCGTCGAGGACGACGACGGCCGGTGCCTTCAGCAGCAGCCGGGCGAGGGCGATGCGCTGCTTCTCCCCGCCGGACAGCCGGTACCCCCGGTCGCCGACCACGGTGTCGAGGCCGTCGGGGAGCGCCTGGACGGTGTCCCAGATCAGGGCCGCCCGGCACGCCTCCGTCAGGTCCTTCTCGTCGGCGTCGGGCCGGGCGTAGAGCAGGTTGGCGCGCAGTGTGTCGTGGAAGAGGTGCGCGTCCTGGGTGACCACGCCGACGGTGTCCCGCAGCGACTGGAGGGTCAGGTCGCGGATGTCGTGGCCGCCGATGCGCACCCGGCCCTCGTTGGGGTCGTAGAGGCGCGGCACCAGGTGGGTGAGGGTGGTCTTGCCCGCTCCTGACGGGCCGACCAGGGCGGTGAGCTTGCCGGCAGGAGCGCGGAAGGTCAGTCCGTCCAGGGTGAGGCCGTTGTCAGCGCGTTCCGGCCTGCGCAGCGCGATGGTCTCCAGGGAGGCGAGGGAGACCTCGTTCGCGACGGGATACCGGAAGGAGACGTGGTCGAACTCGATGTCGGGCGCGGAATCGGCGGCGGGCAGCGCGTGCGCCGTGGGGCTTTGGCTGACGATGGGCTTCAGATCCAGCACCTCGAACACCCGGTCGAAGCTGACCAGGGCGATCATCGCGGTCGACTGCATGGTCGTCAGCTGGTTGATCGGCCCGTACAGCCGAAGCAGCAGCGTCACCATGGCCACCAGGGTGCCGATCTCCAGCGTCCCGTCGATGGCGAGGACGCCTCCGAGGCCGTAGACGAGAGCCGTGGTCATGGCGGCGAGGACGCCGACGATGATGAACAGGAGCCGTCCCCACACCACGCCGACCGCGGCGACGTCCCGCACCCGGGCGGCCTTGCCCGCGAACATCGCCTTCTCGTCCGTCGAGCGACCGTAGAGCTTGGCGAGCATCGCCCCGGAGACGTTGAAGCGCTCGTTCATCATCGAGCTCATCTCGGCGTCGAGCTGCATCGTCTCCCGGGTGAGCCGTTGCAGGCGGCGGGCGATGAGCCGAACCGGCACGAGGAAGAGCGGAATCATCACCAGCGCGGCGACGGTGATCTGCCACGACAGGTAGAACATCGCACCGAGCACGAGGACCAGCGTCAGGAGCGTGGAGACCGACTGGGACAGCAAGGTGGTGACCGCTTGCCGGGCACCGATGACGTCGGCGTTGAGCCGGCTGACCAGCGCACCGGTCTGTGCCCGGGTGAAGAAGGCCAGGGGCTGCTCCTGCACATGGGCGAAGACCTGGGTGCGCAGCTCGTAGACGATGCCCTCGCCGACCCGGCCCGAGCACCAGCTCTGGACGTACACCGCCGCGCCGTCGACCACCGCCAGTCCGGCGACCGCCAGGCACAGCCCCACCACGACCGAGCGGTCCCCCGGCTCGATGCCGTCGTCGATGATCATTTTCAATATCAGCGGGGTGGCGACCGCGGCGCCCGCGTTGACGACCGTGGTCAGCACCAGCAGCAGCAGCGACCAGCGGAACTTCTTCGTATACGGGATGATCCGGCGCACCATGCCCGGTCTGACCCGTTGCCGGGTGATCGACTCATCGTCCAGCCGCAGCCCTGCCGGGCCCAGGGCCGGGCCTCCGCCACCCATCATCGACACGGACATCCGCCTCGCTTCTCATGCAGCCGCGCATGGCGCGCCGCCGCGTGCTCAGTACTTGTCGAAGAACTCGATGACGGCCGCGTTGACCTCGGACGGGCGTTCCAGGTAGCCCAGGTGGCCGCAGTCCGGTATCTCCACGAAGTCGCAGCCGGGGATGGCGTCGGCCACCTCGGCGACCAGGTGGGGCGGGCAGATCAGGTCGTCGGCGAACGCGATGGCCCGGCACGGCACGGTGATGCCGCCCAGCGCCTCCCGGCGGTCGCCGAGCCGCTCGACGACCGCCGCCTGCCCCGCGGCGGTGTTCCCGCCTCCGGCCAGCTCGAAGAGTTCCAGCATCGGGCCGACGGCGGCGTCGTCGTTGAGCGTCGCCGGCGAGAACATCTCGGCGACCGTCTTGACCGCCTCGTAGTCGGCGGGCAACCGCACCCCGCTCTCCCGCAGCGCCTTGTCCGCGGCGAGCTGGGCCCGCCGGAAGGTGTCCGACCGGGCCCTGCTGGCGATCAGCACCGCCGAACGGACCAGTTCGGGCGCGGCGAGCGCCAGCTCCTGGGCGACCATGGAGCCCAACGAGGTTCCCACAAGGTGGCAGGGTCCCAGCTCGAGCCGCTCGATGAGGCCCTTGGTGTCGGCCACCAGGTCGGCGAGCGCGTAGTCGCCCCCAGGCGCGTCGGACGGGGGAACGCCCCGGTTGTCGAAGGCGACCGTCTCATACCCGGCACGATTCAGGGCCGGTGTCTGGTGCAGGGTCCACACCCGGCCCGAGGCCGAGGACCCCATGATCAGCAGGACGGGCACACCGCTCCCCGACCGCTGGTAGGAGAGCCGGATGCCGTTGGTGCTCACGAATGGCATGACGAGCCCCTTCTCGTAGGGGGCGACACACCCGCCCCGCGCGGCGCGGGAGCGGTCCCGGGTGGCCGCTTCGCCGGTGACCTCGTTCCAGCTGTGCTTCCAGGACGGACTGTGGTGCGGGGCTCGCCCCTGCTGCGCCGCGGCTCACGATGGCATCGCAGCGCTGCGGCGATCAAGCGTCGCCGACCGCGGACACCTGCCCCGCGGTGTCCAACCGCCGCGGGGCCGCAGTTGAGCACACGCCTGGCGACGTCCTTCCGTCCATGTGAAGGGGTGGGCGTGGGGGCCGATTCCGTGCGATCAAGCTGCCCTCCTCACCGAACGCGCCACGTGATCACCCTCGCGGCGTGCGCCCAGCGTGTGTCCCGGCCGGTCGCTCTGCCCTGCTCCACGCGGAGGAGTCCCAGGTCGCAGCGTCCCCACCGCGGTCGGTTGTACCGCAGGTGCGGGCGCAAGGACGGGAGCAGGGGCAGCAGTTGGATGCGTGGTGTCCGCGGCCGGCGGCCGACGCCACGCATGGCCGGTGGACGTACGCGGTGGTAGCACATCGACGCCTGGGTGAGCACGCAGCTCGCCGCCGGCCGCGGGCGCACCACCGCTCACCACGCGGTGGCCATGCCGCGAGGCGCCGTGAACCACGCGATGCGGACGTGGCGGCTGCGCTACAACCCGGCCAAGCACTCCGTACCCGCCGAACCCCGCGCCGCCGTACGCCTCTGCTGGACCCCCGATGAGGCCGCGGCGTCCCTGCGGCCCTCAGCGAACCCAAGACCGAAGCCGGCCGCGCCACAGCGGTATCACCGGGACTCCTCCTGCATGCGCATCGGTCGCAGCGCGGGCCTGGCCTTCTTCGGGCCTGCGGTCTGATCGGCAGGCCAGGCGGCGGGCCCGGCCGGGGTCGGCATCTCGGACAGGGTCGGCATCGGCAGGTTCACTCCGAGGTCGCCGCGCAGTCGGCCCACCCGTCGCGTGACCAGCAGCGAGTGACCGCCGAGAACGGTGTCTTCCGCAGCACCCGATCCGCGCCCGTGAGCCCGTAGTCGGCCTGCGTCCACGCCGACCGGTTCACGATCCCGCGTGCGGTGCCGGCGCGGGTGGGCGTCACAGGGTTTCGGGCCCTGCGATCAACTGCCGTACCGCCGGTTCGAGTTCGGTGTGCAGGGCAGTGATCTCGCCGGCCAGGAAGCGGTCGCGCATCGCGGCGCGCTGGATCTTGCCACTGGTGGTGCGGTCGACGCTGCCGCGCCGCACCAGCAGGACGTTGCGGACCGGCGCGCCGGTGGCGACGGTGAGGCGGCGGATGACGGCCGCCGCCGCGGCGCGCAGTTCCTCGGCCGATACGGTCGGGCTGACCTCGTGCACCATCACGATCCGCTCGTCGGGGGCCTGGACGCCGAAGGCGGCGCCGACGAACCGCTCCAGCGCGGGGTGGGCGGCGCGCGCCTCGTGTTCGAGGTCGTGCGGGTAGAAGTTGCGGCCGTGGACGATCATCACCTCCTTGAGCCGACCGGTGATGAACAGCTCGCCGTCCACCAGGGCACCCAGGTCGCCGGTGCGCAGCCAGCCGGGTTCGGCGTCGTCGGCGCCGGCGGGGCGGGCCTGGAAGACACGGGCGGTGAGGTCGGGTTTGCCCCAGTAGCCGTGGCCGACGCTGTCGCCGCGCAGCCAGATCTCGCCGACCTCGCCGGCGGACAAGGGGCGCAGGGTGGCGGGGTCGACGATCAGGGCGTCAAAGGCCTCGGGGCTTCCGACGCCGGTGATCTCCTTGCCGCGGCCGTCACGGGCGCGAACCAGCGCGGGGTGGTCCGCGTCAGCGAGGCGCTGGGCGTCGGCGACCAGGACGGTCGGCTCGCGCGTGATGGGGGTGCCGCTGGCGTAGACGGTGACCTCGGCCATGCCGTAGCCGGCCGCGACGGCTTCGGGACGCAGGCCGATCTGCGCGAATCGCTTGGTGAACGCGGCGATGGTGGGGGCATGGATCGGCTCGGAACCGTTGATCAGGAAGCGCAGCGCTGACAGGTCGAGCCCTTCGAGGTGTTCGTCCTTGATGAGGCGCAGCGCGATGCCGTACGCGAAGTTGGGGGCGGAGGTGGCGGTGGTCCGGAGTTCGCTCATCATCCGGAACCACTCGACGGGCCTGCGGGCGAACACCGTCGGCGGCATCAGGACCGATGTCGCGCCGCAGAAGAGTGCGCCGCTGAGCTGAACGAAGAGACCGAAGTCGTGGTGCAGCGGCATCCAGCTGCCGAACGAGTCGTCGCCGTTCAGGCCCACGACGGAGTACTGGGCCGCGAGGTTCGCCAGGACGTTCCCGTGAGCGAGCATCACGCCCTTCGGGGTGCCGGTGGAGCCGGAGCTGTACTGGAGGACGGCGAGCGAGTCATGGTCGGCGTGGCGGCCTCGGAGCGCGGCGGGGGGCACCTCACCGGCCGGCACAGGGGCGGCGGCCCGGACGGGGACGCGACCCAGGCCTTGCGCGTGGAAGCGCTCGGCGAGCGTGTCGAGGTCCCCGGCGTCGGCGAACACCAGTCCCGGAGTGCAGTCCGCGGCGATCGCGGCGACGCGCTGGGCGGCGCTGCTGGAGCCGGTCGCCGGCGGGGCGGGCACGGCGGTGACACCGGCCAGCAGGCAGGCGAGGTAGAGCTCGACGAACTCGGTGCCGGTGGACAGCGCGATGAGGACGCGCTCGCCGGGAGCCAGTTGCTGCGCCAGGTCGGCGGCGCGCAGGCCGGCCCGGCGGGCGAGTTCGGCGTAGCTGAGGCTTTCGTGCGCGGCCTCGGCGGAGTCGCGGTAGATGGTGATCGCGGTCTTGTCGGGGTGTTGGGCGACGCGCGCGGCGAACGCGTCGCCGAGGTTCCGGTAGCCGGTCAGCTCGAAGGCCATTGCTTCCCCTTGGGCTTGGCGCTGCGTCGCTCCGGGCGGCGCGCGGACATGCACGGCGGCGCGCGCCGCGCGGCTGAGTGGTGTCGTTCTCGACTGTCGCGATCAGGCGGTCCGGCCGCGGATCTGCCCGCGGTCCCCTCGATCCGGTACAGGCTTCCTGACGTCCTGACATCCGGCCTCGCCGAACTCCGTCGGTTCCTGGCGGCGCGGACCACTATGCCCCAGCCGCCAGGAATGGTGCGGGCGTTCAACCCGGTGCCGGTGATCAGCACGGGTGTTCAACCATCGCCGTGCGTCAGTTGGACGAGGGCCGGCGGAGGTGCATGCCGCGCCCCCGGCACGGGGGTTTGCCGGGAGCGCGGCGGTCTCACACTAGGCGACGGGGCGGAGCCCATGTGTCCTTCCATCGGACGACTGCAGGGCCGTGGCCTCCGTCGCGGGGATGCGGGCGCGGAAGCGGTCTGCCGACCGGTTGGGCGATCACCGGAGCGAGCCTCGGAGCAATCCGCGGCAGCAAACACGGCGTTCGGGGACCGACCGCGGCTCGTGCCGCATCACCCCTGACGCTCGATCCGCAGCAGCAGCAGGTTGTCGGAGGTCATGCCGGGGACGGCGAGTTCACACGGTCCGGTGCGTCCGACGACGGGCGGGCCGATGACGATGTCGTGCCTGTCCGGTGAGGCAGCCGAACGACTCCCTTTGTCCTGAGCACCGTTCAACCGCCGCGCGACCACCGTTGAACACACGTGCCGGGGACTGCGGGTGACCCGCGGCCAGGGCTCTGGTCGACCGCAAAGGCGTCGAGGCCCCGAAGTCCCTTCAGGCCGACGGCAGATCGGCCACCAGGCCGGCCAGGTGAACGGTCAGAGCCGCAACCGTGTCGACGTCCCACACCAGGGTCGGCTCCACGGTCACACCCCACGTGTCCTCGATGTCCCCGCACAGCGCGAAGGCGTACACCGACTCCAACCCGTACTCGGCGAGCGAGACACCCGGATCGATCTCCTCCACCGGCGTCTCCAGGTAATAGGACACCCGCTCCATCAACCACCGCTCGATGTCCACACCCGACACCCGCACATCCACTGTCCGATCAGTCATCGAAGTCCCTCTCTCAGCCGGTATATGATGAAATCTCAGTTCATAGTCAACGGCCCCTGGATGCGTGGGACCTCGAGATGGAGCAGCGCCTGCTCGAACCGGCACTTCGCGCCGTACGGGCCAGAACTCCGCCAACAGAAGAAGCGCTACTCCTTCGTCGCCTCGATCAGGCTCCTGGACGGGACTCCACCGACAAGCCGTGTCAGGCCACCCGCACCGGCCCCCAGGCGCCCAAGGGACCCAGTTTCACCATGCCGCCTCGCTTCACTATGGTGCAGGCCCGCACGACTGATCAATCCTTGACGCTCACCACGGCCACCGTTCAACTGCGGTGACGCGCCGGTTGAACGACGCCGAACATGCGCCCCGATCCATGGGCACGGCCGACGCTCCCGGCAGGCGGCCGAACCGAACCGGTGCGTCCAACTGTGGCGCCCCGCAGGTGGAACAACTCGACGCCCAACCTCCCAACCACCAAGGAGATATCCCCCATGAGCGTTCAGCAGGGCTGGGCACCGCAACGGTTCACGCCCGCGAGCACCGGCGCCGGCGCGACCACCCGGGGACTGATGGAGTACCTCGACTCGGTCGACGTCGCCGACCTGCTGGGCCGTCACCAGGCCCTGCTGTTCCAGGGTTTCGACGTCACCGAGGCGTCCTTGGCGGACGTGATGCCCGCCCTGCTGCCCGAGCGCCTCGCGTACGTGCACGGCAACACGCCCAGGACCAAGGTCTCCGACAACGTCTACACCTCGACGGAGTACCCGCCCGAGTACGCGATCTCCATGCACAGCGAGCTTTCCTACGCCCACGCCTGGCCCTCCCGGCTGCTCTTCTGCTGCGTACAGCCGGCCACCACGGGAGGCGCCACCCCGCTGCTGCACGGCGCCTCCTGGCTGGCGGCAATCGACGAACGGATCCGTGCGGACTTCGGCGGCGGTGTCTGCTACCGGCAGTACCTGCACGGTGGCAGGGGCTTCGGCAAGAGCTGGCAGGCGACGTTCGAGACGGACGACCGGGCGGAGGTCGAGAAGCTGCTGGCCGAAGCGGGGGTGAGCTGGGAGTGGACCGCCGGCAATGCGCTGCGGACGCGTCAGGTCCGGCCCTCGACGCTCCGGCACCCGGTCACCGGTGAGGAGGTCTGGTTCAACCAGGCGGACCAGTGGCACCCCGCGACGCTGGGCGAGGAGACCATGCGCGAGCTCGCGGCCATCGTCCCCGCGGACGAGCTGCCGCAGTCGGTGACCTTCGCCGACGGCTCCCCCATCCCCGACGAGTACGTGCTCGAGATCCGCGAGAAGGGACTGGCGCTGGCCGTTGACGTCGACTGGCGGCAGGGCGACGTCCTGGTCATCGACAACGTCGCCGTCGCACACGGGCGCAGGGCGTTCGCCGGAAGCCGCCGGGTCCTGGTCGCCATGTCGCGCTGAGAGCACCGGGCAGGAACGCGGGAGCCCTGGTCCGGAGCCGGTGGACCAGGGCTCCCGGTTCGGTCGGCGGCGACCGGGGCGACACTCGGGCGACGGGACGATCTTCGGCTCATGGGCGGCGATGGCGCGCTGCACCCTCAGGGTCAGCGCCTCGAGCTCGCGGTCGGTGATCCCCTCGATCTCGCGGCCTGCAGCAACGGCAAGCCGGTCAGCCCGTTGAACGCCTTAACGTGGCGCGACCGATCCTCCTATCATCCAACCGGTCCAAGGAACTGGAAAGGACCTGATGCAATGTCACGTACGCTGAAATGGCAGGTCGTCGAGGGCAAGCCGGCCATCACGCAGGTCGCCGGTCTCACCGAGATGACACAGGTCCGCGCGTGGCTCGAAGATGTCCGCCCGCAACTGGCCGCGGCTCTGAAGGAATACGGCGCGATCTATCTGCGTGGCCTGCCGATGGCGACCATCGAGGACTTCGCGCAGATCCGAGACGCGCTCATCAGCGAGCGGACGCCGTACCGGGAGAAGACCACTCCCCGCAGCCGGCTCGGCGACGATGTCTTCTCCTCGACGGACCTACCCGCCGCGCAGTCGATCCGGATGCACAACGAGAACAGCTACACGCTGACCTTCCCCGGCCGGTTGCTGTTCGGCTGCCTGATCGCACCGTCGCAGGGCGGAGCGACACCCGTCGCGGACTGCCGGAAGGTCCTCGACGCGCTCCCCGATCAGGTGGTCGAGAAGATCCGGACCGCCGGGTGGCGACTCTCGCGCAGCTACTCCGAGCACATTTCCACCGACTGGCAGACCGCGTTCGCCACCGATGACGTCGCCGAGGTCGCGCGCTACTGCGCGGACAACCTCATCGGCCACCAGTGGTACGACGACGGCACCCTGAGGACCAGCCAGATCCGTCCCGGCATCATCACCCACCCGTCGAGCGGCGAGGAGGTGTGGTTCAACCACCTGCTCTTCTGGAACGAGTGGGCGCTGGAGGAGGACCTGCGGGAGGCGCTGGTCGATGAGTTCGGACGCGACGGTCTTCCGTTCAACACCGAGTTCGGTGACGGGGCCGCGCTGAGCAACGAGGACCTCCAGGCCATCCAGGCGGCCTATGACGCGGCCACGGTGCGCGAGACCTGGCAGCCGGGCGACGTGATGCTGGTCGACAACATCCTGACCGCACACGGCCGGGATCCGTTCCGCGGCGACCGGAAGATCGTGGTGGCCATGGGCGACCCGGTCGAGCTCTCCGAGTGCCGGCCGACCGTGGAGCCCGCGCCCGCGTTCGCCTGAACCTGAACGGCGCCGTCAGACCAGGTCGGTCCGATGGCCGCGCCATGCCCCATTCCTGTGCACAAGGAGCTCGTTCTCGTGACTGACCTCGCCCAGAAGCCGGTTGACCTGGTGACACGCTTCCGCGCTATCGCACAGCACGCCCCGGACCGGATCGCCGTACGGGGCACCGACGGTGAGCTCACCTTCGCCGAGCTCGACCGGCGAACCGCGCAGCTCGCCGGTGCCCTGGCCTCCCGCGGCATCGGCGTGGGCGACCTGGTGGGGGTCAGCCTGCCGCGCAACACCCAGCTGGTCGTATCGCTGCTCGCGGTGTGGCGGGCGGGTGCGGCCTACCTCCCGCTGGACCCTCGCTACCCGGTCGAGCGCCTGGAGTTCATGGCCAAGGACGCCGGCATCCGGGTACTGGTGGGGGCGCCGAGCCACGCCCTGTGGGCATCCGGCCTCGACATCGTCGCCCCGGACTCCGTGGCCGGCGACCCCGAGGCCGCCGACGCGAATCCGGTGGCCGCCCATCCGCTCGACCCGGCGTACGTGATCTACACCTCGGGCTCAACCGGTCGGCCCAAGGGCGTCCAGGTCGGGCGGGGGTCCGTCGCAGACCTGGTCACGGCCCTTGAGCGGGCCGGCGTCTACGCCGAAGAGCCTCGGGTCGTCGGCTGGAACGCCAGTGTCTCCTTCGATTCCTCGGTGAAGCAGTGGGCGCGGATCTGCCGTGGCGACACCATCGCCATCCTCGACGAGGAGCAGCGCACCGATCCCGTCCAGCTCCGGACCCTGCTCGACGCGTACGGCATCCAGGACCTCGACCTCACCCCCTCCCTCTGGGAGCTGGTGCGGACCTGCCTGCTGGACAGCGGTGCCGACAGCCCGCTGCCGCGTCTGTTCATGGGCGGGGAGCCGGTGCCGGAGCGGACCTGGGAGGAGATATCCAAGGCGACCGCGAACGGGGTCCTCGAAGCGGTGAACCTCTACGGTCCGACCGAGTGCACCGTGGACGCCACCAGTGCCTGGATCACCGGTGGGGAAGCGCACATCGGCCACCCGCTGCCGGGCACCCGGGCGTACGTGGTCGGCGACGACCTCCGGCAGGTGACCGCTCCCGGTGAGACGGGCGAGCTGTACTTGGCAGGCGAGGGCCTGGCCCTGGGCTACCTCGACCGGCCGGCCCTGACCGCCGAGCGCTTCGTCGCCGACCCGTTCGCGGCGAACGGCAACGGGCCCTTCCTGCCCGGCGGCGGACGAGGGGGGAGGATGTACCGCACCGGGGACCAGGTCCGCCTGCGAGCCGACGGTTCGCTGGACTTCATCGGCCGGGTCGACCGCCAGGTCAAGATCCGCGGCTACCGGATCGAACTCGGCGAGGTCGAGGCCGCGGTCTCCTCGCACCCCGGGGTGACCACCGCAGTGCTGACCGGCTACCGGGACCCCGCGCTCGGTGACCAGCTGGTGGCCTACTACGTCGCCGACGAGCCCCCGACCGGCGCGGAGTTGCGCGACCACTGCGCGGCAGTGCTCCCCGAGTTCATGGTCCCTTCGGTCTTCGTGGCGGTCGACGCCATTCCGCTGACCGTCAACGGCAAGGTCGACTGGGAGGCACTGCCCGCGCCGCACGCGGCACCCGCCGAGCAGTTCGTCGAGCCCCGGGGAACGGTCGAGAAGCTGCTCGCCGAGGTCTGGTCGGAGGTCCTGGGCCGGGACCGGATCAGCGCCGACGACAACTTCTTCGCACTGGGCGGCCACTCGCTCGTCGCGCTGCGCGTCATCAGCCGGCTGAAGCGCGAGCTCGGCCTCGCCGTGCGGACCAAAGAGGTGTACCAGCACCCGCAGTTGCGCGACCTGGCCGGGTACGTCGAGGCCAAGCTCGCCGCTGCTCCCGAGACGCCCTGACCCATCACATCACAAGGATTCCCGCCCATGGCTACCGCCCAGGACCTCATCGTCGTCCGATCCCGCCGAACCGAGAACGCCGCCCGCACCCTGATCTGCCTCGGCTTCTGCGGCGGCGGCACCGGGCAGTACCACCAGTGGGGCGGCATGCTCCCGGCGGACGTCGACCTCGCCGCCATCTGCTACCCGGGCCGGGAAGGCCGCTTCATGGAGGACTTCGCCCAGACCTGGGACGCCCTCGCCGACGACACCACCCAGGCCGTGCTCTCCGCCGCGGCCGAGGGCCCCTATGTGCTCTTCGGCCACAGCATGGGCGGCTGGATGGCCTTCGACGTCAACGTGCGCATCGAGCAGCTCGGCGGCCCCGCGCCCGAGGCGCTCGTGGTGTCCTCCGCCAACGCGCCCGACCGCGGACTGATCGCCCAGGACGGGTCCCCGACTCAGCAGGACACCGACGAGCAGCTGCTCGGCTGGATGACCATGCACGGCATGTTGCCCGAGCACGTCGTCAACGACCCGGACCTGCGGGAACTCGCGGTCGAGCTGATGCGGGCCGACGTCCGGGTCCGGGACACCTTCCACTACGTTCCCGGCTCGAAGGTCAGTGTGCCGCTGCAGGTCCTGACCGGCGAGACGGACACGGTGATCGAGCCCCACGCCGGCGAGCACTGGCGGGACCTCACGACCGGTGACTTCCGGCACGACGTCCTGCCCGGCGGCCACTTCTACACGCCGGAGGTCTGGAGGAGGATTCCGACCTACATCCCGGCCGTCTCCGGGGCTTTCAGCTCCCGCTGAGTCCCCCGGGGGCTCTCGCATCAACAGCGCGGGTGCCGAGGCTGGATCACAGCCTCGGCACCCGCGCTTCGGCGTTCCCGCCGGCCCCGGGCCCGCGCCGTCCGACGACCCGGCCGCGACCTGGGCTCTGACGCGGGCGTGACCAGGCTCGGCCCGGACCAGAGCCCCAGCCCACCGCGGGGCATTGCCGCACGAGCGCAGGCCGGTTTCCCGGCATTCCGCTCTCCAGTGCATCAGCTCGTGTCGTTTCGCGCCGGCCATGACCGGCCGCCTGTCCGTGAGGACGGCAAGGGGAAACGGGAGGGCCGCCACCCGCGGTGCGGATGACGGCCCTCCCCTTCGCCTGCGGCATGCCTACCGCTGCGCCCGTAGGAGACCGCTACGACCGGCCCGAGCCCAGCCACCCCTCGACGGCGGCCCACACCTGGCCCAGCGTGTGTGGCCGCATCATGTCGGCGTGCGCGAAGGGAAGGCTCACCTCGGTGATCTCCCCGGTGATGTACGGCTCCCACCGCCGCGCCCACGGCACATCGGTCGCCTTGCCCTCCGCCGCGACCACCACCAGGGCATCCCCGTCGAACCGACCGGTCCGGTGCTCCACCCGCAGCCGGCTGTTGTTCTCGAAGACGCGCAGGACGCGGCTCAGCTCCTCGTCCGAGATCCCGCCGAGGACAGCGCCCATGTCCGCCCGGATCTCCTGGACTCTCCGGGCGCGCACATCGTTCTCGCCGGACGTCGACGAGCTCGCCGGGTCGTCGGACCGGTCCGCCTCCCCGGCGTTGCGGGATGTCCCGCCGATCGCGGCGGGATCCGCGTCCTGCTCCGCCGGATAGGTGTCCAGAATGACCAGCGCGGCCACCTGCTCACCCGCAGCCTGGAGTTGCGCCGCGATCTCATGCGCCGTCGTCCCCCCGAACGAGTAACCCACCAGATGGTAGGGGCCACTGGGCTGCACGGAACGCATCTGCTCAATGTATGCCGCGGCCATCTCCACAGCAGAGAGCGCGAGTTCACTCGTGCCGTCGAGCCCGTCGGCCTGCAGCCCGTAGAGCGGATACTCCTGCGGGATGTGCCGGGCAAGCGGCAGGTAGCACCAGCTCGACCCGCTTCCGGGATGCACGAAGAAGAACGGCGGCTTGCTGCCGCTCGGCCGGATGGAAAGCATGCCGCCGAGCGCGTCCTTGACCGACGACAAGGACAGCCTGCTGAGCAGTCCCGCCACTGTCGGGCGGGTGATCGCGTCGCGCACCGACACCGACACACCACGCGACCGCAGCTCCTCCACCAGTGACACCGCCAGCATCGAGTGCCCGCCCAGGGCGAAGAAGTCGTCGTCGAGCCCGACGCTCTCCAACCCCAGTACCTTCGCGAACGCCTCGCACACGGTCTGTTCGAGGGCACTGAGCGAGCCGGCGCCGTCGGGAGCCTTCGCACTCACGGCATACTGCGGGGCCGGCAGGGCCTTGCGGTCCAGCTTGCCGTTGACGGTCAGCGGCAGCGCGTCCAGGACCACGACCGCGGCCGGGACCATGTACTGCGGCAACCACTCGGCAGCGAAATCAGCCACCACGGGCGCCAGTTCCTCGCCCGTACCATCGACGGCCGGCACCATGTAGGCCACCAGACGCTTGTCGCCCGGCAGGTCCTCACGGACCACCACCGCCGCCTGCGCGACCTGCGGATGCCCGACCACCACCGACTCGACCTCACCCGGCTCGATCCGGAAACCACGGATCTTCACCTGCTCGTCCGCACGACCCAGATACACCAGCTCGCCGTCGGCGTTCCAGCGGACCCGGTCACCCGTGCGGTACATCCTCCCGCTTTCGGCGAACGGGCAGGCCACGAAACGTTCAGCCGTCAGACCGGCACGACCCAGGTACCCGCGGGCCAACTGCGCACCCGCGATGTACAACTCACCCGCCACACCCACCGGAACCGGCTGCAGGAACCCGTCCAGCACATACAGACGTGTGTTGGCGATCGGACGACCGATCGGCACCGCATCGGCGATGTCCTGGCCCGCGGTGAGCTCGAAGACGCAGCAACCCACCACCGTCTCGGTCGGCCCGTACTCGTTCACCACCACCGAACCCGGAACCCGCGCCAACCACGCCCGCACATCAGCACCGTGCAGCGCCTCACCACCCACCACCAGACGACGCGTCGAACCCGCCGCCTGCTCGTCCGACACCAACTCGGCCAGGAGCGGCAGATGACCCGGCACCGCCTTCACCAACCCGAACCCACCGCGGCCACCGAGCAGGTCAGCCAGACCCTCGACACCACCAGCCGCACTCGCCACCACGGCCGAACCCGACACCAACGGCACCATCACGCTTGTCACCGTCAAATCGAACGACAACGACGAGTGCAACGGCGCGCCACCACCCCCCTCCATGCCATACGCCCCGACCGCCCACCGCACATAGTTCGCCAACCCACCATGTGTGACCGCCACACCCTTCGGCCGCCCCGTCGACCCCGACGTATAGATCACATACGCCAACTGCCCGGGCAGCACCTCGCCCTCAGGTGCCGTCACGGGCTGACCCGCCAGAGCGCTCGCCACCAACGGCTCATCCACAGCGATCGTGCGAACCCGCCCCACCGGCAGCTGGGCCAGCACCTGCTCCACACCCACCAGCACCGACGCACCACTGTCCCGCACCATGTATGCCACCCGCTCCGCCGGATACTCAGGATCCAACGGCACATACGCCGCCCCCGCCTTCCACACCCCCAACACCGCGAGGACCATCTCCACACCACGGGGCAGACACAGCCCCACCAACGACTCCGCACCCACACCCTGCAACCGCAGATAGTGCGCCAGCCGGTTCGCCCGCGCGTCAAGCTCCGCGTAGGTCAGTTCGACACCCTCGGCCACCACCGCCACCGCATCCGGCGTCTCCGCCACCTGCGCCGCGAACAACGCCGTCAACGTCGACGCCTCGACCTCGACCGCCGTGTCGTTCCACTCCTCCAGGAGCAGACGACGCTCAGCCGGATCGAGCACGTCCACGGCCGACAATCGCGTCTGCGGCTCAGCGACAACCGTCTCGACGACCCGCAGCAGCCAACCCGCGAAACGCTCCACCGTCCCCGCATCGAACAGATCCGCAGCCGCGATCAACCTCCCCCGGATGCCCGCCGGCTTGCCCTGCGCATCAACGACCTCACCGACATTCACTTCCAGGTCGAACTTCGCCGCCGGCGCACCCGCGGCAAGCACCCCAGGCCGCACCCCAGGCAACTCCAACGCCGCCGAAGCCGTGTTCTGCAGGGTGAGCACGACCTGGAACAGCGGCTGGCGTGCCATCGACCGGGTCGGCGACAGCTCCTCGACCAGCTTCTCGAACGGCACGTCCTGATGCTCGAACGCGCGCAGGCTGGTCTCCCGGACCCGCTCCAGCACCTCGTCGAAGGTCGGGTCGCCGGACAGGTCGGTCCGCACCACCAAGGTGTTGACGAAGAACCCGACCAGGTCGTTCAGCGCCTCGTCGGTGCGCCCGGCGACCGGCGACCCGATCGGGATGTCCGCGCCCGCGCCGATCCGGTTCAGGGTGACCGCCAACGCCGCCTGCAGCACCATGAACAGGGTCACCCCCCGCTCACGGGCCAGCGCCGCCAGTCGCTGGTGCGTCTGCGCGGAGACGGCCAGCTCCGCACTCTCGCCGCGGTGCGAAGCCGTCGCCGGGCGCGGGCGGTCCACCGGCAGCTCCAGCTCCTCCGGCACCCCCGCCAACGCCTCTCGCCAGTAAGCCACCTGACCGGACAGCACACTGTCCGGATCGTCCTCACTCCCGAGCAGCTCCCGCTGCCACAACGCATAGTCCGCGTACTGCACCGGCAACGCGGCCCAGTCGGGCATCCGGCCCTCCAGCCGAGCGGTATACGCCACCGACGCATCCCGCGCCAACGGCGCCGTCGACCAGCCGTCCCCGGCGATGTGGTGAACCACCACCACCAGCACGTGCTCGGCCTCACCGAGCGCGAACAGCGTCGCCCGAAGCGGGATCTCCGACGTCAGGTCGAACGCGTACCCGATCGCCTCCGCCACCGCCGCATCCAGCTCCTGCGGCGCCACCTCGACCACCGACAGCTCGAAGCCGCACTCCTCCAGCGACAGCACCCGCTGGAACGGCTCACCATCCGCCATCGGCAGAACCGTGCGCAGCACCTCGTGCCGACCCACCACATCCCGCAGCGCCTCAGCCATGGCCTCCCGGTCCAACTCCCCGGTCAACCGCAGCGCCAGCGGAATGTTGTAGGTCGCGCTCGGACCCTCCAACTGCCCCAGGAACCACAGCCGGCGCTGCGCGAACGACAGCGGCACCCGCTCCGGACGCACCACCGGCACCAACGCCGCACGGCCCTCGCCGGCCTCACCCACCCACGCCGCGACCGCGGCCGGCGTCGGACGCTCGAACAGCACCCGCAACGGCAGCTCCACACCCAGCACCGCACGCACCCGGCTCACCAACCGCATCGCCAGCAGCGAATGACCACCCAGCGCGAAGAAGTCATCCTCCACACCGACCGCGGGCAGCCCCAGCACCTGCGCGAACGCCTGGCACAGCAACTCCTCCTGCACCGTCTTCGGCCCCCGGCCCGCGCCGGCCAGGCCCGTATGGTCCGGAGCGGGCAGGGCCTTGCGGTCCACCTTGCCGTTGACGGTCAGCGGCAGCGCGTCCAGCAGCACGACCGCCGACGGCACCATGTAGGCCGGCAACCGCTCAGAGACGAACTCACGCACGCACGAGGCGAGTTCGGCGCTGTCGCCGTCCGCCACGACGTACGCGACCAGGCGCTTGTCGCCCGGCACGTCCTCGCGGACCAGGACCACGGCCTGCTCCAGGCCGGGGTGCCCGGCCAGGACGGCCTGCACCTCACCCGGCTCGATCCGGAGACCACGGATCTTCACCTGCTCGTCCGCACGACCCGCGTACTCCAGCTCGCCGCCGGCGCTCCACCGCGCCAGGTCACCCGTGCGGTACAGCCGGCCACCCGCCGGCCCGTACGGATCGGCCACGAACCGCTCGGCCGTCAGCCCCGCACGGCCCAGATAACCGCGGGCCAGACCCGCGCCCGCCACATACAGCTCACCAGCCACACCCACCGGCACCGGGCGCAGCGCGGCGTCCAGCACGTAGGCACGCATGTTGTCGAGCGGGCGCCCGATCGGCAGCGCGCCCTCACCGTCCACCGCGGTGTGCGTGGCGACGAACGTGGTCGCCTCGGTCGGCCCGTACCCGTTCACCACCACGATGTCCGGGCAAGCCGCCCGCACCCGGGCCACGGCCACCGGCGACAGCACGTCACCACCCGCCCACACCTCACGCACCCCGGCCAGACACCCCGGGTCCTCCTCCGCCACCACGGCGAACAGCCCCGCCGTCAGCCACAGCGCCGTCACCCCGAACGACGAGACCACCCCGGCGAGCGACACCGCCGAGACATCACCCGCCGGCATCACCACGACCCGGCGCCCCGTCAGCAACGGAACCCACAGCTCCATCGTCGACGCGTCGAAGGAGTACGGCGAATGCAGCAGCACCCGCTCCATCCCCGCACCCGCGAACCGCCGGTCCCGCGCCAGCGCCGCCACGTCCGCATGCGTCACCGCCACACCCTTGGGGCGACCGGTCGAGCCGGAGGTGTACATCACATACGCCAACTGGCGCGGGGAGCACGGAGCGTCGACCGGCTCGGCAGTCGTCGCGTCGACCGTCAGCATGGTCAGGCCCAACTCCTCGGCCTGCTCCCGCAGTCCAGCATCGGTGAGCACCACCTTCGCGCCCGTCTCGGACACGATCGCCTGCCGATGCGCCAACGGGTAGCGGCTGTCCAGCGGCGCATAGCACCCGCCCGCCTTCACCACACCCAGCAGCGCCACCACCAGATCTGCCGAGCGCTCCATCAGCACCGCGACACCCGACTCAGCGCGCACGCCGTGCTCAACCAGGAGCCGCGCCACCGCATTCGCCCGTGCATCCAGCTCCGCGTACGACAGCTCGACACCGTCGGCCATCACCGCCACCGCATCCGGCGTCGCCGCGACCTGCGCCGCGAACAACGCCGTCAACGTCGACGGCTCGACCCCGACCGCCGTGTCGTTCCAGCCCGTCAGGACCAGCTCGCGCTCCTCCTCGGTCATCAACTCGGCGTCGGTGACCGGGCGTTCCGGTGCCGCCAGGAGCTCCCGCAGTACCCGGACGAAGCCGTTGCCGATCCGCTCGGCGGTCTGCTCGTCGAACAGATCGCGGGCGAAGACCACGCCGGCCGTCAGGCCTGCGGGGGCGCCTGCCGTGCCGAACTTCTCGCTGAAGGTGAAGTTGAGGTCGAACTTGGCCGGGGCCGGCCTGCCGGCCACCGACTCGGCGGTGAGGCCCGGGAGGTCCAGCACGGGCTGGGCGTTGTTCTGCAAGGAGAGCATCACCTGGAAGAGCGGGTGACGGGCCATCGACCGGACCGGCGACAACTCCTCCACCAGCCGCTCGAACGGCACGTCCTGATGCTCGAACGCGCGCAGGCTGGTCTCCCGCACCCGGCCCAGCAGCTCGTTGAAGCTCGGCGCGCCGGCCAGGTCGGTGCGCAGTACCAGGGTGTTGACGAAGAAGCCCACCAGGTCGTTGAGGCCCTCGTCCATCCGGCCGGCGACCGCGGTGCCGATCGGAATGTCGGTGCCGGCGCCGAACCCGGACAGCAGCACGGCGAGCGCCGCCTGCAGCACCATGAACGGGGTGCAGCCCTTGGCGTGGGCCAGTTCGGTGATTCCCCGGTGGAGTTCAGCGGGGACCTGGAACTCCACGGTGCCGCCGCGGTGGCCGGCGACGGGCGGGCGGGGCCGATCGAAGGGCAGCGCGAGCTCTTCGGGAAGCTCCGCCAGCGCCTGCCGCCAGTAGGCGAGTTGCTCGATGAGCAGGCTGTCCGGGTCGTTCTCCTCGCCGAGCAGTTCGCGCTGCCAGAGCGCGTAGTCGGCGTATTGGCCGGGCAGTTCGTCCCAGTCGGGCGCGGTGCCGGCCAGGCGGGCCCGGTAGGCGCTGGAGACGTCCCGGGCGAGCGGGCCCATCGACCAGCCGTCACCGGCAATGTGGTGCACCACCAGCAGCAGCACGTGTTCGTCCTCGCCGCGCGAGAACAGCCAGGCTCGCAGCGGGAGTTCATCGGCGAGGCGGAAGACGCAGTTTGCGGCTTCGGCCAGTTCGGCGGTCAACTCCGGCTCGGTCTTGCCGGTGGCGTCGACCACGGTCAGCAACGAGCCCACCGACTCGGCGTCCCGGATGTTCTGCCACGGCTGCCCGTCGACCGCCGGGAACACTGTCCTCAGCACCTCGTGGCGGGTCACCACGTCGTGCAGGGCGCCGTCCAGCGCCGCGATGTCGAGGGTGCCGGTGAGCCGTAGGCCCTGCGGGATGTTGTAGGTGGCGTTCGGGCCCTCCAGCTCGCTCAGGAACCAGAGCCGCTGCTGGGCGAATGAGACCGGGATCATCGTTCAGGACTCCTTGTTGCCGCGCATCGCCCGGAAGGCGGGCCGTGCCTTCTTGTTCGCCGATTCGAGCCGCTGTGCCACACCGGCGACCGTCGGTGTCTCGAAGAGGGCCTGGATGGGCAGTTCCACGCCGAGTGCCTTCCGGATCCGGCTGACCAGTCGCACCGCCAGCAGCGAGTGGCCGCCCAGGGCGAAGAAGTCGTCGTCGAGCCCGACCTCTGCAACCCCCAGCACCTGCGCGAACGCCTCGCAGAGTTGCTGTTCGCGTGGCGTGGTCGGGGGCCGGTGGGCGGCCGCGGGGCCCAGGTCGGGGGCCGGCAGGGCCTTGCGGTCCAGCTTGCCGTTGACGGTCAGCGGCAGCGCGTCCAGGACCACGACCGCGGCCGGGACCATGTACTGCGGCAACCACTCGGCCGCGAAGGCAGCCACCACGGCGGCCAGCTCCTCGCCCGCGCCATCGACGGCCGGCACCACGTAGGCCACCAGACGCTTGTCGCCCGGCACGTCCTCACGCACCACCACCGCCGCCTGCGCGACCTGCGGATGCCCGACCACGACCGACTCGACCTCACCCGGCTCGATCCGGAAACCACGGATCTTCACCTGCTCGTCCGCTCGGCCCGCGAAGACCAACTGCCCCTCAGCCGTCCACCGCGCCCGGTCACCCGTGCGGTAGAACCGCTCGCCCGGCGCGCCGAACGGGTTCGCCACGAACCGCTCCCCGGTCAGCCCCGCACGGCCCAGGTAGCCGCGGGCCAGCCCCGCGCCCGCAACGTACAACTCGCCCGGTACACCCACCGGTACGGGCTGCAGAGACTCGTCCAGCACGTACACCCGTGTGTTGACCACCGGCGTGCCGATCGCCACCACCGACGACGCCGGATCGCACTGCCACAGCGTGGCGTCCACCGTCGTCTCCGTCGGGCCGTAGGAGTTGAACATCCTGCGACCCTCGGCCCAGCGCGCCATCACCTCCGGCGGACACGCCTCACCCGCCGTCACCACCACCACGCCACGATCCACCGCACGCGCGTCCAGCGTCGCCAACACCGCCGGCGGCAGCGTCACATGCGTCACCCGCTGCTCCGCCAGGAACGCCGGCAACGCCTCACCCAGCCGTCGGTCCTGCGGAATGACCACCAGCGCGGCACCCGTCAGCAGCGCCATGAACCATTCCCAGCCGAAGGTGTCGAAACCCGCCGAGGCGAACTGCCCCACCCGCGAGCCGGTACCGACCCCCAACCACCGCTCATGTCCCGCCACCTGGTGCGCCACACCCGCATGCGACACCAGTACGCCCTTCGGACGCCCCGTCGACCCGGACGTGTAGATCACGTACGCCGGATGCACCGCGAGCAACGGCGACCGACGCTCCGCATCCGTCACCCCCTCACCCGACAGCCCGGCCAGCTCCGCAACCGTCGCGGCATCGTCCTGGACCACCACCGGCACCGACCCCGCCGGCAGCCCGGCCGTGGCCCGGCTCGCAACAGCCAGCACCGCAGCGGCGTCCCGCACCATGTACGCGATCCGCTCCGCCGGATACTCCGGATCCACCGGCATGTACGCGCCGCCCGCCTTCGCCACCGCGAGCAACGAGACCATCAGGTCCACACCGCGTTCCAGGCACACCGCCACCACCGACTCCGGCCCCACCCCCGCGCCGATCAGATGGCGTGCCAGCCGGTTCGCCCGCGCATCCAGCTCCGCGTACGACACCTCGACACCGTCAGCCACCACCGCCACCGCAGCCGGAGCCAGCCTCACCCGCTCCTCGAACAACCCCGGCAACGTCGACGACGCCACGTCGACCGCCGTGTCGTTCCACTCCTCCATCACCGAGCGACGCTCCACGTCACCCAGCACCCCCACCACCGACAACCGCGTCTGCGGCGCCTCCTCCAAAGCGGCAGTCAGGTTCGTGACGGCGGCCTGCAACAGCGCGCAGATCCGCTCCGCATCGGCCGGTGCCACCGCTTTGGCGGTCAGGAAGAAGCCACTGCCCATGTCGTCGACGGCCACGCTGACGGGGTAGTTGGTGGGGTCGCTCGCGGTCAGCACCCCGACGCCCTCGAGGCCGGGGCCACTGCCCTGTGCAGCGACCTCGCTGTGCCGGTAGTTGAAGATCGACGTGAACAGCGGGCTACCGCCCGTCATCCCGCTCGCCTGCTGCGCCAGCGAAAGCGGCGCGTGCTCGTGCACCAGCAACTCGGCCAACTGGCCCCGCATGCCGTCCAGCGCCTCACCCGCGCTCTGCGAGTCCACCCGTACGCGCACCGGCAGGGTGTTCATGAACAGACCGGGCACCCGGTCCGAACCGGCGCCCGCGTTCATCCGGCCGAACAGCACCGTGCCGAACACCACGTCGTCACGGCCCGACAGCGATGCCAGCACCCGGGCCCACGCCAGGTGGAACACCGTGGCCGGGCTCACGCCCTGCCGCCGCGCCACCTCACGGACCCGGCCGGCCACCTCGGTATCGAGAGGAACCTGGCAGTGCATCGCGCCGGTGCCGTCGCCATGCACATCCAGCAGTCCGAACGGGGCCGTCGTCTCGGTGACGTCCCCGAGCAGCTCGGCGAAGTACCGCTCGTGCTCCTCGCGCGGCGTGCCCAGGCGGGCCTGCGCGACGAAGTCGCGGAACGGCAGCGGCTCCGGCAACGCGTCGGCACGGCCGGACACGATTGCGTGAAGTTCCCCGAGCAGCACGTCCCGTGAGGTGTGGTCCCCCACCAGGTGGTGCATGCGCAGCAGTGCCAGCCAGCGGTCACCGCCGGGCTCCGCCGCGAGGTGGACCGTCATCAGGGGCGCCCGGGTCAGATCCATCCACGAACCGCCGACGGCCGCCAACTGCTCCACCGGGTCCGGGCCCTGCGGGTCCAGAACGACCTCCTGGACCGGCAGCTCCACCCGACGCAACACCACCTGCACCGGCTCGCGCAGCCCCTCCCACACGAACGCCGTGCGGTAGACGTCATGCCGGTCGATCACCTCCCGCAGCGCGGCAAGGAACGCGTCCACCCGCTCCCGCGAGTCGAACCCCAACACCGACGGACGCATGTACACATCCGCCTCGGCGCCCTGATCCGCCATCACGTGGTGGAAGAGCATGCCCTCCTGGAGCGGAGCCAGCGGGTACACATCCGCCACATTGGCCGCACCGCCCTCCACCGTGGCCACGACCGACTCGATCTCCGCCTCGGTGAGCTCCACCAGCGGCAGCATCTCCGGCGTGATCTCCCGCGCGTCGACGGGAATCAGGTTCGGCGGCACCACCACCTGGACCGGCCCGGCAGCGCCGGCCAGCTCGGCCGGCGTGGGGTTGCGCAGCAGGGTGCGGATGGAGATCGACACACCCCGGACCCGCAGGTACTCCACCAGCGACACCGCCAGCAGGGAGTGACCCCCCAGGGCGAAGAAGTTGTCCTCCACGCCGACGCTCTCCAGCCCCAGGGCGTGTGCGAACGCGGCGCACAGGATCTCCTCCTGCACCGTTGCCGGTCCACGGCTCACCCGGACGTCCCTATCCGCGGTGCCGGAGTCGTCCGGTGTGGGCAGGGCCGCGAGGTCCAGTGCCCCGTCCGACGTCAGCGGCAGCGTGTCCAGCACCACCACGGAGGGCACCAGCTGCTCGGCCAGGCGGTCGCCGGCGAACTGCCGGACCGCGTCCGCCAACGCTGCGTTGTCAGCGCCGGAGTCGGCGGGTACGACATAGGCGACCAGGCTCCCGCCGCCTCCCGTCCGGGATGCCTGGCCGTCGTCCGCATCGTGCTCGCGCTCGATGACCGCCAGCTGAGCCACGGCGGGCTGCGTGGCCAGCACGGTCTGCACCTGACGAGCGGTTCGCCCGCGCGTCAGGATCCGCTCCCGCTCGTCCTCACCCAGCACGGCCACCGCCGCAAGCCGGGTCCGCGGCTCGGCCGTGACCGTCTCAAGGACGCGCACCAGCCAGACCGCGATCCGCTCGGCCGTGTTCGCGTCGAACAAGTCGGCTGCCGCAACCATGACACCACGCAGGCCCGCCGGAGCGCCCTGGGCGTCGAAGACCTCCCCGAGCGACATGCTCAGGTCGAACTTCGCCAACCCCGTTCCGGCGGCCTGCCGGCCGACCTGCAGCCCCGGCAGCTCCAGCTGCTCCAGCTCGGACCGGCCGTCGCCGGAGGCCGCGGCGGTGTTCTGCAGGGTGAGCATGACCTGGAACAGCGGGTGACTGGCCAGCGAACGCGCCGGCGCCAACTCCTCCACCAGCTTCTCGAACGGCACATCCTGGTTCTCGTACGCGCGCAGGCCCGTCTCCCGGACCCGCTCGACCACCTCACCGAAGGTCGGGTCACCGGACAGGTCGGTACGGATCACCAACGTGTTGACGAAGAACCCGACCAGGTCGTTGAGCGCCTCGTCGGTGCGCCCGGCGATCGCCGCACCGATCGGGATGTCCGTGCCCGCACCGATCCGGTTCAGGGTGACCGCCAACGCCGCCTGCAGCACCATGAACAAGGTCGCCCCCTGCTCCCGGGCCACCGACAGCAGGCCCTCGTGCAGCCCTGCGGAGATGTCCAGCCCCACCGTGTGACCGCGGTGGGTGGGTGTCGCGGGCCGCGCCAGGTCAGTGGGCAGGACGAGCTCCTCCGGGACCCCGGCCAACGCCTCGCGCCAGTACGCCACCTGCCCGGACAGCACACTGCCCGGATCGTCCTCACTCCCGAGCAGCTCACGCTGCCACAACGCATAGTCCGCGTACTGCACCGGCAGCGCCGCCCAGTCCGGCAGCCGCCCCGCGACCCGCGCCGCATACGCCACCGACAGGTCCCGCGCCAGCGGCGCCGTCGACCAGCCGTCCCCGGCGACGTGGTGAACCACCACCACCAGCACGTGGTCGGCCTCGCCGAGCGCGAACAGCGTCGCCCGGAGCGGGATCTCCGACGTCAGGTCGAACGCGTACCCGATCGCCTCCGTCACCGCCGCATCCAGCTCCTGCGGTGCCACCTCGACCACCGACAGCTCGAAGCCGCACTCCTCCAGCGACAGCACCCGCTGGAACGGCTCACCGTCCGCGGCCGGCAGGACCGTGCGCAGCACCTCGTGCCGCCCGGTCACGTCCCGCAGCGCCTCAGCCATGGCCCCGCGGTCCAACTCTCCGGTCAACCGCAGCGCCATCGGAATGTTGTAGGTGGCGCTCGGACCCTCCAGCTGCCCCAGGAACCACAGCCGGCGCTGCGCGAACGACAGCGGCACCCGCTCCGGACGCACCACCGGCACCAACGCCGCACGGCCCTCGCCGGCCTCGCCCATCCACGCCGCGACCGCGGCCGGCGTCGGACGCTCGTACAGCATCCGCAGGGGCAACTCCACGCCGAGCACCGTGCGCACCCGGATCACCAGCTTCATCGCCAGCAGCGAATGACCACCCAGCGCGAAGAAGTCATCCTCCACACCGACCGCGGGCAGCCTCAGCACCTGCGCGAACGCCTGGCACAGCAGCTCCTCCTGCACCGTCGTCGGTGCCCGGCCCGCGACGGCCGGGCCCGTGTAGTCCGGTGCGGGCAGGGCCTTGCGGTCCACCTTGCCGTTCGCCGTCAGCGGCATCTCCTCCAACACCATGACAGCCGACGGAACCATGTACTCCGGCAGGCTGGCGGCGAGGTGGGCCCGCAGGTCCGCCGCGTCCACCCGCACCCCGGCCCGGGGCACGACGTACCCGGCAAGCCGCTGATCCCCCGCACCGTTCTCGTTGACCGTCACCGCCGCCTGCGCCACCAGTTCGTGACGCTCCAGCGCAGCCTCGATCTCGCCCAGTTCGATCCGGAAGCCACGCACCTTGACCTGCGTGTCGACCCGGCCCAGGCACTCCAGCGTCCCGTCCGCGCGCCAGCGGGCCAGGTCGCCCGTGCGGTACATCCGCTCACCCCTCGGCCCGAACGGCGCGGCGGTGAACCGCTCGGCGCTCAAGCCGGGCCGGCCCAGGTACCCCCGGGCCAACTGCGCGCCCGCCAGGTACAACTCGCCCGCCACCCCCGCCGGGACCGGCTGCAGGAACCCGTCCAGCACGTAGGCACGCATGTTGGCGAAGGGACGCCCGATGGTCACCGGACCCTCGCCGACCTCGGCCGAGGTCGCCCAGACCGTGGCCTCGGTCGGACCGTACAGGTTCACCGCCCACAGGCCCAGCTCCCGAAGCCGGTCCGCCAACTCCTCGGGCAGCGCCTCACCGCCGACCAGCACCCGTACCCCGCGCGGCCAGTCGGACTCACCGGACAGCAGGGTCCGCCACAGCGACGGAACGGCCTGAACAGCAGTCACCCCGCCCGCGTCGACCAACTCCCGCAACGCCGCCGCGTCACGTACCGTCTCCCGCTCGGCGAGCACCACGGCCGCCCCGCACACCAACGGCAGGAACAGCTCCAGCGCCGCGATGTCGAAGGACACCGTCGTCACAGCCAGCAGACGGTCGCCGGCCCCCAACGGAACCCGCTGCCCGGCCGCGCGCAAGTGGTTCACCAGCGCCTGGTGAGTGACCACGACGCCCTTGGGACGCCCGGTCGAACCCGACGTGTGAATCACGTACACCGGATGGGCCGGCAGCAGCGGCACCACCAGATCGGCATCCGTGAGGGGCGCCTCCTCGAAGCCCGAGCACTCGGAGCGCAGTTCGGCGGAGTCCAGCACCAGCACCGGCCCGTCAACCGAGTCCGGCAGCACCCGTGCACACCGCTCCGTCGTCAGGACACACACCGGCGCCGCGTCATCCAGCACATAGGCGATCCGCTCCACCGGATACTCCGGATCCACCGGCAGGTAAGCGCCACCGGCCTTCGCCACCGCCAGCAGCGACACCACCAGCTCCACGCCGCGCTCCATCAGCACCGCGACCACCGACTCCGGGCCCACACCCCGGCCGATCAGCAGCCGCGCCAGCCGGTTCGCCCGCGCGTCCAACTCCGCGTACGACAGCTCGACGCCCTCGAAGACCAGCGCCACCGCATCCGGCGTCCGCGCCACCTGCGCAGCGAACAACCCCGGCAACGTCGACGCCTCGACCTCGACCGCCGTGTCGTTCCACTCCTCGACAACCTGACGGTGCTCAGCCTCGCCCAGCACCCCCACCGCCGCGAACCGCGACTGCGGAGCCTCCTCCAAGACGGCTGTCAGGTTCGTGACGGCGGCCTGCAGCAGCGCGCAGATCCGCTCCGCATCGGCCGGTGCCACCGCTTCGACGATCAGGCTGAAGCCACTCCCGAGGTCGTCGACGGACACGCTCACGGGGTAGTTGGTGTGGTCGCTCACGGTCAGCAGCCCGACGCCCTCGAGGCGGGGACCGGTCCCCGCCGCCGGTGCCTGGCCGTGGCGGTAGTTGAGGATCGAGGTGAACAGCGGGCTACCGCCGGTGACCCCACTCGCCTGCTGCGCCAGCGAAAGCGGCGCGTGCTCGTGCACCAGCAACTCGGCCAACTGGCCCCGCATGCCGTCCAGCGCCTCACCCGCGCTCTGCGAGTCGACCCGTACGCGCACCGGCAGGGTGTTCATGAACAGACCGGGCACCCGGTCCGAACCGGCGCCCGCGTTCATCCGGCCGAACAGCACCGTACCGAACACCACGTCCTCACGACCGCTCACCGCGGCCAGCACCCGCGCCCACGCCAGGTGGAACACCGTCGCCGCACTCACGCCCTGCCGCCGCGCCACCTCACGCACCCGGCCGGCCACCTCGGCATCGAGGGGAACCTGGCAGCGCACCGCGGCGGTGCCGTCACCGTGCAGATCCAGCACACCGAAGGGCGCCGTCGTCTCGGTGACGTCGCCGAGCAGCTCGGCGAAGTACCGCTCGTGCTCCTCGCGTGGCGTACCGAGGCGGGCCTGGGCGACGAAGTCGCGGAACGGCAGCGGCTCCGGCAACGTGTCGGCACGGCCGGACATGAAGGCCCGCACCTCCCCGAACAGTACGTCCAGCGAGGTGTGGTCCTGCACCATGTGGTGGGTTCGCAGCAGTGCCAGCCAGCGGTCACCGCCGGGCTCCGCCGCGATGTGGACCGTCATCAGGGGCGCCCGGGTCAGATCCATCCACGAACCGGCAACAGCCCTCAACTGCTCCACCGGGTCGGGGCCCTGCGCGTCCAGCACGACTTCCTGGACCGGCAGCTCCACCCGACGTGACACCACCTGCACCGGCTCGGCCAGGCCCTCCCACACGAACGCCGTGCGGCAGATGTCATGCCGGTCGATCACCCATTGCAGTGCCTCCAGGAACGCGTCCACGCGCTCCCGCGAGTCGAACCCCAACACCGACGGCAGTACGTAGACATCCGTCCCTGCGCCCTGATCCGCCATCAGGTGATGGAAGAGGAGACCCTCCTGGAGCGGGGCGAGCGGGTAGGCGTCGGCCACATTGGCCGCACCGCCCTCGACCGTGGCCACGACCAGCTCGATCTCCGCCTCGGTGAGCTCCACCATCGGCAGCATGTCCGGCGTGATCTCCCGCGCGTCGACGGGAATCAGGTTCGGCGGCACCACCACCTGGACCGGCCCGGCAGCGCCGGCCAGCCCGGCCGGTGTCGGCGTCTGGAACAGGGCCTTCACCGAGACAGAGACACCCCGCGCACGGAGGTTCGCCACCAGGGAAACCACAAGGAGCGAGTGACCGCCCAGGGCGAAGAAGTCGTCATCGACACCGACTCGATCGAGTCCCAGGACCTCGGCGAACGCCTGGCACAGAAGCTCCTCCTGCACCGTCGCGGGCGCGCGACCTTCACCCGCCGCATACTCCGGTGCGGGCAAGGCCTTGCGGTCCACCTTGCCGTTCACCGTCAGCGGCAGCTCCTCCAGCACCACCACAGCCGACGGAACCATGTACTGGGGCAGGCGCTCACTCGCGAACTCCCGCAGGATGCTGACGAGTTCGTCCGCACTGGCGTCGATGTCGGCCGGAACCGCGTACGCGACCAGGCGCTTGTCGCCCGGCACGTCCTCGCGGACCAGGACCACGGCCTGCTCCAGGCCGGGGTGCCCGGCCAGGACGGCCTGCACCTCACCCGGCTCGATCCGGAAACCGCGCAGCTTCACCTGCTCGTCCGCACGACCCGCGTACTCCAGCTCGCCGCCGGCGCTCCACCGCGCCAGGTCACCCGTGCGGTACAGCCGGCCACCCGCCGGCCCGTACGGATCGGCCACGAACCGCTCGGCCGTCAGCCCCGCACGGCCCAGATAACCGCGGGCCAGACCCGCGCCCGCCACATACAGCTCACCAGCCACACCCACCGGCACCGGGCGCAGCGCCGCGTCCAGCACGTAGGCACGCATGTTGTCGAGCGGGCGCCCGATCGGCAGCGCGCCCTCACCGTCCACCGCGGTGTGCGTGGCGACGAACGTGGTCGCCTCGGTCGGCCCGTACCCGTTCACCACCACGATGTCCGGGCAGGCCGCCCGCACCCGGGCCACGGCCACCGGCGACAGCACGTCACCACCCGCCCACACCTCACGCACCCCGGCCAGACACCCCGGGTCCTCCTCCGCCACCACGGCGAACAGCCCCGCCGTCAGCCACAGCGCCGTGACCCCGAACGACGAGACCACCCCGGCGATCGACACCGCCGAGACATCACCCGCCGGCATCACCACGACCCGGCGCCCCGTCAGCAACGGAACCCACAGCTCCATCGTCGACGCGTCGAAGGAGTACGGCGAATGCAGCAGCACCCGCTCCATCCCCGCACCCGCGAACCGCCGGTCCCGCGCCAGCGCCGCCACGTCCGCATGCGTCACCGCCACACCCTTGGGGCGACCGGTCGAACCGGAGGTGTACATCACATACGCCAGCGCCTCCCCATCGCAGGAGATCTCCAACGGCTCCGCGACGCCCGCGCCGGACACCTCCAGCACCGCCAGACCCAGCTCGGCCGCCTGGTCCCGCAGCTCGGCATCGGTGAGGACGACCGAGGCACCCGTCTCCTCGACGATCGTCCGGCGGTGCGCCAGCGGATACCGGGCGTCCAGCGGAACGTAGTAACCGCCCGCCTTCACCACCGCGAGCAGCGCCACCACCAGATCCGCCGAGCGCTCCATCAGCACCGCGACACCGCGCTCCGCGCCCACACCCAGTTCGACCAGCCGCCGCGCCACCGCATTGGCACGGGCATCCAGCTCCGCGTACGACAGCTCGACACCCTCGGCCACCACCGCCACCGCATCCGGCGTCTCCGCCACCTGCGCCGCGAACAACGCCGTCAACGTCGACGGCTCGACCTCGACCGCCGTGTCGTTCCACTCCTCCAGGAGCAGACGACGCTCAGCCGGATCGAGCAGGTCCACGGCCGACAAGCGCGTCTGCGGCTCAGCGACAACCGTCTCGACGACCCGCAGCAGCCAACCCGCGAAACGCTCCGCCGTCCCCGCATCGAACAGATCCGCAGCCGCGATCAGCCTTCCCCGGATGCCCGCCGGCTTGCCCTGGGCATCAAAGACCTCACCAAGACTCACTTCCAGGTCGAACTTCGACGCCCCCAGACCCGCTGACGACGCCAGAGCCGAAGGCAGCGAGCCCGCCCCGGACAGATCCAACGCCGCCGAAGCCGTGTTCTGCACCGTGAGCATGACCTGGAAGAGCGGGTTCCGGGCCATCGACCGGACCGGCGACAACTCCTCCACCAGCTTCTCGAACGGCACGTCCTGATGCTCGAACGCGCGCAGGCTGGTCTCCCGCACCCGCTCCAGCACCTCGTCGAAGGTCGGGTCACCGGACAGGTCCGTCCGCATCACCAGCGTGTTCACGAAGAACCCGACCAGGTCCTCCAAGGCCTTCTCGGTGCGTCCGGCGATCGCCGCCCCGATCGGGATGTCGTTCCCCGCACCCAATCGGTTGAGTGTGACCGCCAGCGCGGCCTGCACCACCATGAACAGGGTCACCCCCCGCTCCCTGGTGACCTTCACCAGACGCTCGTGCACGTCGGCCGGCAGCTCGACTGCCATCGCATGGCCCTGATGACTGGCCACGGCGGGACGTGGCCGATCGGTCGGCAGCTCCAGTTCGGCCGGCGCCCCGGCCAGCGTCTTGCGCCAGTACGCCAGCTGCCGGGAGAGCACGCTCTCCGGGTTCTGCTCGTCGCCGAGCAACTCCCGCTGCCACAGCACGTAGTCCGCATACTGCACCGGCAGCGGCTCCCACTCCGGTGCCCGCCCGGCGGCCCGCGCCGCATACGCCACCGACACGTCCCGCGCCAGCGGCGCCGTCGACCAGCCGTCCCCGGCGATGTGGTGAACCACCACCACCAGCGCATGCTCGTCCTGGCTCACCGTGAACAGCGTGGCCCGCAGGGGGATTTCGGCGGAAAGATCGAACGCGTACTCGACCGCCCCGCTCACGGCGCCGGCCAGCGACTCCTGGGAAACCGCCTCGACCGCAAGCTCGAACCCGCAGTCCTCGACCTTGAGGACCTGCTGGTACGGCTCCCCGTTCTCGGCCAGGAAGACGGTGCGCAGCACCTCGTGCCGCCCCACCACGTCCCGCAACGCCTCGGCGAGGGCGTCCCGATCGACTTCACCGGTCAGCCGCAGCGCCATCGGAATGTTGTAGGTCGCACTCGGACCCTCCAACTGATTCAGGAACCACAGCCGACGCTGCGCAAACGACAAGGGAATCATCAGTTGTCCTCCTGCTTACGCATCGGCCGCAGAGTGGGCCTAGCCATGCTCTGGTTCTTGATCTGACTGTCGAGCCAGCCGGCGAGCCTTTCCGGCGTCCGTGCCTCGAACACCGCCCGGATGGGCAGTTCGGCTCGCAGCAACTCCCGCACCTCACTGACCAGTCGGGTCGCCAGCAGGGAGTGGCCGCCCATGGCGAAGAAGTCGTCCTCCACGCCGACCCGGTCGAGTCCCAGGACCTGCGCGAACGCCTGGCACAGCAGCTCCTCCTGCACCGTGGCCGGTGCGCGGCCCGCGCCGGCGGCGTACTCGGGGGCGGGCAGGGCCTTGCGGTCCAGCTTGCCGTTCACCGTCAGCGGCAACTCCTCAAGCACCACCACCGCCGACGGAACCATGTAGGACGGCAACCGCCCGGCCACGAACTCACGCACCCCGGTGGCCAGTTCGGTGCTGTCGCCGGACCCGACGACGTACGCCACCAGGCGCTTGTCACCCGGCACGCCCTCACGTGCGATCACCGCGGCCTGCGCCACCTGCGGGTGCGCGGCCACCACCGACTCCACCTCGGCCGGCTCCACCCGGAACCCGCGGATCTTCACCTGCTCATCCGCACGGCCCGCGAACACCAGCCGACCATCCGCCGACCACTTCACACGGTCACCCGTGCGATACAACCGGCCGCCCGCCACACCGAACGGGTCCGCGACGAACCGCTCACCCGTCAGGCCCGGGCGGTTCAGATAGCCCCGCGCCAACCCCGCGCCCGCGACATACAGTTCACCCGCCACGCCCACCGGCACCGGAGCCAAGCACTCGTCCAGCACATAGACCCGGGTGCCGTCCAGCGGGCCACCGATCGGCAGCACCTCACCCAGCGCCTCCGGCGAGCCCACCTCGTGCTGGGTGGCGCACAGCGTCACCTCCGTCGGCCCGTACAGGTGCCGCACCACCACACCCGCGTTGGCCTCCAGCACGCGGTGCACCGCCCCGAGCGGCACCACATCGCCACCCGTCAACACCTCACGCACGCCCGCGAAGCACTGCGGATCCTGCTCCGCGATCACCCGGAACAGACCCGCCGTCACATGCACGTGCGACACCGCGTGGTCGACCAGCAGCGACCGCAGCACCCCCGCATCCACCGGACCCGTCGGCGCCACCACCACCGTCGCACCGGACAGCAACGCCACCCACACCTCGTACGAGGAGGCATCGAAGGCGTGCGGGGCCTGGAACAGCACCCGATCCCCCGAACCCACACCCCAATGCGAAGCCGACGCCAGCTCCGCCAGATCCCGCTGTGTGGTCACCACACCCTTGGGCACACCCGTCGAACCCGAGGTGTACATCACATACACCGGGCACTCCAGGCCCACGCCCACATCACCCACCAGAGCCGACCCGGCCGGCACCTGCTCACCGTCAACCACCAGCACCGGCGCTTCCACCGACCCCGGCACCCGCGAGGCAGCGTCCCGCGTGGTCAGCACACACACCGGCGCCGCGTCCTCGAACACGAACGCGATCCGCTCCGACGGATACTCCACATCCACCGGCAGATACGCACCACCCGCCTTCACCACCGCCAGCAACGCCACCAGCAGCTCGACCGAGCGGTCCATCACCACACCGACCAGCGACTCCGCGCCGACCCCGTGATCCCGCAGCACACCGGCCAACGCAGCGGCCCGCACATCCAACTCCGCGTACGACAGCTCCACGTCCCCGCACACCACCGCCACCGCATCCGGCGTCCGCGCCACCTGCGCCGCAAACACCTCCGCCACCGACAGCGCAGGAGGAGCAACACACGTGTCGTTCCAGTCGGTCAGGAGCCGCTCCCGCTCCGCCTCACCGAGGACGCCGACCTCTCCCAGCCGCGTCTGCTCCGGAGCATCCTCCAGGGCCGCGACCAGATTGCGCAGGCAGGTGTGCAACAGCGACCCCACCTGCTGCGGGTCGATCGAGGCCACCGCGTCGACGGTCAGGCCGAACCTCGTCTGATCGTCGTCGACGGCAATGCTCAGGGGGTAGTTGGTCAGGTCCCGCGTGGAGAGCACGCCGACGCCCTCGAAGCCCGAGTCGAAGTTCCGCGCGGCGGCCTGATTGTGCCGGTAGTTGAAGATCGAGGTGAACAGCGGGCTGCCGCCCGTCATCCCGCTCGCCTGCTGCGCCAGTGACAGCGGCGCGTGCTCGTGCACCAGCAGCCCCGCCAACTGGCGCCGCATCCCGGACAGCGCCCCACCCACGCTCTGCTCGTCCAACCGCACCCGCACCGGCAGCGTGTTGAGGAACAGGCCCGGCACCCGATCGGCACCCGCCCCGGAGTTCATCCGGCCGAACAGCACCGTGCCGAACACCACGTCGTCACGGCCGCTGACCACACCCAGCACCCGCGCCCACGCCAGGTGGAGGACGGTGGCCGCACTGACGCCCTCGCGCCGCGCCAACTCACGTATGCGGACGGACAGTTCATCGTCCACCACCAGGCGTGCCTGGTGGGTGGTACTGCCGTCGCCGTACGCGTCCAGCACACCGAACGGCGCCGTCGTCTCGGTGACGTCGCCGAGCAACTCGGCGAAGTACCGCTCGTGCTCCTCGCGCGGCGTGCCCAGGCGGGCCTGCGCGACGAAGTCGCGGAACGGCAGCGGCGCCGGCAGCGCGTCGCCCCGACCGGACATGAACGCCCGAAGCTCCCCGAACAGCACGTCCACGGAGGTGTGGTCCTGCACCAGGTGGTGGGTTCGCAGCAGTGCCAGCCAGCGGTCACCGCCGGGCTCCGCCGCGAGGTGGACCGTCATCAGGGGCGCCCGGGTCAGATCCATCCACGAACCGCCGACGGCCGCCAACTGCTCCACCGGGTCAGGGCCCTGCGGGTCCAGAACGACCTCCTGTACCGGCAGCTCCACCCGACGCAACACCACCTGCACCGGCTCGCGCAGCCCCTCCCACACGAACGCCGTGCGGTAGACGTCATGCCGGTCGATCACCTCCCGCAGCGCGTCCAGGAACGCGTCCACCCGCTCCCGCGAGTCGAACCCCAACACCGACGGACGCATGTACACATCCGCCTCGGCGCCCTGATCCGCCATCACGTGGTGGAAGAGCATGCCCTCCTGGAGCGGAGCCAGCGGGTACACATCCGCCACATTGGCCGCACCGCCCTCCACCGTGGCCACGATCCGCTCGATCTCGGTGGCGTCCAAGTCCACCAGGGGCAGCATCTCCGGCGTGATCTCCCGCGCGTCGACGGGAATGAGGTTCGCCGGCACCACGACCCCCTCGGAGGCCTGTGCGGCTGCCAGCCCGGCCACCGTCGGCGTCTCGAAGAGCGCCCGCACCGCCACGGACACACCCCGCACTCGCAGACGTTCCACCAGGGCCACCGCCAGCAGCGAATGGCCGCCCAGCGTGAAGAAGTCGTCATCGACCCCGACCGCCGGCAAGCCGAGGACCTCGGCGAACGCCTCGCAGAGGATCTCCTCCCGCACGCTGGCCGGTGCCCGGCCCGCACCGGCGGCGAACTCGGGGACGGGCAGGGCCTTGCGGTCCAGCTTGCCGTTGACCGTCATCGGCAACGCGTCCAGCAGCACGACCGCCGAAGGAACCATGTAGGACGGCAGCCGGTCACCCGCGAACTCCCGCACCAGGGAGACGAGTTCGGCCGACGGCGTGTCCGATCCGGCCGGAACGGCGTACGCCACCAGGCGGATGTCACCCGGGACGTCCTCACGAGCGACAACCGCGACCTGGGCCACGGCAGGGTGGGCGGCCAAGACGGCCTGGACCTCGCCGGGCTCGATCCGGAAGCCGCGTATCTTCACCTGCTCGTCCGCACGGCCCAGATACACCAGCTCGCCGTCGGCGTTCCAGCGGACCCGGTCACCCGTGCGGTACATCCTCCCGCTCTCGGTGAACGGGCAGGCCACGAACCGCTCCGCGGTCAGCCCGGCACGACCCACATATCCGCGCGCCAGCTGCACACCCGCCAGATACAGCTCACCCTCGACACCCACCGGCACCGGGGACAGCGAACCGTCCAGCACATACACCCGGGTGTTGGCCACCGGCCCACCGATCGGCACCACCGCACCGTCGCTGACGGCACAGCGCGCGGCCGTGACGTCGACGGACGCCTCCGTGGGCCCGTACAGGTTGAACAGCGGGACGCCGTCCAGCAGTTCGAGGAACCGGTCCCGCAGCGGCGCCGGCAGCGCCTCACCACTGCAGAACACCGACCGCAGCCCGGTGCAGTCGGCGGCCGCCGGCTCGCGCAGGAACGTCTCCAGCATCGACGGCACGAAGTGCGTCACCGTGATGTTCTGGCGCTGAATCAACTCGGCCAGGTAGGCCGGCTCCCGGTGCCCACCCGGACGGGCGAGCACCAGCGCCGCACCCTGCACCAGCGGCCAGAAGAACTCCCACACGCTGACGTCGAACCCGAACGGCGTCTTCTGCAGCACCCGATCCCCGGCCGACAGCCCGGAGAGCTCCTGCATCCACGCCAGACGGTTCACGATCCCCGCATGCGGCACCGCAACGCCCTTCGGACGCCCGGTGGAGCCCGACGTGAAGATCACATACGCGGGATGCCCGGGCAGCACCCCCACCACGGGAGCCTGCGCCGACAGACCCGCCGACTCCGCGACCACCGCGGGATCGTCGACTGCAACCCGGGCCACGCCATCCGGCACCACCCCGGTCAGGGCGGTGGTGCTGAGCACGCACACCGGCCCGGCATCGGCGAGGACGGCCTCGATACGACCGGCCGGATACTCCGGATCCACCGGCAGGTAAGCGCCACCGGCCTTCAGCACGGCCAGCAGCGACACCACCAGCTCCACGCCGCGCTCCATCAGCACCGCGACCACCGACTCCGGGCCCACACCCCGGCCGATCAGCAGCCGCGCCAGCCGGTTCGCCCGCGCGTCCAACTCCGCGTACGACAGCTCGACGCCCTCGAAGACCAGCGCCACCGCATCCGGCGTCCGCGCCACCTGCGCAGCGAACAACCCCGGCAACGTCGACGCCTCGACCTCGACCGCCGTGTCGTTCCACTTCTCCACCACCAGCCGGCGCTCATCCGCAGCCAGCACGTCGAGCGCCGCGAACCGCGCCTGCGGATCCTCCTCCAACGCGGTCACGAGCTGGAGGAGGCAGGTGTGCAGCATCGTGCCCACCTGCTCCGCATCGGCCGGCGCCACCGCGTCGATGGTCAGGCTGAACCCGTTCCCGTCATCATCGACGTTCGCGACCAGGGGGTAGTTGGTGCGCCCTTCGGCGGCAAGGATCCGCACTTCCTCCAACCCGGTGCCCAGATCCGCGCCGAGCTCCGTCGTACCGCCGCGGCCGTTGCGGTAGTTGAAGAGGGCGGTGAACAGCGGGCTGCCGCCCGCCACACCGCTCGCCTGCTGCGCGAGCACCAGCGGCGCGTGCTCGTGCACCAGCAGCTCGGCCAACTGCTGCCGCATCCCGGCCAGCGCCTCGCCCACGGCGGAGGTGCCGACCCGCACCCGCACCGGGAGCGTGTTGAGGCACGGACCCTGGAGCCGGTCGGCACCGGCCCCGGCGTTCATCCGGCCGAACAGCACCGTGCCGAACACCACGTCCTCACGACCGCTCACCGCGGCCAGCACCCGCGCCCACGCCAGGTGGAACACCGTCGCCGGACTCACGGCCATCCGGCGCGCGACGGCCCGCAGTCGAAGCGTGAGCTCAGCCTCCACCGAGGAACGCACCGACACCGCGGTCGTGCCGTCTCCGTGCACGTCCAGCAGGCCGAACGGGGCGGTGGTCTCGGTGACGTCGCCCAGCAGCCCGGCGAAGTACCGCTCATGCTCCGCGCGCGGCACACCGAGGCGGGCCTGGACGACGAAGTCGCGGAACGGCAGCCCCTTGGACAGCGACTCGCCCCGCCCTGTCAGGAAGGCACGCACCTCCCCCAGCAGCGCGTCCGTCGTGGTGTCATCCCGCACCAGGTGGTGGACGCGCAGCAGGGCCAGCCAGCCGTCGCCCTTCGGTTCGGCGGCGATGTGCACGTCCATCAGCGGAGCACGGTCCAGCTCCATCCAGGCGCCGCCGATGGACAGCAGCTGCTGCGTCGCGTCCGCACCCTGCGGGTCCAGCACGACCTCCCGGACCGGCAGTTCGGCGTGTCGGGCCACGACCTGGACGGGCTCGCGCAGCCCCTCCCACACGATCGCCGTGCGGTACACGTCGTGCCGGTCGATCACCCGCTGCAACGCGTTCAGGAAGGAGTCGAGCCGCGTGCGGGAGTCGAACCCGAGCACCGTCGGCCCGGCATACACATCCCGCTCACCCTCACGCCCGGCCTTCATCAAGTGGTGGAAGAGGATGCCCTCCTGGAGCGGGGCCAGCGGGTAGACGTCCGCGACGTTCGCGGCGCCACCGGGCACCTTCGCCACGATCAACTCGAGCTCGGCCTCGGTCAGCTCCACCAGCGGCAGCATCTCCGGGGTGATCTCCGTGGCGTCCTCGGGGATGAGGTTCGCCGGCACGACGACCTGCTCCGCACCCACCTCGACCGCCAGGCCCGCCGGGGTCGACGTCTGGAACAGCGCCTTCACCGACACCGAGACCCCGCGCGCCCGCAGCATCTCCACCAACGACACAGCCAACAGCGAATGTCCACCCAAGGCGAAGAAGTCGTCATCGACGCCGACGCTCTCCAGCCCGAGGACCTCGGCGAACGCCTCGCACAGGATCTCCTCCTGCACCGATGCCGGCCCACGGCTCGACACCCCACCGACCGACGCGAAGTCCGGCGCGGGCAGCGCCTTGCGGTCCAACTTCCCGTTGCCCGTCAGCGGCAGGGCGTCCAACACCACCACAGCGGAGGGCACCATGTGCTCCGGCAACCGGGCGGCGACGAACGTCCGCACCCCGTCCGCGAGTGTCTCGTCCACATCCTCCGGGTCGTCCGCGACCACATAGGCGACCAGGCGCTTGTCCCCCGGGGTGTCCTCACGGGCGATCACGGCCGCCTGGGCGATCAGCGGGTGAGCCGTCAGGGCACTGGCCACCTCACCCGGCTCGATCCGGAAACCACGGATCTTCACCTGCTCGTCCGCACGGCCCAGGAACACGATCTCGCCCTCACCCGACCACTTCGCGCGGTCACCCGTGCGGTACAGCCGGCCGCCCGCCGGCCCGTACGGGTCGGCGACGAATCGCTCCGCGGTCAAGCCAGGACGGCGCACATAGCCGCGCGCCAGCTGCGCACCCGCCACATACAACTCACCCGCCACACCCACCGGCACCGGTTCGAGGCGCTCGTCCAGCACGTAGAAGCGGGTGTTGGCCGCCGGCGAACCCACCGGCACCGCCCCACCCGACGTCAGACGGGTGGTCGCCACACCGATCGTGGTCTCCGTCGGACCGTAATGGTTGAACACATCCCGCTCACCGGCAGCCGCCAGCAGCTCCGCCACCCACGCCGGCGAGGCGGCCTCACCACCCAGCACCACCGACCGACCCGGCAGCACACGCTCCAAACCACCCACCGCACCCAGCGCCGCCAGGTGCGAGGGCACCACCTTCAAGAAGTCGATCCCGTGCTCGGCCAGATAGTCCGCGACCAGACGCGGATCGGTGACCGCCTCCTCGTCCAGGACATGCAGCTCACCACCCGACAGCAGGCTCGCGAACAGCACCGTGTTCCCCAGGTCGGTCGCCTGCGCCTGCAACAGCGCATACCTACCACCCTCGAAGCCGACCCGGGCCGGCACCGAGGAGACGTAGTTCGCCAGACCCCCGTGCGTCACGGCCACGCCCTTCGGACGCCCCGTCGAACCGGAGGTGTAGATCACATACGCCAGCGACCGCGGATCCACCGCCACGCCAGGCGTGGTGGTCGGCGCCGCCGACAGCTGCATCGCCGTCAACGTGCCGTCCACCGCCACCAGACGCACACCCACCGACGGCAGGTCCTCCAGCACCTCATCAGTGGTCAACACCAACTGCGCCCGCGAATCCTTCACCGTGAACGCGACCCGCTCCGCCGGCTGGGACACGTCCACCGGCAGATAACCCGCCCCCGCCTTCCACACCGCCAGAATCCCGGCGATCATCTCCACACCGCGCGGCAACGCCAACCCCACCACCGACTCCGGACCCACACCCTGGCTGACCAGATAGTGGGCAAGGCGGTTGGCCCGCGCATCCAACTCCGCATACGACACCGACACACCACCGGACACCACGGCCACCGCATCCGGCGTCCGCGCCACCTGTGCCTCGAACACCTGCGGAACCATCAACCCGGATCCGGCAGCACCGGTGTCGTTCCACTCCGACAGCACCCGGCGACGCTCGTCCGCACCGAGCACACCCACCGTGTCGACCCGGGTCCGCGGGTCATCGGCCATCGCCGTCAGCACCCGCACCAGAGAGCCCGCGACCCGACCGGCGACACCCTCATCGAACAGATCCGCCGCCGCCGTCAGCATGCCTCGGATCCCCGCCGGCGCGCCCTGCGCACCGAACGCCTCACCCAGGATCACATCGAGGTCGAACTTCGCCATCGCCCGGCCCAGCAGCAACGGTTCGGCCCCCAGGCCAGGCAGGTCCAGCGCACCGCCATCCGCGATCAAGCCGGTGTTCTGAAGGGTCAGGACGACCTGGAACAGCGGGTGCCGGGCCAGCGAGCGCGCCGGCGCCAACTCCTCCACCAGCTTCTCGAACGGCACATCCTGGTTCTCCAGCGCGCTCAACCCCGCCTCGCGCACCCGCCCGAGAACCTCCTCGAACGTCGGGTCCCCCGACAGATCCGTCCGCACGACAACCGTGTTGACGAAGCACCCGACCAGATCGTTCAACGCCTCATCCGTACGCCCGGCGATCGCCGACCCGATCGGGATGTCGGCCCCCGCACCCAGTCGGCTGAGCGTCACCGCAACAGCCGCCTGCAGCACCATGAACATGGTCACCCCACGCTCACGCGCCAACTCCACCAAGCGCCCGTGCAGTTCGGCCGGAACATCCAGCTCCACGGTGTGGGCACGGTGCGAGGCGACCGCCGGACGCGGCCGATCGAACGGCAGCGGCAGCTCCTCCGGAGCTCCGGCCAGCGCCTCACGCCAGTAATCCACCTGGCGCGACAGCACACTCGACGGATCCCGCTCGTCACCCAGCAACTTCCGCTGCCACAGAGCGAAATCCGCATACTGCACCGGCAGCGACTCCCACACCGGAGCCACGCCACCCAACCGCGCCGCATACGCCGCCGACAGGTCCCGCACCAGCGGAGCACTCGACCAGCCGTCCATGGCGATGTGATGCGACAGCAGCACCAGCACATGCTCGACCGAACTCACCGCGAACAGCGTCGCCCGCAGCGGAATCTCGGACGAGAAGTCGAACGCATACCGGCCCGCCTCAGCCAGTGCGTCCTCCAGCCCCTCCGACGCCACCTCGACCGTCGAGAGCTCGAACCCGCACTCCTCCACAGCGAGAACCCGCTGGTACGGCTCACCATCGACTGCCGGGAACACCGTCCGCAGCACCTCGTGCCGCCCGATGACATCCCGCAGCGCCTCCGCGAGGGCCTCCCGGTCCACCTCCCCGGACAGGCGCAGAGCCATCGGAGTGTTGTAGGTCGCGCTCGCACCCTCCAACTCACCGAGGAACCACAGACGACGCTGCGCGAACGACAACCGCACCCGCTCCGGACGCTCCATCGCACGCAGTGCCAACCGGCCCTCGCGGGCCTGCCCAAGCCGTCCCGCCAGGCTCGCCGGCGTCGGCGCCTCGAACAGCTCACGGACCGCCAACTCCACACCCAGCACCGAACGGATCCGACTCAGCAGCCGCATCGCCAGCAACGAGTGTCCACCCAGCGAGAAGAAGTCGTCGTCCACACCCACCGCCGGCAGACCCAGAGTCTGCGCGAACGCCTGGCACAACAACTCCTCCTGCACCGTCGCCGGCGCCCGACCCGCACCCGCCGCGTACTCCGGCGCCGGCAGCGCCTTGCGGTCCACCTTGCCGTTCACCGTCAGTGGCAGCCCGTCCAGCACCACGACCGCCGACGGAACCATGTACGCCGGCAACCGCTCAGCGACGAACTCACGGACAGACGAGGCGAGTTCGTCACTGTCACCGTCCGGGATGACGTACGCCACCAGGCGCTTGTCACCCGGCACGTCCTCACGGACCAGCACCACGGCCTGCTCCAGGCCCGGGTGTGCGGCCAGGACGGCCTGCACCTCACCCGGCTCGATCCGGAAACCACGGATCTTCACCTGCTCGTCCGCACGACCCGCGAACACCAACTCGCCGTCGCCCGACCACTTCGCCCGGTCACCCGTGCGGTACAACCGCCCACCCGGCACCCCGAACGGCGACGCCACGAACCGCTCCCCGGTCAACCCCGGACGACCCAGATACCCCCGCGCCAACTGCCCGCCCGCGACATACATCTCACCCGTCACGCCCACCGGAACCGGCCGCAGGAACTCGTCCAGCACATACACACCCAGACCCGGAATACCGCGCCCGATCACACTGCCCGACCCGCCCTCACCCGAGGACAGCTCGCGGAACGTCACATGCACCGTGGTCTCGGTGATGCCATACATGTTCACCAACCGCGGACCACCATCACCGTGACGCCCCCACCAGCCGCTCAGCCGGTCCGGGTCCAGCGCCTCGCCACCGAACACCACCGCACGCACCGAGGCCACCGCGCCGGGCCGCTGCTCCTCCACGGCCGCCAGCTGGTAGAACGCCGACGGCGTCTGACTCAGCACCGTCACCCGCTCGCGCTCGATCAGCGCCAGGAACTCCTGCGGCGACCGCGACACCCCATGCGGGACCACCACCACCCGACCCCCGTGCAGCAGCGCACCCCACAACTCCCACACCGAGAAATCGAACGCGAACGAATGGAAGCACGACCACACATCGTCCGCCCCGAAGCCGCCGAACAGCGGCCCGGTCTGCGCGAACAACCCGGTCACATTGGCATGCGTCACCACCACACCCTTGGGCCGACCCGTCGACCCGGAGGTGTAGATCACATACGCCGGATGCCCCGGCGACACGACACCCTCCACCGCCGCGTCATCGAGCGACGCCAACTCCTCCACCACCGACGGCTCGTCCAGCGCCGCCACCTCGACACCGAACCCACCCAGCCGACCGGCCAGTTCGGCCGAGGTCAGCACCAGGCGCGCACCCGCATCACCCAGCGTGAACCCGATCCGGTCATCCGGATACGCCGGATCGACCGGCAGATACGCGCCCCCCGCCTTCACGACCGCCAGCAGCGCCACCACCAGCTCCACGCCGCGCTCCATCAGCACCGCGACCACCGATTCCGGGCCCACACCTCGCCCGACCAGCAGCCGCGCCAGCCGGTTCGCCCGCGCATCCAACTCCGCGTACGACAGCTCGACGCCCTCGAAGACCAGCGCCACCGCATCCGGCGTCCGCACCACCTGCGCAGCGAACAGCTCCGGCAACGTCGACGACGCCACCTCAACCGGCGTCTCGTTCCACTCCTCCAGGAGCAGGCGACGCTCATCCGCGCCCATCACGTCCACGGCACTCAACCGCGTCTCCGGCTGCGCCGTCACCGTCTCCAGAACCTGGAGCAACCAGCCCGCGATCCGCCGCACGGACTGCGCATCGAACAAGTCCGCCGCCGCCAGGAGCACACCCCGCAAGCCGGCCGGCGCACCGTCGGCGTCGAACGCCTCGCTCAGGTTCAGGTCCAGGTCGAACTTGCCGAGCACCAGACCGGTGGGCATCCGGTCGGCGCGCAGACCGGGCAGCTCCAGCTGTGCCGATTCCGTGTTCTGCAGGGTGAGCACGACCTGGAACAGCGGCTGGCGTGCCATCGACCGGGTCGGCGACAGCTCCTCGACCAGCTTCTCGAACGGCACGTCCTGGTGCGCGAACGCCCCCAGGCTGGTCTCCCGGACCCGCTCCAATACCTCGTCGAAGGTCGGGTCGCCGGACAGGTCGGTCCGCACCACCAAGGTGTTGACGAAGAACCCGACCAGGTCGTTGAGCGCCTCGTCGGTGCGCCCGGCGACCGGCGACCCGATCGGGATGTCCGCGCCCGCGCCGATCCGGTTCAGGGTGACCGCCAACGCCGCCTGCAGCACCATGAACAGGGTCACCCCCCGCTCACGCGCCACCTCCCGCACCCGCGCATGCAGCTCGGCCGGGGCGTCCAGCGGCACCTCGTGCCCACGGTACGAGGCGACAGCCGGGCGCCGGTGATCGGTCGGCAGCTCCAGCTCCTCCGGCGCCCCCGCCAACGCCTCGCGCCAGTACGCGACCTGCCCCGAGATCACGCTCTGCGGATCGTTCTCGTCGCCGAGCAGCTCCCGCTGCCACAACGCGTAATCCGCGTACTGCACCGGCAACGGCTCCCACTCCGGCGCCGCACCGCCCAGCCGTGCCGCGTACGCCGCCGACACATCCCGCAGCATGGGCCCCGTCGACCAACCATCACCCGCGATGTGGTGCACGAGCACCACCAGCACGTGCTCCTGGGGCGCCACCGCGAACACCGTCGCCCGCAGCGGGATCTCCGCCGACAGGTCGAACGCGTAACCCGAGGCCTCGGCCACCGCGCCGTCCAGCTCTTCCGGCGCCACCTCGACCACCGCGAGCTCGAACCCGCACGCCTCCACCGACAGGACACGCTGATACGGCTCACCATCCACCGCCGGCAGGACCGTGCGCAGCACCTCGTGCCGCCCGATCACGTCCTTGAACGCGGCCGCCAGTGCCTGCTGGTCCAAGTCTCCGCTCAGTCGCAGCGCCACCGAGGCGTTGTAGGTGACGCTCGGACCCTCCAGCTGCCCCAGGAACCACAGGCGGCGCTGCGCGAACGACAGCGGCACCCGCTCCGGCCGCTCCGCCGGCACCAGCGCGGCACGCCCTTCGGTGACCGCCGTTTCGGCCAGCCAGGCCGCGACCCCGGCCGGCGACGGCACCTCGAAGAACACCTGGATCGGCAACTCGACGTTCAGGACCGTCCGGATCCGGCTGATCAGCCGGATCGCCAGCAGCGAGTGTCCGCCCAGAGCGAAGAAGTCGTCGTCGACGCCGACCCTTGCCACCCCCAGCACCTGCGCGAACACACCGCAGAGGATCTCCTCGTGCACCGTCGCCGGACCGCGGCCGACGGCTTTGGCGGTGGAGGACAGATAGTCCGGAGCAGGCAGGCCGGCGCGGTTCAGCTTGCCGTTGGCCGTCAGGGGCAGCTCGTCCAGCACCACCACGGCGGAGGGCACCAGGTACCCCGGCAGCCGCTCGGCCAGGTACACGAACACGAGCTCACTCAGTCGCGCGGCGTCAACCGTCCGCGCGGCGGCGGCGGGAACGACGTAGGCCACCAGGCGCTTGTCGCCCGGGAAGTCCTCGCGGACGACGACGGCGGCCTGTGCCACCGACTCGTACGCGGCCAGCACCGCTTGCACCTCACCCGGCTCCACCCGGAAGCCGCGCACCTTCACCTGCTCGTCCGTACGGCCCAGGTGCACCAGTTCGCCGTCGGTGGTCCACCGCACCAGGTCGCCCGTCGCGTACATCCGCTCGCCGGCCGGGCCGAACGGGCAGGCCACGAACCGCTCCGCGGTCAGACCGGCGCGCCCCACATACCCGCGCGCCACCTGCGGACCGGCCACGTACAGCTCACCCGTCGCACCGACCGGAACGGGGCTCAGCGACCCGTCCAGCACGTAGGCACGGGTGTTGGCCACCGGCACCCCGAGCGGCACCACGCCCGCGGCAACCGGCTTCCGGTCGAGTCGGCCGGCCACCACGCCGATGGTCGTCTCGGTGGGCCCGTAGTGGTTGAACACACCACGGTCACCGGCCACTTCGAGCAGACCGGCGACCAGCGTCGGCGACGCCGCCTCGCCGCCCAGCACCAGCGCCCCGGCCGGCATCAGAGCGGCCAGGCCGGCTGCCGCGCCCAGCGCCGCCAGGTGCGAGGGCACCACCTTCACGAAGTCGATGCGGTTCTCCGCCAGGTACTGGGCCACGGCTGACGGATCGGTCACCGCGCCCTCCTGCAGGATGTGCAGTTCACCGCCGGTCGTCAGGCTCGCGAACACCACGGTGTTACCGAGGTCCGTCACCGTGGGCTGCAGCAGCGCATACCTACCGCCCGGCGTACCGAAGCCGACGTGTCCTGGCACCGAGGCCACGTAGTTCGCGAGCCCGCGGTGCGTCACGGCCACGCCCTTGGGCTTGCCGGTCGAGCCGGAGGTGTAGATCACATAGGCCAACTGGTCGGCGATCACGTCGAGTTCCGGCGCCGCGGTGGGTCGTGCGTCCAGCTCGGCCAGCACCGTCGGGTCATCCAGGGCGATCGTGCGCACGCCCTGGGCCGCCAGCTCCTCGATCAGCGCCGCTTCGCCCAGCACGTGGCCGGCCCCGCTGTCGGCCAGCATCTGGCCGAGCCGCTCCGCCGGGTACGCCGGGTCCAGCGGCACGTACGCCGCCCCCGCCTTCCACACCGCCAGGATCGCCTCGATCGCCTGCAGGCCGCGCGGCAGGCACAGACCCACCGGCGACTCCGCACCGACTCCCTGGGCGAGGAGGTGGTGCGCCAACCGGTTCGCTCGCGCGTCCAGTTCAGCGTAGCACACCGCCGAGCCGTCGGCCACCACGGCAACCGCCTGCGGCGTCGCGGCCACCTGGGCCGCGAACCGCTGCGGTACCGGCAGGGCCTCGCCGGGAACCACGGTGTCGTTCCAGGTCTCCAGCACCAGCCGTCGCTCAGCCGGGTCGAGCAGGTCGACGGTGCTGACCGAGGCGGTGGCCGGAGCACTGCTGAACCAGTCCAGCACGGCCAGGAACCGGCGGCTCACCGACGACGCCGCTTCGGCGTCGTGGTGCTCGCGGTTCATCTCGATGAGGGTCTGCACCCCGCCCTCGGCCACCTTGCTGAACACGTCGATCTTCAGGCCCTCGGCAGGCCCGCTGGAGAGGGCGGTCCAGGTGATCGCGCAGTCGCCGAACGCGATCCGGCGGTCGGCCACCATGACGTCGACGATCATGTCGTACAGCGGGGTGCCGCCGACCCGCTTCAGGTCCCTGAGCAGGTCCGGGTACTGGTAGCGCTGATGACGCAGACCGCTGTGGACCGCTCGCTGCGTCTGCCGCGCGAGCTCCTCGACGGACGTGCCCGGACGGACCCTGAGCCTGATCGGCATGATGTTCGATGTCATGCCGGGGATGCCCACCTCACGCATGCTCGTGCGGCCGCTGGCCGACACTCCGAGCACGACGTCCTGCGCCCCGGTGGACCGGTGCTGGTAGACGGCCGACGCGGCGATCACCAAACCGGCGAAGCTGACCCGAAGCCGCTTCGCGGCAGCCCGCAGCCGAGCGGTCGCGTCGTCTCCGAGATCCTGCTGGTGGGTCACCGGCCGGCCGGCGAGGCGCCGCCCCTGCGGCCCCTCGGACGCCGTCTCCTCCTCCTGGTCCGAGAACGCCTCCAGCCAGAACCGCCGGTCCCGGTCACGCTCCTGCGAATCCCGGTAGACCTCGTCGGTCTCGATCAGCTCCGACACCGACCGCAAGGCACTCTCGGCCGGATCCCCACCCGCCCGAAGCACCCCGTACACCTGGGACAGCCGCTCAGCGAACTGCGACAGACCATTGCCGTCGAGAACGATGTGATGAGCACGCTGGTACCACAGGAAGCGATCCGACCCGAGCACGAAGAACGCATGCCCCGACAGCGCCCCGCCCACCAGCTCCACCGGCGTGTCCAGATCAGCCTGGATCCACTCCTGCGCCACCGCACGCGGATCAGCCTCCCCCCGGAGATCCGCCACGTGAACCGGAACCTCCCCGGCCTCCCCCAGGAACTGCCGCGGCGTCCCGCCCTCCACACACAGGCGCAGACGGAAAGCCTCCGCCTCCTGCACCGTGCGGCGCAGCGCACGCACGAAGAGATCCGCGTCGAGTTCGCCGTGGATCTCCGTGCAGTCGCCGATGTTGTACGCCGGATTGTCAGGCGCGAGCTGCTGCGCGTACCAGACCCCCAGCTGGCCGGACATCAGATCCCACGGACCCTGTGCGGAGGCACCCATTCTCGTATCCCTCAATCGATCGACACACTCTGGAAGAACAAAGGCAGGACGCTGAACCACGGCACCGGGACCGCGCGAATCAACCGGACCGACCCAGGACCCCGTCGGACCCCGCCGCCGGTAAACACACGTGCACTAAGAGACCTGCGGGCCTTGAAGGCCCAGAAGAACCGTCAGGCCGACGGCAGATCGGCCACCAGGCCGGCCAGGTGAACGGTCAGAGCCGCAACCGTGTCGACATCCCACACCAGGGTCGGCTCCACGGTCACACCCCACGTGTCCTCGATGTCCCCGCACAGCGCGAAGGCGTACACCGACTCCAACCCGTACTCGGCGAGCGAGACACCCGGATCGATCTCCCCCACCGGCGTCTCCAGGTAATAGGACACCCGCTCCATCAACCACCGCTCGATGTCCACACCCGACACCGGCACACCCACTCCCCGATCAGTCATCGAAGTCCCTCTCTCAGCCGGAAACATGACGTGCGGACAGGTCGAGGAGCCGCCCGTCCTGGAAGCGCTCGACAGCGATGTCGAACAGCGCCTGCTCTGCACTCGCGCGCTCGTCCGGAGTGAGCACCGGGACGCCACCGAGGCGTCCGGAGAGCCGGTCGAGGATCCCCAGGAGCACCGCCTCCTGCTGACGGTCGTCGCTGCGCCAGACCGCGAGCGCGGCGGCGGCGGCGAGCAGCACCGTGTACCGGTCGGCCACCGCGTAGGCCTCCGGAGAGGCCCCGATCGTGAGGTCCGAGGGAGCCAGTGCGGCGCACTGGTCGCGCAGTGCGAGCACCTCGTCCCTGAAGCGCACGGCGAACCGACCGACCGGGGTGGCGGCCGACTCGCGCTCGGCGGTCTCGGCCAGCACGCCGATCAGCCCGTCGCCGGACAGCATGCCGACGGCGAGCTGGTCGAAGTCCAGCGGCGGCAGATCCGCGCCGAGGTCGAACAGCTGCTGAGGGGCGGCCGGGTCGGCCAGCCAGGACTTCCGCGCCAGCCGGGGCAGCTGCGGCAGGATCAGCACCAGGCAGGCGGAGCGCGAGATGTGGGCGAAGGTGGCCGGAGCGGCGTCCCTGACGAGCTTCTGGAACATCGCGTAGGAGCCCTCGCGGAGGTAGCCCTGGGCGCCCATGACCGCACGCAGATCCTCGAAGGCGTCCAGCACGATCCGTGACGTCAGGTACTTCACCGCCGGTGCGTAGAGCAGCGTGGCCTCCGGGGCCAGGTGCAGCGCCCGGAGTCCGACGCCACAGAAGGCGTCGACGGCCAGCAGGTCGGCGTAGGCGCGTGCGAGGGCGGCGCGCACATAGGGCAGGTCGGCGGCGAAGCCACCGTACAGGCGCCGCTCGTGCACGCACTCCAGCGCCAGACGCAGCGCGGTGTCCAACGGCCCGACGAGGATGGCTGGGAGCACCACTCGGCTGAGCTGGTAGGCGCGGAGGGCGTTCTCGATGCCCTGGCCGGGCCGGCCGAGCATCGCGTTGCCGGGGATCGGGCAGTCGGAGAACCGCAGTCCGCCGAGTTGTACTCCGTTCATGCCGGAGCTGGGGAACCGCGGCAGGTCCAGCACGCGGTCGGCCGGCAACTCGCCGCGGGTGACGAAGAACTGGCTGTGGCTGCGGCTGCCCGCGACCTCACTGGTCCGTGCGAAGAGCACCATGGCCTCGGCACGGCGGAGATTGGTGACGATCTCCTTGCGCCCGGTCAGCAGCCAGCCGTCGTCGCTCGGAACGGCAGCGCACTCGGCGTGCGCGAAGTCGTTGCCGTGGTCGAGTTCGTGGAAGGCGGCCGCGATCCGGCCTCCCCCCAGCAGGATCTCGGCTGCCTTCGTGCGCTGCTCGTGCGTGCCGGCGGACCAGATGTTGACCGATCCGAGGAGGGAGCTGAAGCCGTAGCCGAGGCCGAGGCAGGGGTCGCGTCGCCACAGCTCCCGCTGCACTTCGGCAAGCCGGTCGGCCCGCACCAGTCGGCCACCGTACGCGGCCGGCACGAACTCGGCGTTCATGCCGTAGGCCTCCAGCAGGCGTTCGCCCTCGGCGAGCATCTCGTGCCGCTCATCGGCGGCGAGGACGGCGGCGTAACCGACCGGGTTGTCCGAGTCCCGTGGGTCGCCGAACAGTGCGTCCAACTTCTCAGCGCTCACGTGAGTCCTTCCCCTGCTGAAGCGTTCGGGGCGCCGGCGCTCCGAACGGGGTGATGGGGGCACCGGTGTTCGCGGCGTCGACGACGAGACCGGCCAGTGCGGCGTCGAGCCGGTCGTCGCCGGGCCCGGAGGCCGGCACCGGAACGCGCAGTACCGTGGCGAGCCTGGCCAGCAGGGCGCGCAGCGCCGCCCGCACCCAGAGGCCGTCCTGCCACAGCGGCTCCGCCGCGTGCTCGGATTCACCCGTGGCCCACAGGTGCAGGCAGGCCGCACCCGCGTAGCAGAGCTCGTAGGCGGCAGCCAGCTCGTACGCGGCCATGGCGGGACGGGCGGCGGGCGCCACGGCGGCCATCTGGCTGTGCAGGTGGTCGGCCATGGCGCCCAGTGCGACGGCCTGGTCGGCGAGCCCGGTGGGGGCGGGCCGGCTGCCGATCGACTCGACGAGTGCGGGCAGTGCCTGCACGACGGAGCATCCCTGCCGGGACAGCATGGTCAGTGCGCCCCGGTCCACGGGACGGACCGGACTGCCGATCGAGACGGCTTCCGCCAGTCCGGCCGCATCGACAGTGCCGGTGGCGAAGCCACGGACAAGCTTGGGGAACTGCTGCACCAGGGCGGCGCGGTTCACCGGGGTACTGCCGTCGAACACCGCCACGATCTGGTGGTCGCGCCACACCTTCTGGAACGCGCCGTACTCGTACACATCGGAGAGGAAGGAACGTGCGCCGAGCAGTTCGGCGAGCTCCCCCAGCGTGGCATCGACCAGTGTGGGCGCGAGTGCCTTGGCGGCCGCCGAGGTCACGCTCATCTCCGCGGTGAGGCTGTGGATCGAACGGGCGGCGACCAGCGCGGTCGCTTCCGTAGCCGTCAGCAGCGCGGCGCTGCGGGCCAGGACCGAGGCCGGGAACGGCCGTTCGGCCAGCGGGCGCTTCTGGATGATGCGCGCCCCCACGAACCGGGCCGCGAGTCGCAGCGCGTGCTCACCGGCGCCGAGGGAGAGTGCGGTGCACATCGTCCGGGTGAACTGGAGCGCGAGCAGCACCGTCTCCAGCCCGCTTCCCTCCGGGCCGATCAATGCGTCGGCCGGCAGCAGCGCACCGTCGAACTCGATGCCGGAGATGTCGATCCCGCGGATGCCGTGCGTCAGCACCTTGGGCAGTGTCCGCCAAGTACCTGCCTGCAGCACCGACTTGTCGACGAAGAAGAGGCTCTGGCCACGCCCGGAGCCGTCCCGGCCGGTACGCGCGAGCAGAGTGACATGGCCAGAGCGGGTGGCGTTGTTGATCGGCCACTTCACGCCGTCGACACGGTAGCCGTCGGGCTCCGCCGTGGCGGTGACGGAACCGCTCAACAGGTCGGCACCGTGCTCCGGCTCGGACAGCGCCCAAGCCACCGGCGAACCTGACATCACCGCGTCAGCGGTGGCCCTGGCCTGCTCCGGGTTGCCGGCGATCCAGATCGGGGCCACGCCCAGGTACGTCTTGGCGTGGGCCGTCAGTGCACTGATGTCACGGCGAGCGACGATGCGCCAGAGCCGGATCATCTCCTCGTGGTCGGACAGCGCGCCGCCCCACTCGGTCGGCACGTAGTAGGCCGACAGGCCCAACCCATCGAGGCGGGCACAGAAGTCCTCGGGGAACTGATCGTTCGCGTCGAGTTCCACGGACCGGCGGGCCGTCTCGTCGAGCGGGCCCAGGGCTTCGTCCAGGGCGGCCGCGATCCCGGCGCCCGTGCGAGTGGTGGTCACCTGAGGTCTCCCGCCGCCGGGCGCCGCACCTCGGGGTCCAGTTCGCGGGGCGGGGCGAGCCGCACCGGCTCCGTGAAGCCGAGGCTCCCGTTGTCTTCCTCGGCGGTGCCACGGGTGACGGTGAGAGCGGCTTTCTCCGGGTGACGCGTGATCCGCGTGTCGAAGGCAGCTCCCAGGCTCTGGTAGCCGCCGAGATCGAAATCCATGCTGTTCCCCTAGGCTGCTGCTCCGTCAGTCACTGTTGTTCCGAGATGCGGCGCACCGTTCCGACTTCCTCAGCCGAGATGCGGCCGCCTCGCGTCGCCGTCCAGGCCGGACTGCTCGCGAAGCGCACATCAGCGGCATCGGTTGCGTCGGCGTAATGGATCATGGCGGGGCCCGCCGACCACTATGCCCCAGCCCTCGTCGCTCGGTAAGTGCGAGAGCGCACGGTGACCCTGAACACCCAGATGGTGCGGGGTGCTGGAATGCAAGGGTGCTCGGTCCCGGACGAATGCGCGCGGGTGTCCAACTGCCGCACACCGTCGGTTGAACATCCGATCGCCGGCGAGCGGGACCGCCTCGCTCAAGCCGATGCCAAACCATCACTTGTGAACAACGCGGCCTTGGCGGCCCGTTGCCATCGGATACGTGGGCGGCTGCCCGACTCGGAGGTGCTCTTCGAAGCAGCCTGGACAGGCTGCTTCATCCCACCTGTGTGGCGACGTCACCGTCGTTCGGTGGCGCTCTGCCAAGAGGATGGAGAGGTCTGTCTCGCGGTACTCGCCAGCCTGCCGCACCTCGGTCCGCATCCCCATGGCACTTGAACAGCGCGTCGACGAGCGTGAGTTGTCTGCCCGTGACGACCGGGCTCCGCCGACCGGGCCAATCGGGCCCGGTGACGTACGCGTCAACGCGGCTTGCACTCCCTGCACAAGGTGGGGACCGGCGGAGCGGCCGTCCGCAGCCGGGACGAGCGGCACGGCCACCTACGGCAACAGCCCTACCCCAACGGTCGCTCGTCCTGATCCCGCGCCGCATGACAGCAGCGCCCCATCGGCTGCCCTGCCGGTCTGTGCCGGGCCCGTGTGCGACCGCCACGACGGGCCCGGCACTACTCGGTCAGCCGGTCGCGGCCTGGTCCACCGCGCGAACCCGCTCGTCCAGTTGCTGCGCGAACTCCAGCCAGGTCTCGGCGCACTGCCGGGCAAGGTTCACCACCAGGGCCCCGCAGTGCGTGGGCACGACCTCGGTGAGCTCGGACCATTCACTGGCCCCCATCGCGTTCTGCTGCAGCAGACGCAGCAGTTGGCGGCCTTCCTCCTTGTGGCGCAGCGACGGGTCGCGCAGTAGCTTCTCCAGCACCATGGCCGGGTCGGACCGCATCAGCCGCATGTGCTGGGCCACGGTCGCTCGGGTCCGCTGGGCCGGGAGCACCACGCCCATGGCGCCGTCGCCCGCCTGCTCGGTGGCCTTCGCCTCCCCGGCCGCCAGCCGGCGCCGGACATCGCTGACCGTCGCCGGGGAGAGCCCGGCCAGCCTGGCGACCTCGCGCAGCGAGGCCTCCGGGCGCTCGGCCAGCAGCTCCGCGGCCCGACGGCGCCCTTCCAGGCTGTTCAGCGGACGGACCTTGCCGTCCCGACCGACCCTCACCTGCAACTGCGGTCCATCCGCGGTCTCAGCCACGCGGCGGCGAATCGCCGCCACCGCCTTGGCACCCAGCCCCGCGGTCCGGGCGATCGCCCGGTCGGAAAGCTGCGGGTGCGAGATCACGATCCGCTCGGCTGCTGCCCGCCGGTCGGCCAGGGAGAGTGGCAGACCATGGGTGACGTTCGCCTCGACCGCCTTCAGGAAGGCATCCGCACTACTGCCGTCGAAGAACTCGACCTCGATGGCCAGTTGGCCCTTGGAGACCGCGGCCAGCAGCCGGTGGGTCCCGTCGATCACGCGCATGGTGTGCCGCTCGACCAGGATCGGCGGAAGCGGGCCGTCCAACTCGGCCAACCTGGCGATGTGCTCCTCGTCCCGGCCGCCGGTGCGCGGTGACTCTCCCAACTGCAACACGGCGGCCGGCACCACGACGGTCGATTTCCGGTCTTTAACGGTCAGCCTCACGTGCTCCCCCTGATGGTTGTCGGCTCGAGCTGGGCCCAGACGCGTGTCGACACTCCACAGGGGCGTCCCGGCGAGGCGCCTACCAGGTCCCGCAGGCTCGCTCCGCGCATCACCGCCAAGGTTCGAAGCCGACCCTCAAGGTCACGTCCCAGCCAAACTCCAGTGACTCGATCATGACTTCCGCCCCATGAACTGTCGAGGGGGCACAACCAGTGAGCGTGTACGGCTCATCAATTGGCTTGAATCAGCCACTGAATGAACGTCATTCCTGCAGGCAGCCCGTGAACCCCTCTCGTGACATCGGTCCGTTCCGGCACGGGAAATGGACCCACCCATGACGTTTTGAGCAACACGACTACACCTTGATCGGGTAACAAAGGATGAACTGATGGAGAATCAGCGGTGTTATCCGATCGAGTGTCCACGCGCATCGCGCCACCCGTGCCCTGAGGCACCCTTGGCGAGTTCTTCCTCCCCGCACCCGGAATGCCCATCGCCCTTCGGTCAGGCCTTTTCCCTGTACATACCTCACAGAGGGGAGGTATAGCGCCCGAAGCGGTCGAAGGCACATTCAGCGACATCACGCGTTCAACGCGACCTGCGGAAGGCGGGAGTGCCCGCCGATTCCCGAGCGCATCCGAACCAGCGAAGCGCGGGAGGCGTTCCGGTCAAGCACTCCGAGACATGGAGAAGTTCTTTTGATCCCTGATTTTGTGGTGCAACATGAAAAGGTGCGGCCGGGTCCGGCTGTACCAGCCGGGGCCGCCGCTCGCCACGCAGCTCGGGTGCCCGACCGACGTCAGGGCCGCGCAGTTCGAGCCGGCCCCATCGGGGCTGCTCCCGGTGTCCGCCGCGGGGGCACCGAGCTGATGCCGCTTGCGCACGCCGCTGACCGTCGCTGCCGAGACCAAGGCGAGCCGGGCGACCTCACGCAACGTGCCCTGCGGGTGCTCGGCGATGAGTTCCGCGGGCCCTGCCGCCTCGCTCCGCTGTTGAGCGGGCGCACCTTGCCATCCCGGCCGACTCGTGCGTTCAACTGCGGCACCGCCTCAGCTGAACATCGCGGACCGGCCGCGGCGGCCTTCGTCCCCCATCCCGCGGTCCACGCGATCGCCCCGTCCGACATGTGCGGGTGGGACTCGTCCATCCGGCTCGCCTGGTCCGACGGCTTCGTCTGCCGTCTCTCCTGCTTCGCCTAGAACCTCGGTGGGCTGGTCACCGCCACCGCCGTCGTCCTGCACATCCACCGACCCACCCCGGCTTCCGGCCGGCCACCGCCCTCACCCTGAACCGCCGGGCAGACAACCTGGTTTGATGACCGGCGCGCCGCGGTGCCAAGGTGGGTGCAGCGGAGCCGTATCGGCGGGCCTCCTCCACCTCGATTCCCTCTCGCTCAGGAGTCCCGACGCCATGCCTCAGGTGAGCACCAACGGCATCCGCCTCTCGTACCAGCGCTCTGGCCAGGGCGAACCCGTCCTGTTCATCATGGGTTCGGGGGCCGCGGGCCGTGTCTGGACGATGCACCAGACTCCCGCCGTCATCCAGGCCGGCTACCAGGCGGTCGTCTTCGACAACCGGGGCATCGGCGGCTCGGACGCACCGGAGGGCAAGTACTCGCTGGCCGACATGGTGGCTGACACCAAGGGGCTCATCGAGGCGCTGGACCTCGGCCCGTGCCGGATCGTCGGGTACTCCATGGGCGCCATGATCGCCCAGGAACTGGCCATCGAGGCACCTCATCTGGTGCGCTCGGCTGTCCTCATGGCGGCAAGGGCCCGGTCTGACGCGATGCGCCGGGCGATGCAGGAGAGCGACCAGCTGATGCGGGAGAATCGCGTCCAACTGCCGTCCAAGTACGAGGCGGTCCACACCGTCCTGAAGATGCTCTCCCCCGCCTCGCTGAACGACGACGACGCCATCCGCTCCTGGCTGGACATCTTCGAACTGACCGGCAGCGGCAGCAATACCGCCGACGGCCAGGCTTGGGTCACCCAGACCGGCGACCGACGCAAGGCGCTGCGCGCGATCACGGTGCCGTGTCGGGTGATCGGTTTCGCCGACGACCTGATCTGCCCGCCCCACCTGGTCTCGGAGGTGGCCGACGCCATCCCCGGCTGCGACTTCGTCGAGATCCCCGACGCCGGACACCTGGGGCACCTGGAGCGACCGGAGGCGGTCAACGCCGCGATCACCGAATTCCTCGGCAAGTACTGACGGGCACCCCGGACAACGCGGAGAACTCGGATGAGCCTGCCCGCTTGGCCGCCGGCCCGGGCGCACCCGGTCGATGGTGGTGGTGCGCTCCAGCTCCTGGTGGATCAACGGGGCCGGGCTCGCTGTGGACGACCCGACGGGGTGCGCGGAACCAGGGCGTGGTGAGGAGTCCGGTGATCGTCATGAGGCGCTCCCGGCGGTCGCGGTGCCGGCGAAGCGGGTGAGGGGGCCGGGGACGTCGTCTTAGTGAGCGTTTGATTCTCGGTTGTCTGTTTCGTTTGTGGTCAGGTGTCGCGCCAGTTGGGTGTGTTCTGTTGGGTGAGGCGTCGCGTCATGAGGCTGATGGCGGCGATTTGGATCATGGCTGCTGATCTGTGTGGGTGGGTTTCGTAGTCGCGGGCCAGGCGGCGGTGGTGCATGAGCCAGCCGAGGGTTCTTTCGATGACCCAGCGGCGGGGTTGGACGGTGAAACCGCGGGTGTGGGGGTCGCGTTGGACGATCTCGAGGTCGATGCCGCGGGTGGCTGCGTGTTCGATGGCTTTGTTCTTGTAGCCGTTGTCGGCCCAGGCTTTGGTGATGGTGGGGTGGCGGGCGGCGATGTCGTCGATGAGACGGGTGCCGGCGGCGGAGTCGTGGACGCTGGCGGCGGTGACGAGAACGGCGAGGAGGAGGCCGAGGGTGTCGGTGGCGATGTGCCGCTTGCGGCCGAGGATCTTTTTCGCGGGGTCGATGCCCTGGTCGGCGAGGTGGACGTTGGCGGAGGTCTTGATGCTCTGGGAGTCGAGCAGGCAGGCGGTGGGTTCTGGTTCGCGGCCTTCGGCCTGGCGGAGCAGGCCGCGTAGGAGGCCGTTGAGTTGGTCGAAGATGCCGTCGTTCTGCCAGTGGGCGAAGTAGCCGTAGACGCTCTGCCAGGGTGGGAAGTCGTGGGGCAGATAGCGCCAGGGGATGCCGGTGCGGTCGACGTAGAGGATCGCGTTCATCAGGGCCCGCAGGTCGTGGTGGGGCCGGCGGATCCCGGCGCGGGCCTGGCGCCAGGTTTCGAGGGTGGGGCGGATCAGTTCCCATCGCGCGTCGGACAGGTCGCTGGGGTAGGGCCGGGGTGGTCGCATGATGTGGGATTACTGGCGCTGGTGGCTGCCGGGGAGGGCGTGTGCGGGGGTATGGGGAGCGTTGGTATGCGCCCGGGTATGCCGCGAACTGGTGCTTGCGTAATCGAGACAGGATGTTCTGGGGCAGACCGAGCTGTTTCCCTGGCCCGTAGCCTTCAAGAAGAGACACATTCCGGTGGATAAGGTGCGGTCACCCTACGAGGCCGACGATTCAGAATCGCATCAAACTGGCATGAGCATGAGTAAAACGCTCACTTAGAGGTCGTCTCATCTGGTCCTGGAGAGAGCCCTGGATACGAGTAGGGCGAGCTGACGCAGGCGCTCGTAGTACTGGATTCCTGTGAGTTCGGTGATCTGAGGGATGACACGGTCCAGGTCCTCGATGCAGCTCTGCAGGATGCGGGTGCGCTTCGGGTCGAGAGCGCCGCCGTTGTTCAGCCACGTAAGAACGCAGCCGGCGGTATCCGCGTCGAGCAACACCATGTCTGTACCCCCGAACTCGGCACCGCGCAGACTGGCGGGGAAGGGTGCATGACGGTGTTCGTGCCAGAGACGGGCTGCGTTCTGAACCTGCTCAGATGATGCGCTCACCTGCACCATGTTGCCGCAGCCCCTGGTGCAATGGTCACGGCTTCTGGCGGCGGTAGCAGATGAGGGTGCAGGCGATGGCGGTGAAAGCGAGGAAGTGTTCGGCCTTGCGCTCGTAGCGGCGGTGCAGGCGGCGGCAGCCGCCCAGCCATGACATCGTGCGCTCGATCGTCCAGCGGTGCCGACCCAGCCGCGTGGAGGACTCGACGCCTCTGCGGGCGATGCGGTGGCGGATGCCGCGCGAGCGGAGCCATCGGCGCAGGTGGTCGTAGTCGTATCCCTTGTCCGCGTGGAGTTTGGCGGGTCGTCGGCGTCGCGGGCCGCGACGCGAACGGATCGGGGGAATACCGCGGACCAGCGGCTCAAGCGCATGGCTGTCGTGAAGGTTCGCGCCGGAGATCCCGACGGAGATGGGCAGACCGGTCCGCTCGCTGATCAAGTGGATCTTCGAGCCGTTCTTGCCCCGGTCGACAGGATTCGGGCCTGTCAGGTCCCCCCTTTCAGGGCCCGCATGTTCACCGAGTCAAGCGCGCAGCGCGACCAGTCCAGGCTGCCGCGCGAGCCCAGCTCATCGAGGATGACGCGGTGCAACTTGGCCCAGACCCGGACGGTACTCCACTCGGCGAAGCGCCGGTGTGCGGTTGGTCCCGACGGACCGAAGATCGGCGGCAGCTGCCGCCAGGTGCAGCCTGTTGTGGCCACGAAGACGATCGCGGCCAGCACTTCGCGGTCTCCGTACCGGCGTCTGCCGCCGCCCTGCGGTCGTGCCGGAGCGGGCGGGACCACCCGCTGGAACAGCTCCCACAGCTTGTCCGGCACCAAATGTTCGACCATCACCACACGGCGCAGACTACTCAGCAGGCCAAATGAGGCGACCTCTTAGCCGCGGCGGTCCCGGACGAACCTGGTCCAGGTCTCCTCCGCCCTGTCGGGCGCCTCGACCGGCAACGGCCCGGTGGGCTGCTCGGCCGGGGTCAGCGGCAGGCCGGCATGGGCAGCTCCCTCGGGGTTCGGGCGCGGACGGCTCAGCCGCGGGCCGTATGGGACTGGAACTGGGACTGGGACTTGATGAAGTGCGCCAACCGCTCCATCCCGTCGGCTATCTCCTGGTGCGTCAGGTAGCTGACGGACAGCCGGACGGCATGCTCGCCACCGCCGTCCGGATAGAAGTAGGACATCGGGGTCCAGATCACACCGAACTCCTCGGCCGAGCGGCTCAGCGCCGCGTTGTCGGCCTGGAACGGCACAGTGAGGCTGAGGAAGAAGCCGCCGGTGGGCTCGTTCCAGCGCACCCCGAGGGCCTCCCGCTCGGCGGCCGGGAACTGCTTGGCGAGCTCCTCCAGGGTGACCCGCATCGCGTCGCCGTAGTAGACGGCGGTCTCGCTGTTCAGCTCGGAGGTCCGACCGTCGGCCGCGAGCAGCATGCCTGCTACCACAGCCTGGCTCACGGCCGAGGTATTCACCGTGATCATGCTCTTGATCTTGGCGAGCTCGTCGGCCAGCAGGCCGGTGCGGCCGTCGGCATCCACCACCGCCTGGTCGGCCACCATGTAGCCGACCCGGGCACCGGGGAAGAGCGTCTTGGAGAACGATCCCAGCTGTACCACCCGCCGGTGGCGGTCCAGGGACTTCAGCGTGGGCAACTGCTGCCCCGGGCTGACCATCCGGTACGGGCTGTCCTCCAGCAGCAGGATGTCGTGGCGCTGCGCCAGGTCGAGCAGGTCGAGCCGGGTCTGCAGCGGCATCGTGGTGCCGGAGGGGTTGGAGTGGTCGGGGATCACGTAGAACGCCCGGGGACGGCGGCCGCGGGCCCGCTCGGCCAGGATGGCCGCTTCCAGATCGGCGCAGTCGAAGCCGGACTCACGCTCGGCCACGGCGGTCGGGGTGACGTCCAGCAGTCGAGCCGCGCCGGTGATCCCCACGTAGCAGGGGCTGGAGACCAGGAGCACGTCCTCGGGTCCGGAGATCAGCGCCCGCACGGCGAGGAACATCGCCTCTTGGCACCCCACCGTGACCACGATGGACTCGGGGGCGACGTCGGTGTTCTCGTCCTTGCGGAGCGAATCCGCGATCAGCTCGCGGATCTGGCCGCTGGTCGGGCCGTACTGGAAGAGCGTGGAGCGCACCTGATCGGGGGACGCTCCCTGCGCCTCCAGGTGGTCCAGGTAGCGCCGCAGATGGGTGAAGATCTGCTCGGTGTCGAAGAAGCCTTCGTACGGGCGGCCGGGGGCGAACGAGATCGCCTGCGGGTAACGGGTGGTGACTTCGTTGAGGAAGTTCATGGTGTCCAGCACCGGGTCGCTGACGCTGCGGTGCAGCTCCGCCTTGAGCAGCCCGGCGGGCTGGGAGGTCGGGGCGGGGTGCGGCGGCTGGGCCGGCTCGGCGCCGACCAGGGCAGCGGTCGCCTCGGCGACCGACGGGGTTCCGGTGAGCGCCATGGCTTCGACCAACTCCTCCGTGATGAGCTCCAACAGGTTGGTGGCGCCCTGCTCGCCGCCGACCGCGAGGCCGTGCAGGACCGGCCGGCCCAGCAGGATCGCGTCGGCGCCCAGTGCCAAGGCGGCCAGCACGTCGGCGCCACGGCGGATGCCGCCGTCGACCATCACCGGGCAGGCCCCGGCGACGGCCGCCGTGATCTCCGGCAGCGCGTCCAACGTGGCGGGGGCGCCGTCCAGTTGGCGGCCACCGTGGTTGGAGACCACGATGCCGTCGACTCCGGCGCGCAGCGCAGCCCGGGCGTCGGCGGCGCTCAGCACTCCCTTGACCAGCACCGGGAGTGAGCTGATCTCCCGCAGCCAGCCGATCACCGACCAGTCCAACGCGGGGTCGAACTCGGTGAGCGCGTGGGCACTCGGGGAGGCGAAGTCGCCACCGGTGAGGTTGGCGGGCACCATCCCGTCCGGCAGCCGGAAGTCGTTGCGCAGGTCGCGCAGCCGACGGCCGAGCCGCGGCGCGTCGACGGTGAGCACCAGCGCCTCGAAGCCGGCCCGCTCGGCCCGCTCCACCAGCTGCCGGGTGGTCGCCCGGTCCCGGAAGCAGTAGACCTGGAGCCAGAGCGGGGTGCTGGCGGCCTCGGCGATGGACTCGAAGGTCCGGCCCGCGAAGGTGCTCACCACCAGCGGGAGGCCGGCCCGGCCGGCGGCCCGCGCGGTGGCCACCTCGCCTTCCGGGTCGGCCAGGGTGTGGTACGCCATCGGCGCCACCGCGATCGGCGCGGACCAACTGCGTCCCAGTACCCTGGTCTTGGTCTCGGGAAGGCCGGCACCGGACAGCACCCGCGGATGCAGCCGCACCCGGTCGAAGGCCGCCAGATTGGCCGCCAGGGTGCGCTCCTGACCGGCGCCGCCCGCGATGAAGTCCCAACTCGCCCGGTCGAAGCAGTGCTTGGCGGCTTCTTCGTAGTCCGACAGGGTCAACAGAGCTGACTGTACGCGGGGTTCGGTGCTCATCCGGCGGTCAGCCGATCGCGCTCCACCGCTTCGTACAGGGCGCGGATGTTGGCGCTGCCGAAGCCGCGCGATCCGTTGCGCTGGATGAGCTCGAAGAAGAGCGTGTTGCGCGGGTAGGGCGAGCGGGTGAAGAGCTGGAGCAGGTCGCCCCACTCGTCGCGGTCCGCCAGCACCTTGGTCTCGCGCAGCTCCTCGATCTCCACGCGCAGGCCCGGGAGCCGCTCGGCGAGCACGTCGTAGTAGCTGTCCGGGGTGTCGAGGAACACGACGCCCCGGTCGCGGCACTCGTGCACCGCGGGGATGATCTCCTCGGTCAGGAAGGCGAGGTGCTGGACGCCCTCGCCGCCGTTGCGCTCCAGGAAGTTGTCGAGCTGACCGGGTTCCTTGCCGGGGTCCGGTGCGACCAGGGTGAAGATGGCGCTGCCCCGACCGCTGCGCACCACGATGGAGTCCATCGCCTGGTCGCCGACCGCGACGTACTCCGAGGAGTAGCGCGAGAAGCCGAAGGCCTCACGGTAGAAGTCGGCGTACTTCTCCAGGGTGCCGCCCTCCAGGCAGACCGCGACGTGGTCCAGATCGGTGATCCGGCCGGTCGCCGCCGCCGAGGCGGCCCCGGGTATGGGGACCCAACTGCTGGCGCTGGACAGGCCGTTCAGAGGGGAATCGGCCGGCAGCAGGGTGTGTACGACGTCTCCGAAGCCGGACACGACCGGCAGGCCCTGTGCGGAGTCGGTCACCGTGGCGCCGGCTGCGGCGGCCGCCGCACCCGTCTCCGCCACGTCGTCACAGGTCAGCGCGATGTCGGCGATGCCGTCGCCGTGCTGTTCCAGGAACCTCACGGTCCCCCGCCCGGAGGTGACCACCAGGCGAACCCCACCCTGTTGCAGCAGTACCGAACTCCGCTCCGCCTCAACCGAGTCAGCCACCCGGGTGAACCCCATGGCGGAGACGAAGTAGTCGACGGTCGCAACCTTGTCTCTCGTGTACAGCTCGACGTAGCCGATGTCGTGCACAGCCATGAAGTACCTCCTGCGGGAGCCGGGAGCGGAGTTCGAGGTGTTCGCCTGGGGCCGCGGTCATTCCGGGCCTGCTACCAGCGCCACTCCTGCTGCTTGAAAAGGTGGCCGGCCGGGATGTCGCGCTCCTTGCACCAGCCGAGGAACTCCTCGATCTGCTTGATCTGGTACGTGTCCGGGGTGTAGGTGGTGGCCATGACGTGGCCCAGCCAGTCCTCCTCACCCATCGCGTAGACGTAGGCCTCCTTGGCGCCCAGCTCGACCATGATCGCGGCGGCCTGCTCGGCGTTGGAGCCGGACAGCTTGCGGGAGTTGCTCATCTTCTTGGTGACCGGGATGGTCAGCAGCGCCTGGTAGAGCCAGGTCAGCGGGGCGCCGTCGCACTCCATGCCGAGGAAGGCGAAGTCGGCGGTGCCCAGGTGGCCCTTGATGTAGCGGTAGAGCTTGGGGGCGATGCCGGAGGAGTCGGCACCGATGAAGACCTTCTTGCCGGCCAGCTCCGCCCAGTAGGTCGACTTGGCGCGGATGTCCAGGTCGCAGTGCTCACCGAGGAACGGGGTGGCGGTGATCTTGCCGCCGGGGAACTCGACCTCGTCGAAGTCGTCGACCTCGACCACCTCGAAGCCCTGGTGCTTGAGCATCAGCGCGATCGACGGGTCCGCCAGGTTGCCGCGGGAGTAGCGCGGGCAGACGATCTTGCCGACCCGGCCCCGCAGCTGCAGCAGGGTCTCCATGACGATGTGGTCCTGGTGGCCGTGGGTGATCAGCACCAGGTCGATGTAGTCCGGCAGGTCGTCCAGCGTGTAGCGGTCGCCCGCGTCGCTGTCCGCGCTGATGAACGGGTCGGTGACGATGGCGGCTTCGGGCGTCTGCAGCACCAGGCAGGCATGGCCGAAGTAGCGGATCCGGCCACCGGACTCGATGTGGCGGTCCTCGTTCAGGGCCGGGGTCTCGCTCAGCATGGTGCGCAGCACGGCCGCCTGCTCGTCGTTCAGCTCCAGGGCCTCGCGCAGGTGGGCCAGCGTGGTCGGCTTGACCCGGGCCTTGAACAGCTCGGTCAGGCCCGGGTGGCGGAACGGGATGTCCAGCTCGAGCACGTCCTCGGAGGGCAGCCGCGGCGTGCTCAGGATGAACGGGCGCTCGATACCGGTCTCGAAGGAGAGCTGCACCGACTGGCGCGACTCCTGGTAGTAGGGGCTGGTGTAGAGCACCGGCTCCATGAAGCGCAGCTGCGCCTGGTTGTCGGTGTCGTACGCCAGCTCGACCAGACCACCCAGCTCGTCCGGCAGCTTCGGGTAGAGCGGGGTCAGGTCGAAGCCGGTGGCGTTCGCCCGCAGGATCTCCTGGCCGGCGGCGATCGCCTCGGCGAACTTCAGCATGTCAGCCCGGTCACGCTTGATGGTGGCGAGCAGCTCGCGCACCTCGTCGGCGCGCTCCTCCGGGATGTTGATGAAGTAACCGCCGCGCAGCTCCGGGTTGTTGCTGGCCGCGACATGCACCTGCGGGGACTGCAGGTACGACTCGAGCAGCGGGACATGCAGGAACGCCAGGTTCATCGCCGCCTGCACCGGCGCCATGGTGTGCGGCTGGGCGACAAACCTGTCCACCAGCGGCTCGATTATGACCTTGGACCGCAGAAACAACTGCTCATCAGCCATCTGCACCCCTCCTTGCCAGAGAAAACGACACCATCAACAGGGCAGCCGACGATTCGGCGCACCTCAGCCCGGAATAATTCCAACCGACTGGGGAACATAGCCTCCCAGCGCTGAAGAGATCAACACTCCTCAATGACTGGGGACACCGCTCGGCAGCGGTGTTCAAGTGCGCTTTTGCGGCACTTGAACAGGCCGCTCGGACGACCTGGAGCGGGCGGCTCGGCAAGCCTTGACGCTGCGCGAAACAGCGTGCCACCGTGAAATCAATCCTTAGACCCCTGCGAGGCATCGCGTGCAAAGCAAGCCGATCGAGCCGCCACCGCTTATCAACCTGGTCGATCCAGAACTCTATTCACATGGCGACCCTTTTGTGCAGTGGCGGTGGCTGCGCGCCAACGACCCGGCCCACTGGCACGAACCGGCCGAACTGCCCGGCTACTGGTCGCTGACCAGGTACGAGGACGTGCGGACCGCCTACCGCGATCACGAGACCTTCAGCTCCGCGCACGGAATCCTGCTGCGGCCCGCCGACCACGGAGTCGACCCCGGGGGCGGCCGCACCCTGGCCCTCACCGATCCGCCGCGCCACCGCCAACTGCGCGGCGTGGTGGACGAGTGGTTCACCGTCCGGTCGGTCCGGACACTCGAGGAGGAAATGCGGGGCATCGCGCGCGCCGTGGTCGACGACGCCTTGGCCCAGGAGTCCTGCGACTTCGTCGCGGAAATCGCCGCGCGCATTCCGCTGTATGTCATCTGCAAGATGATGGGTATCCCAGAGTCGGACTGGCAGTATCTGTACGATCTCACCAGCAAGGCATTCGCCGATGGCGACCCACTGACCCGCCGATTCGCCCACCTCGACATCATGGGTTACTTCGAGAATCTCCAGGAGGAGAAGGCGGCGGATCCGGGCGACGACCTGGTGAGCGCACTCGCCACCGCCGTCATCGACGGTGATCGGCTCAGCCCGGATGACATCATCCTGAACTGCGACAACCTGCTCGTCGGCGGCACCGAGAACACCCGGATCTCAGCGGCCGGCGGTATGCTCGCCTTCCTCCAGCACCCCGAGCAGTGGGACATCCTGCGGGCGGACCCGAGCCTGCTGCCGTCCGCCGTCGAGGAAGTGCTGCGCTGGACCTCGACCGCTACCCACATCATGCGCACCGCGGCCAGGCCGATCGAGATCCACGGCAAACGGATCGAGCCCGGCGACCGCGTGGTGTTCTGGCTCCCGTCGGCCAACCGCGACGAGACGGTGTTCGACGATCCGGACCGCTTCGATGTGCTGCGCAAGCCGAACCGGCATCTGGCGCTGGGCTTCGGCGAGCACTTCTGCCTCGGCAGTGTGCTGGCCAAGGCCGAACTCCGCCTCCTCTTCGGCGAGTTGCTCAACAGCAGGGTCGACATCGAGCTGGCCGGAGAGCCGAAACTGCTGGAATCGATCGTCGTCAACGGCCCCGAGTCCCTGCCGGTCCGCCTGACGTCGCGGGGCGCGTGACTCGATGTCCACGGCGGATTCCATCTCATCGTCCGGGGACCGCAGCGACCGGCCGACCTCGGTACTGGTCGGCCCCGGCACCTGCCTGCCCAGCCCCGAGATCGACAACGCGGCGCTGGTGGCCCAGCTGTAAACCACCGACGAGTGGATCCGCAGTCGCACCGGCATCGCCGCTCGGCGCCGGGCGGCCCCGGGGTGTCCATGCGCGACCCGGCCTGCTGGGCCGGCGCCAACGCGCTGAGCTCGCCGGGCCTGCGAACGCTCGGCGGCGTGGTGCCGGCCACCACGACACCGGACCGCCCGTGCCTGGCCGCAGCGCCCGAGGTCGCGCACCGCCTCGACCTGGGCCAGGTTTTCACGGCGTTCGTGTGCAGCGGGTTCGTCTACGCCACCGCGGTGGCCAACGGCCTGATCTCAGTGGCGTCGTCGACAGCGTCCTGATCGTGGCGCCCGAAATCCACTCCCGGATCGTCGACCCGACGGGCCGCGACACGTCCGCGATCTTCGGCGACGGCGCGGGCGCGGTGGTGCTGCGCCGCGACATCACCGCGGACCAGGGCGCGCTGCCGACGCTCGACCCCTGCGGTGACGGTTCGGACCACCACCTCATCCAGGTGCCCGGCGAGCTAGAACAACCGCACGGCTCGCGCTGGTTCGGCATGGCCGGTGCACCACCTCGTCAAGGCGCCGATCGTGCCGGCCCGGGACCGCCTGACCACCCATGTCTCCCACGCCATGCGCGAGTTGATCTCCGAGTGCACCTGGCTGACGGTCTTCCTCCTGCACCGCCTGCTCACCCGACCTCAACCCGGTCGCGACACCCCGAAGGCCGCTTCCACGAGGGGAGCGGCCTTCGGGGGTGCTGACGGGGGTGTAGGCCGATCAGCTCTGGGCCATCGCAGCGATCAGGCTCTTGGGGCGCATGTCGGTCCAGTTCGCCTCGATGTAGTCAAGGCACTCCTGCCGCGCAGCCTCGCCGAACACCGAGGTCCAGCCGGCCGGCACCTCGATGAAGACCGGCCACAGCGAGTGCTGGCCCTCGTCGTTGGCCAGGACCAGGTAGTTCGCGTCAGGGTCCTCGAACGGGTTCGTCATCACGTCGTCCTTCCTGCGGGCATGATGTGGGACCGTCCGGTCACACCGCGACCCACTATGGCCCAGGGTGCCGAGTCGGAGTCAAACAACCGCCGCACCGAGCACGCCGTGGCCCCGATCAACCGTCTAACTGCGGCCCGGAGCCGGTTGAACAGGGCACTTCACACCATCAGCGGTCGGTATTGATCCACGTCGCGCTTGGTGCCAAGGTGGCCGCGGCGGAGCCTGCCAGTCTCGGCCCGCCGGGTGGTCAGGCGCGGCGACCCGGCCTCCTCCTTCACTCAACTGCACTCCACGTGCACACGATCCGGAGACGCGGATGGACTTCAGCCTCTTCTACTTCGCCAACAACGACACCGAGCAGCAGGACTGCTACCGGCTGCTGCTGGAGGGCGCGCGCTTCGCCGACGACCACGGCTTCACCGCGGTGTGGACCCCGGAGCGCCACTTCCACGCCTTCGGTGGGCTCTACCCCAATCCCGCGGTCACGGGCGCCGCGGTCGCCGCGGTGACCAAGCGGGTGGCCGTGCGGGCCGGCAGCGTGGTGGCACCGCTGCACCACCCGATGCGGATCGCCGAGGAGTGGTCGGTCGTCGACAACCTCTCCAACGGGCGGGCGGGGGTGGCGATCGCCTCGGGGTGGCACGCCGCCGACTTCGCGCTGCGCCCGGAGAACTACGAGACCCGCAAGAGCGCGCTGATGGACACGGTCGACACGATTCGCCGCCTGTGGCGGCGTGAGTCGATCGAACTCGTCGACGGCGCGGGCGAGTCGGTGTCGCTGACGGTGTTCCCGCCGCCGGTTCAGCCCGAGCTGCCGGTATGGCTGACCACCGGCGGCTCCCCGGCGACCTTCGAACTGGCCGGACGGCACGGCCTGGGCGTCCTCACCCACCTGCTGGGCCAGGAGGTCGGGACACTGGCACAGCGGATCGCCGAGTACCGGGCGGCATACCAGGAGCACCAGGGCGACGGAGAGCGCGCCCACGTGGCGGTGATGGTGCACACCTTCGTAGGCACTGACCGCGAGGCCGTACGGGAGACCGTGCGCGAGCCGTTCTCCCGCTACCTCGCCAGTTCCTTCGACCTGCTGGTCAAGGCTGCCGAGGCCGCGGGAGCCGACGGCGCCGCGATGATGCGGGAGCTGAAGAAGGTGAGCGAGGAGGACCGCCGTTTCCTGGTGGCCCAGGCCTTCGACCGGTACTTCGAGACCAGCGGCATGTTCGGGACCGTCGAGGAGTGCATGGCTACGCTCAAGCAGCTCGCCGACGCCGGCGTGGACGAGGTCGCGTGCCTGGTGGACTTCGGCGTGGCGACCGACCAGGTCGTGGACGGCTTCCAGCACCTCGCTCGGCTGCACGACACCTGGCGTGCGCACACCGGGCGCTGAGCGCACCCGTGGGCCGACACCGAGTCCCGGGGCGTCTGAGAGGCCCCGGAGCACTGTGCTGGAGACTTGGTACAGCTCGTGCGCGGCGCCGTCGTGGCCCGACCCGATCGACCGGAGCGAGGGCTAGGTCGATGTCCGGGGCGGTCGTGACCGAGCACTCGGTCGCGGCCGCCCCGCCGTGCGTCAGGGGTACGCGCGGAGGGGCGGCCGCAGCCCGGACGCCCGTGGCCCGTTACGAGCGGCGCGGGATCCGGGCGGTCTGTGACAGCGACACGCAGATGACGGAGGTGGCGGCCCACACCAGGGGGACTGTCCACGGGCTCCACCACATGAGCGCCAGCGAGACGGCCGCGGCCGCCACCAGCGCGACGGTGACCGGCAGCACAACGTCGCGCCGGTGCCGCCTCAGCTGCTCGCCGAGGACCTCTTCGACGACCTCGGCGACGATCTCGGCCACCCGGTCGTCGATGGTGTCCCCGTAGTGCACGAGGAACTGCTCGATGTCGTCGGTCCTGCCGGCGGGGCAGGGACGGCCGGCGGCGCTCACGTGTCGATCGGTCATGTCCCCACGATGTCGCACCGGGCGGCGCCGGGTCGGCAGCGTGAACCCACCGGTTGGACGGGGGTAAACCCTACCCCCGCTGACGGGCTCTCCTCTCTGCCGACGGGTGGTCGGGTTGGGTACCGTCCCCTTGTCGAATCGAGGCGCGGACGGTGACCTGGTCGCCCCCCGCACTGCCCACGAGAGCGGGTCTGAAGCAGTTGACCGAGAACATCGCCGGTCGTGCCATCGGCAGAGCCCGGACGGACGCCCGGCCACTCCGCGAGGTGGTACCGGGCAATCCGCTGCGCGCTCTGGTCTCCCCCGTGCTGTGGCGGGCGTCGATCCACCTGGCGCTTGACGGTCTGGTGGCGCTGGCGGGACTGGCCGTGCTGGTCGTGCTGGTCGTCGCCGTCTGCCTGGCGCCGGCCGGCCTGGTGGGCCTGCCGCTCACGGTGGCGGCGGGGTGGGCGCTGTTCCGGCTGGCCGCCGTCGAGCGCGCCCGGTTCGCCGTGACCTGCGGGCTGGAACTCGACGAGCTGCCGGCGCCGGTCTGTTCGTGGCGGTTGGCCAAGTCGCTGCAGTCCCTCGTCCACAACCTCTGCACCTGGCGGCTGATCGGCTACTTCGTACTGCTGATGCCGGTGGGGGCGGTGACCCTGGTCGGGGTGGCGCTGATCTGGGCCGTGCCGCTGACCCTGGTGCTGCTTCCGGCCTACTACCGGCAAGTGCCCGGCGGAGAGGCCCAGCTCGGGCCGTTCGTGGTGGATTCCCTGCCCCGGGCGCTGCTGGTCGCGGCGGTGGCGCTGCTGGTCGGCACGGTCCTCTCCCCCCTGATCGTCAAACTCCTGGTGGCGCTGGACACCGCGCTGGCCGTCGCACTGCTCTCCCGGCCCCGCGGCATGGAACTGGAGCAGCGGGTCATCGATCTGACGGAGAGTCGAGCCCGGGTGGTGGACGCCGCCGAGGCGGAGCGCAAACGGATCGAGCGGGACCTGCACGACGGTGCCCAGCAACGGCTGGTGGCGATGTCGATCACCCTGGGCCGGGCCAGTTCGCGGTTGAAGAAGTCAGGTGACCACGAGACCAACAAGTTGGTCGAGGACGTCCGGCAGGAAACCCTCAGCACCATCGCCGAGTTGCGCAACCTGGCCCGTGGCCTGCACCCGCCGGTGCTGACCGACCGCGGCCTGGAGGGGTCGCTCTCCGCCGTCGCCGCGCTGGCTCCGGTGCCGGTGCGCCTTGACGTCCTGGTGGAGCCGCGCCCCTCCTCCACCATCGAGGCGGTCGCCTACTTCACGGTGACCGAGGCGCTCACCAATGTGGCCAAACATGCTCATGCGACCCGCGCTTGGGTGGAGATCCGGCGGGAGGGCGCCCGATTGGACGTTAAGGTCGGCGATGACGGGCGTGGCGGAGCCGATCTCGCGGCCGGCACGGGTCTGACCGGTCTGGCGGACCGGGTGTCCGGGGTGGACGGGCGGTTCCGGCTCAGCAGTCCCGTGGGTGGACCGACCGTGATCGAGGTGGAATTGCCATGCGGGTAGTGCTGGCCGAGGACTCCGCGCTGCTACGCCAGGGCGTCGAACTGCTGCTCAGCGAACAGGGGATCGAGGTGGTCGCCGCGGTCTGCGACGGGGAGCAGCTCCTGCGCGCGGTGGCCGAACACCGGCCGGACGTCTGTGTGACGGACGTCCGGATGCCGCCCACCTTCCTGGACGAGGGCCTGCGCGCCGCACTGGCGGTCCGCGCCCGCTGGCCGGAGACCGGCGTCCTGGTGCTCTCCCACTACGTCGAGGAGCGCTACGCCATCGACCTGGTCAACACCAACGACAACGGGGTCGGCTACCTGCTCAAGGACCGGGTGTCGGACGCCGAGGAGTTCGTGGACGCGCTGCGCCGGGTCGCCGCGGGCGAGACGGTCCTCGACCCGGAGGTGGTCAAGCAGTTGCTGGCCGGCAGCCGGCAGCGGGATCCGCTGTCCACCCTGACGCCGCGCGAACGGGAGGTCCTCACGGCCATGGCGGAGGGCCGTTCCAACGCCGGGATCGCGGCCGATCTGGTGATCGGCACGGCGGCGGTGGAGAAGTACATCCGCAGCATCTTCGTGAAATTCGATCTGCAGCAGGAGGTGGGAGACCACCGCCGCGTGCTCGCCGTTTTGCGCTACCTGGGAGCTTGAGATCAGTACCACCCCGAAGAAGCGCCGCGGATTCCTCCGCCGCGGATTCCTCCTCATAGGGCTGGCCGTCCTCGTCACGGTCGTCGCCGTGGCCGGTTGGGGTGTGATCGCCCTGCTTCCGGCGCACCACCCGTACAGCGGCAACTGGCAGCAGGACGCGGCCGGCGCCAGGCAGGTGACGGTCCAGGCCGACGGACTTGACGTGACTCTCAGTCAGGACAGCTCCTCGCAGGTCACGGTGGCCATGAGCGGCAGCTACACGGGCCGTGTCCCGCAGGTCTCCGTCACCCGGTCCGGGTCGGACGTCACGGTCACCGCCGGCTGCTCCAACGACTGCTCGGAGCACCTGCGGATCACGGTGCCGGCCGGCCTGGCCGCGCAGGTGAACACCGGGGACGCCGCGATCCAGGCGAAGGGCCTGACCGGTCGGCTGGATCTGACCACCGAGCTGGGCGGGGTGGAGGTGGACCAGTCGTCCGGCCCGCTGACCGTGCGGAGCGCGTACGGCGCGGTGACCCTCGCCGACAGCAGCGCCCCGAACGCCGAGGTGATCACCACCGGCGGCGCGGTCAGCGCCTCCTTCACGGCGGCACCCGCCTCCCTGAAGGTCACCACGGACTACGGCCGGGTCGACCTCCAGGTCCCTCACGACGCCACCTACCACGTCGATGCGCAGAGCCCCCACTGGTCGCCGAGCGTCTCGCTGCCGAACACCGCTACGGACGCGCCGCACAGCGTGGTGGTGAAGACCACGGGCGGCAGCATCACGGTCCACTGAGCACGCACGTGCCGCGAACGACGGTGGCGTCCCCGGGACATCCCGGGGACGCCACCGTCGTTCGGGCGATCAGCCGGCGACCAGCGGGGGGTCGACGACGATCTTCGCGTGCCGCTCGGGCTCGCCGAGGCGGCCTGCGGATCACCCTCAGCACACGATTCGGCGGAACAGCGGCATGAACACCCACACACGACGGGCCAACCTCGTGGCCGCGGCCGCCGCCGCACCGGCGGCGATCACCCTCACCCTCGTCACGCCCGCCGTCGCATCCGGAGTCAGCGCTGCCGCGGGCCGCTGCCGCGCGGCCGACACCACTGGCACCACCACCCCGCCCGACAACAACGGCTGGGACCGACAGGTGGGTTATCCCTACCCCGGTTCGGTGGGTCGGCCACGTGTCCGGCCTCGCCGAACTGCTGTTGGCTGAAGGGCAGATAGCCGGAGCGGGGCGGCGCAGGTGCCCCGCTCCGCAGCGCCACCGCGGACCACCGGTGAAGGCCACCGGCCCTCCCGAGAAAGAGGAGTGGAGCGATCAATACCTCCAGCCGCACCGCCCGACGGTGCACCATGACGACCGGCCACGGCGCGGTAGGCCTCGCGGTGCCCTCGAGCACCGGCTACCGGATCGACGCCCACAGCAGCAGCTCAGCGCCGCAGATCGACCTGCCGAACTCCGACGGCGCGTCGACCTCCCTCACCGGGGCCGCCTCCCACGGCGGCATCCACATCCGCTGAGCGGACACGACCGCCCCACGCCGACGACCAACGTTGGAGAAGAACCATGCGCCACCCCTCCTCACCCCTGCGCGCCCCGTTGGGCAAGACCGGCATCTGGGCCCTTGCGGGCGCCTCCGGTTCGGGCTCCGGTGTCCCGCGGATCGTTCCGAAGGCCGCCGCCGCTTCGACGTTCCCCCTGCTGCCTCGCCGGGCGGCCACGGTCCTCACCGTGCTCGGGCTGGCGATGATTCCCTGGCTGGTCTTCCTGAACACCGAGCTGCCGGCCACCGCTCAGGCCTCGCACTGGGCCTGGACATGGACGGGTCTGGACAGCTTCGAGGCGCTCGGCCTGCTCTCCACCGGACTGCTCCTCAGGCGGGGCGACTGCCGGGCCTGCCTGACCTCCGCCGCTACCTCGGCCCTGCTGCTGGTCGACGCCTGGTTCGACACCATGACGGCTGCCCCGGGTTCGGACTTCAAGCAGGCCGTGCTGATGGCGGTCTTCGCCGAGTTGCCGCTGGCGGTGGCCTGCGCGGTTCTCGCGACCCGGACCTTCCCTCGGCCGGGCCGCTGAGTGGAAGAGCTCGTGCAGTGATCGGCGCTTGCGGTCCGGTCTGTTTCGGGAAGTCCCCCGCCTGCCGCAACGGCGGTCCACGGGCGGTTCGTTCGGTCCGCTCGGGTCGGCTGACAAGTCGGCGCTGACGCAAGCAGGTGGCACACAAACGCAACTGATGGACCACCAGAGACGCCTCAACGACCCAATCAGACATGTATGGAGGAATGATGAGGCATTCGCGGGCATTGATCGGCGCGGGCGCTGCCGCCGCCGTCGCCACCTGGTGGTTCACCGACTCCGCGCCGTACCCGTACTCTCAGCGCCGGCTGCTCGACCTGCCGCTGCCGTTCCTGACTCTGAAGCGTCTGGACCACGTGCTGCAGGCCCGGGAGGGCGAGAGGATCCTGGAGATAGGCCCCGGAACCGGCCTGCAGTCGCTGCACGTCGCACCGCAGCTGGGCTCGAACGGCCGGCTGGACATCCTTGACATCCAGCAGGAGATGCTCGACCACGTGGGCCGCCGGGCCAAGGAGCAGGGCGTCGACAACATCGTGCCGAACTGCGCCGACGCGCATGAACTCCCTTTTGGGAATGGCTTGTTCGATGCGGCTTACCTGGTGACGGCGCTGGGCGAGATCCCGGATCCGGCGCGTACGCTGGCCGAGCTGCGCCGGGTGCTGAAGCCGTTCGGGCGGCTGGTGGTCGGCGAGTTCTTCGACCGGCATCAGATTCGGCCGTCCTCGCTGATCAGCCTGGCGGAGGCCGCCGGGCTGCGGGTCGCCCGGCTGTACGGTCCGCCGTTCGCGTACTACGCGGTGCTGCGCCCGATCGACGCCTGACGCCGCTCGGGCGGTTCCCGCCCGACCGAACCGTAGGCTGGACGGCCGTAACCGTAGCCGTAGGACCCGACAGCAGCCTCCGGGCGACGAACTCCACGGATTGCCGAGGTCCGCGCACAGCAGGCGACCGGCGGTGCATACCCAGGCCGGTGTGGACTGCTCGGCGCCCTACATGCCCTACGGGCTTTCAGGGTCCCGGCGCCATCGGCGGCGAAAGCCGCGGCGAGGCCGGCCACTACCGCCGGGGTCGACGACGGGGCGAACTGCTGTGTCTGCGACGGGCTTCCGCCGAGCACATGGCGGCCGGCGCCGACCCCGTTCACTGAGGTCCGGGACCGGCGAGAGCCTTGCTCGGCGGCGCTCAAGACCCACACGCCACGCTGCTCTTGGGGGGATGGGCCTGTCCGTGGGCGACTTTGAAGCCTCGTGGATGTCGCCGCATCACCCTCGCCGGGCGGCGTGATACACGTGACCCGCATCCCTCGGGGCGGCGCGTGTGTGTGGTGCCGGCCCTGGGCCACCTGCCGGTCCGGATGATCACAACGGTGCCGTCGACCGCACCGTGCAGAACGGGATCGCGGTGGGACGAAAGGCAAGCGGGCCCGTCAGGTGCCCATCATCGAGGAGATCCGCCCGCTGGTCGCCCAGCGCATCCTGGCCGCCGGCCCCGATCCCGACGCGCGCAGGTTCACCGGACCCCTAGGCGGCCGCATCTCCACCGCCGTCCTGCGCCACGTCACTCACTGGGATGGCGTCGTCACGAGGCTCGGCTACGAGCACCCGCGCCGCCACGACCTCCGGCACACCGGACTCACGCGGATCGCCGACTCGGGCGTTCAGGTACACGTCCTGCGGAAGATCGCCGGTCATGGCGCGCTGACCACCACCCAGCGGTACCTGCACCCCGACGTCCACAAGATCACCGCCGCCGGCGCGGCACCCCCGGCGCCTCTCGGCGCGCTCTGCGCGACGCGGTCCTGGACGGGCCCGAGCCTGGTGGCCCGCTGACCGGATCATGGCGAGTCGGCCCCCAAGCGGTCCCCATGAACGCGTCAGGGGCCGTTTCAGATCTCTCTGAAACGGCCCCTGATCTACGACTCTTTCGAGTCGGGACGACAGGATTTGAACCTGCGACCCCTTGACCCCCAGTCAAGTGCGCTACCAAGCTGCGCCACGTCCCGATACCCGTCTGACCTGGGGTTTCCCCTGGCCGAACGCGCATGAGAACAATACCGCACTTTCCTGGGTGGTCACGCACGCGTTTCCTGGGCGCCCTCGTGCGCGGGGTGCGCCGGGTAGGTGTGTTCACTCTCCGTGACGCGCCTCCGCGCCTTCGAGTACGCCCGTGCGCCCGCTCCGGTGGGCCCGGAGGGGGGTCCGGGAGGTCGGAGGCGGGTGCGACCTGGGCAGGAAGAGGGGACGGAGAGGTTCCGGAATACCGCCCTTCTGGGGAGGAAGGGGCGCATGTGGCGATACGGAGGGTCTCATCGCCATATGCCATCGACTTCCTTGCCATCGGCATGTGGCAGAAAGTTGACCATGGGGATGGAACCCGAAATCCGACCGACAGCGCCAAGACCACGCGAAACACAGTCAGATCCAATCGTCAACCGCTCCGGTTTCGGACAAACTTCGTGGCGATATTGATCCGTTCCGGAAAGATCAACACCATGAAGAGGTCGGCCTGTTCGGGACGGGACCACTGCCGATGCACCACCTGTTCGGACAACCCCGCCGAGCAGGCGTCTCGCAGGTGAGGACTCGGATGGACAGCTACTTCAGCAGGCGACTGCATCATGAGCTCAGGGAAACCGTCCGCGACTTCGCAGAGCGTGAGGTCCGGCCGCGGATAGCCGAGATGGAAGCGTCCCGCACGGTCCACCACGAGCTGTCGCGCAAGATCGCCGAGCAGGGCTGGCTGGGCGCGACAATCAGCCAGGAGTACGGCGGTATGGGCGCCGGCCACCTGGCCAAGACGATCATCATCGAGGAGCTCTCCCGGGTCAGCGGCGCGATGGGCGCCATGGTCCAGGCCTCCCAGCTGGGCACCGCCAAGATCGTCCACTTCGGCAGCGACGAGCAGCGCAAGACCTGGCTCCCGGAGATAGCCGCCGGCGCCTGCCTGCCGACGATCGCGGTCACCGAGCCCGAGTCCGGCGGTCACGTCCTCGGCATGAGCGCCAGCGCGGTCCGGGACGGCGACGACTACATCCTCAACGGCAGCAAGGTCTACGTCGGCAACAGCCACGTCGGCGATCTGCACGGTGTCGTGGTCAGGACCGGTCCGGGGTCGAAGGGACTCACCGCCTTCCTGGTCGAATCCGATCGCCCGGGCTTCAGGACCGGTCCCCAGCAGCCGGCCATGGGTCTCCACGGCTTCAGCTTCGGTGAGCTGATCTTCGAGAACTGCCGGGTGCCCGCCTCCAACCGGCTCGGCGACGAGGGCGACGGCCTCGCCGTCGCGTACTCCTCCAGCGTGCTGTACGGCCGGGCCAACCTCACCGCCGTCTCGCTCGGCATCCACCAGGCGATCCTGGAGGAGACCACCCGCTTCGCCTCCGAGCGCATCCGCTACGGCAAGCCGCTCCACGACCTGCCCACGGTCAAGCTGAAGCTCGGGCAGATGCAGTCCCGGCTGATGACCGCCCGGCTGGCCGCGTACCACGCGGTGCACCTGCTCGACCAGGGCCTCTCCTGTGACACCGAGCTGATGAACGCCAAGCTCGTGAACGTCGAGTCGGCCATCGACTCCGGTCGCAACGCCATGGAGATCCACGCCGCCGCCGGCCTCTTCACGGACCGGGCCATCGAGCGCTACCTCCGTGACGCGCACCACATCTTCGCCCCGGCCGGCACCTCCGACATCCAGCTCCTGCGACTGGCCGAGGTCGCCCTCGGCCAGGACAAGGGCAGCTGGTCGGAGCGGCTGTCCGAGCTGGTCCGCACCCCGGAGCGGGAGCCTGCGCGCGTCTGATCGCCCCACCCCCACGGGCCGGGAGCCCCGGTACGGCCACTGCCGTACCGGGGCTCCCGGGCGTGTGCGAGGAGGTGACGGTCAGAACATGCCGTCCTCGCGGCGGTGGATCTGCTCCACGAGCTCCGCCGCCATCGCCTTGATCGTCTCCAGACCGGCCCGCCCCCACGGCCGTACGTCGGTGTCGACCACGCAGATGGTGCCGAGCGCGACACCGGTGCGGTCTATCAGCGGCGCCCCCATGTAGGAGCGGATGCCGATCTCGTCCACGACCGGGTTCCCCGCGAAGCGCGGGTAGTCGCAGACGTCCTCGAGGACGAGCGCCTTGCGCCGCACCACGACGTGCGGGCAGTAGCCGTGGTCGCGGGCCATGAAGCGGCCGACGCCGCCCCCGCCCGCGGCGGCCGCGCCCAGGTCGCTGCCGGAGTGGGTGCCCTGGGGGGTGTGCAGACCCGCGAAGAACTGCCGGTTCTCGTCGATGAAGTTCACCATCGAGAACGGGGCGCCGGTCACCTCGGCGAGCCGGTGGGCGAAGTCGTCGAACGCCGGGTCCGGTCGCTCCCCGAGACCGAGTTCGCGCAGCCGCTGCACGCGGGCGGGCGCGTCCTTGTCGATGGGGGTCAGCAGGAGGTGACCGGTCGGGTCGTAGGTCATGGCGTGGCTCCGTAGCTCGGCACGGTGTCCGGGATGGTGGTGAGCAGATGCTGGACGAGGGTCAGCAGGGTGCGGATGCCGGAGCTGGAGATCCGGGCGTCGCAGAGGACGACCGGCACCTCCGGCTTGAGGTCGAGGGCGGCCCGGATCTCGTCCGGTTCGTAGCGGTAGGCGCCGTCGAACTCGTTGACCGCCACGATGAACTGGATCCCCCGCCGTTCGAAGAAGTCCACGGCGGAGAAGCACTCCTGGAGCCTTCGGGTGTCGGCCAGGACGACCGCGCCGAGCGCACCCTCGGAGAGTTCGTCCCACATGAACCAGAAGCGCTCCTGGCCGGGGGTGCCGAAGAGGTACAGGACGTGGCGGTCGTCGAGCGTGATGCGCCCGAAGTCCATGGCGACGGTGGTCGTGGTCTTGGACTCCACGCCCTCCAGGCTGTCGGTGGCCGCGCTGACCGAGGTGAGCAGTTCTTCGGTGCTCAGCGGTTCGATCTCGCTGACCGCGCCCACGAGGGTCGTCTTGCCCACGCCGAATCCGCCCGCCACCAGGATCTTGAGGGCGGTGGGGAAGGGGTCGGTGGCGAAACTGTCGTGGCGCTCAGAGCCGTTGTCGTAGGCCATCGAGCACTGCCTCCAGCAAGGAACGGTCGGTGGGATTGGCGTGGAAGCGGGGCGCGCGGGCGGTCAGCGCCCCGCAGTCCACGAGGTCGGAGAGCAGGACCTTGGTGACGACGGCCGGGAGCCGTAAGTGCGCCGCGATCTCGGCCACCGAGGTGGGCCCGTCGCACAGCCCGAGGGCCAGGCTGTGCTCGGGACCCATGTGTGCCTGGGGGGTCGATCCGGTCGCCATCACCATGGACAGCAGGTCCAGGGCGGTGGTGGGTTTGGTCCGGCCGCCGCTCACGGTGTACGGGCGGATCAGCCGCCCGGCCGCGTCGTCGAGCCAGGGCCCTTCCTGATGAGACGTCACGTCTACTGCCCGAGACCGCCCACCGCGCCGGCGGCCTGCCGGGCGGGGGTGACCAGGTAGGGCCGGACGCTCTTGACGAGCATCGCCATCTCGTAGCCGAGGACGGCGGCGTCCGCCTCGCGCCCGGCGAGGACGGCCAGGCAGGTGCCGGAGCCGGCGGTGGAGACGAACAGGAGGGTGGAGTCGAGCTCCACGACCACCTGACGGACCTCGCCGCCGTCGCCGAACCGGGCGCCGGCGCTGCGGCCGAGCGAGTAGAGCCCGGAGGCGAGGGCCGCCATGTGGTCGGCGGCGTCGGGGTCGAGGCCGTGGACGGATTTCACGAGACCGTCGGAGGAGAGCAGGACGGCGTTGCGGGTGTACGGGACCCGCTGGACCAGGCCGCTGAGCAGCCAGTCGAGGTCCGAGGAATGGCCGTTCGGCACATTGCTCGCCATGGTGATCTACTCCTTGTGCGCGTCGCCGGGACGCAGCGATTCATGGGGGGCGGGCTGGGATTCGGCGAGGCCGATGCCGCGCTGGAACGCGGCCATCAGGCCCGGGTCGTGCAGGGCGTGCTCCTCGGTCTTGCGGGTCACGGGCTCGTCCCGCAGCTGCGGGACGATGTGCTCCTGTGCGCGCCTCTTGGGGAGCAGGGGCCGGCCGTCGTCCTCGGCGAGGGGGGCCGGGGGGAGCGGCGAGAGCAGGTGGTCCGGCGGGCCCATGTGCTCGGATCCGGCCGGCTGGGCCGGTATCGCGGGGGCGGGACCGGGGTCCCCGTACCCGCTCGGCTGCGCGCTCGTACGGAGGTACGGGTGCGAGCCGGGCATGGGGGTCTCCTCGTGACGGGCGGCGGCCCGCTCCGGGGAGGGCGAGGGTACGGACTGCGGTACGGGGGCGGTGGCGGCCGTTCCGCTCAGGGAGGCCTGCGCGGGCGTCTGCGGGGGGCCGGAGACGTGACCGGAGACGTGGCCCTGGGCGTGCGCCGCGACCGGGGCCGGCGCCTGGCTCGGCGTGGGGGTCGGAGCCTGGGCCGGGGTGTGGCCGGGAGTGTGCGCCGGGACGGGGCTCGGCGCCGGGGTGGGGTGGCTCGGGGTCTGCGTCGGGGCGGTGGCCGCGGGCCGGCCCTGGGGCTGGATCTGCACCTGGCCGGGCGGGATCGCCGCCGAGCCGGCGGTGGCGGCGGTCTGGCGCTCGTGCTGGGCGAGGCCCTCGGGGTCGGAGCCGAGGAGGCCCTGCGGGAGCACGAGGACGGCCTGGACGCCGCCGTAGATGTTGGACTGGAGGCGTACGGCGATGCCGTGCCGGCGGGCGAGCGCCGAGACGACGAAGAGGCCGATGCGACCGTCCTGGAGCAGGTGCGCGACGTTGACCTGGTCGGGATCGGCGAGCAGGGCGTTCATCTTGTTCTGCTCGGTGACGGGCATGCCCAGGCCCCGGTCCTCGACCTCGATCGCGAGGCCCGCCGTGACGTACTGGGCGCGCAGCAGCACGGTGGTGTGCGGCGCGGAGAACAGCGTCGCGTTCTCGACGAGTTCGGCGAGGAGGTGGATGACGTCGGCCACGGCATGGCCCCGGAGCGTACCGTCGATCGGGGGTACGAGCTTCACGCGCGGGTACTGCTCGACCTCGGCGATGGAGGAGCGCAGCACCTCGGTCATGGTGACCGGGTTCGACCACTGGCGGCGGGAGATGGCGCCGCCGAGCACGGCGAGGTTCTCGGCGTGGCGGCGGATGCGGGTGGCCAGGTGGTCGACGTGGAACAGGCCCTTGAGCAGCTCCGGGTCCTCGACCTCGTTCTCCAGCTCGTCGAGGAGCTGGATCTCGCGGTGGACCAGGGACTGCAGGCGCCGGGCGAGGTTGACGAAGACCTCGACCTTCTGTTCGTTTCCGACGCTGCTGGAGAGCCGGGAGGCCTGCACGACGGCCGCGACGGCGGCCTCGTGAGAGCGCGTCAGCTCCTGGGACAGCAGGTCGAACTCGTCACCCGGGGTGGGCGTGGTCGGCTGCGCGGGGCGGGGCGGGGGACCTTCTCCCCTGCGCAACTGTTCGACGACCGTCCGGAGTTCGCTCTGACCGCGGGCGCTGGCGCGGCGCAGGGAGTTGCAGCGGTCGAGGACGGACTTGGCGGCCCGGTCCGCGCCGAGCGCGGCGGCGGTCACGGAGGCCACGGTGAGGGCGGCGGCTCCGGTGAGCGCGGCCCAGAGGCCGGGGGTGGGGCTGGCTCCCGTGGAGCGGATGGTGAAGAGGACGGCCGCCGCCCCGCCGAGGGCCACCGCGACGGCGGGGAGCACGGACGTGCGCAGAAGTTGGGGGCGTATGCGGGCTTCCGCGGGAAGGGGCGCGGAGGCCTGCGCCGGGGGGTTGCTGTGGGTGCCGGTGGCGGAGCGGGCGCCTGGCCGGCCGTGCCGCCCGCCCTCGCGTCGTTCGGACCGCGAGGCGGGTGCGCGAAGTTGAGACATGAGTGTCCTTGGTACGTGCCCAGGAATCGGCGTACTGCGGGGGAGTTCTGCAGGGGGTCTACGGGGGAGGTGTTCTACAGACGTTCGATGAGCCTACCGATGATCATCAGCCACACACTGTAGTCGTCAACCGTTCATGTGCGGTGCGCAGTTGACAAACTTACCCGTAGAGCGGGCCCGTCTGGTATCGACCCTCGTACGACAGGCCGAGAATGATCGGCCGAAAGTCGACGCCGTGGCCCGGAGGAGTCGCCGAAGGGCCGGAACGGAAGAGGGCGGAGGCGTCTGCACGCCCCCGCCCTGCGCGGAAACCGCCCCCGACCGGAATCCCCGGGAACGGTGCGGGCGGGCCGGCCCCCAAGGGGTGCGGGCGGCCTCGGGCCCCGCCCCGGCCCGGGTCCGTACGGACTCCTCGGACCTCGCTCCGGCGAACGGATCCGCGGCGGTTCCGGCCGCCTCACCCACAACTGGCCGGTAACCGACGGTGAGAGCGGACGATCGGCTACCTCGCGTACGACAGTCGGCCCGGGGTCTCAGCAGCGGGCGAGCGTGCCGCTGTCCAGGGTGGACTTGTCGCCGAACACCCAGCCTTCGGTCTCCGTGCCCGCGATGCGGGCGTAGATCCACTTGTTGCCGTGGGCGTTGGTGATGTAGCAGTGGTAGTAGACCTTCGTCCCGGAGTTGAGCTCGGTCACGTAGGAGCACTCCGCGTACGGCCCGGCGTAGAGATGGGTGTTCTGGGACGCGCGGCCGTAGCCGTCGCTGCGGTTCGAGTGGGCCCAGCCGGTGCACGCCGTCGACACCGGCGTGGGCTCCTTCACGGTGGCGCTGGGCGTCGCCTTCGGCGAGGCCGACGGGGAGCCGGCCGGCCGGCCGCCTCCGGCGCCGGGAGACGCCGACGCGGAGCCCTTACTCGGGTCCTCACCCTTCTTCGAGGGCGGGCCGGACGGCGTCTCGCCGGGGGTGGTGGACGCCGTCTCGCCGGGACGGAGGGACGTCAGGTCCCCCGGGGAGGTCGGGCCGTCGGTCGTGCCGCCCGCGCCGGGCATGCCCCCGCCGGTGGAGGTGCTCGCCGTGGGAAGGGCGGTGTCGGAGCCGTCGCCCCCGTCGCCCCGCGTGTCCATCAGGGCGTAGGCGACTCCGCCGCAGACGAGGACGGTCGCGGCGGCCGCCGCGGCGATGGTGCGGGTGCGCCGGGCCCGTACCGTCGTGGCACGGGTCTCGGAACGGCTGAGCCGCCCGGCGGCCGCGGCGGGCACCCCGCCCGGCTGCCCGGCCCCCGCCGGCGGCGGCGGGGCGGCATACGCGCCGGGCGGCGGCAGATAGGGAGCGACGGGCTGCGGGGGCGGCGGGGAGTACGGCGCGGCCAGGGCGGGGCCGAAGCCCGGCGGGGTCACCGGCTGGGGCGCCGGTGCCGCCGCGAGGTCCACCGCACCGCCCCCGGCGACCGCCTCCAGCATCTCGCGCGCCTGCCCGGCGTCGGGCCGCTGCAGCGGGTCCTTGGCCATCAGCGCCCGCAGCACCGGGGTGAGCGGTCCGGCGCGCCGGGGCTCCGGCAGCGGTTCGCCGACGATCGCCGCGAGCGTCGACCACACCGACGTACGGCGGAACGGCGCGGCGCCCTCCACGGCCGCGTACAGCGTCATGCCGAGTGCCCAGATGTCCGAGGCGGCACCCGGCACCTGGCCCTGTGCGCGCTCCGGCGGCAGATAGTCGAGGGAGCCGACGATCTGACCGCTCTGGGTCAGCTTGGCCAGGGCCTCGTCGCCGGAGGTCTCCATGCTGGCGATGCCGAAATCGGTGAGCACGACCCGGCCGCCCGGTTCGAGGAGGACGTTGCCGGGCTTGACGTCCCGGTGGAGGACCCCGGCCCGGTGGGCGGCGTCGAGCGCGTCCATCAGCTTCGCGCCGATCGCGGCCGCTTCGCGCGGCTCCAGCGACCCGCGCTCCGCCAGTACGTCGTCGAGGGAGGGCCCCTCGACCAGCTCCATGACGATGACCGGCAGCCCCCGCTCCTCGACCACGTCGTGCACCGTGACCACACCGCTGTGCCGGACCCGGGCGGCGGCCTGCGCCTCCCGCTGCATCCGGACCCGCAGATCGGCCAGTTCGGCCGGCGAGGCGTCGGTGTAGGCCCGCAGGACCTTGACGGCGACCTCGCGGTTCAGCAACTGGTCCACCGCCCGGGCGACCACGCCCATTCCACCGCGGCCGATCATCGCGGTCACGCGGTATCGACCGCCCAGAACCTCGCCGACCAGATCCGCGCCGTTCGCCCCCGTCACCTGTCACATCCCGTTCGTCGCACTGTTCGAAAGACGCCGTGTGGCGGGCACCAGGGTAGGGGTTCGCGCATGTGCGAGTGCGCACGGCCCGGCTCTCCGCGCCGATTCCGCCGCCCAACAGCCGTGGTCAGCATGACATCTCACCCGAGATCAGGACGGACGCGGGCTCCGCCTCTGCAAGCACGCGACGGGCTGGTGCGCGGGAAGGGGCCACGGCCGAGGGTGTCGCCCACGAGTCCGGCGCTTCCCCGGTCCGACGAAGCGCCCTCATACTGTCCGGCGGATGCCGCCGGCCGCCGGCGCCGTCATCCGTCCACCATCGATCGGGGAGTCGTCGCGTTGTTCTCCATACGGCCGGGCCGCCTCGCCCGTCCGCTGCTGTCGGCCGCACTCGCCGCCGGAGCGCTGACCGGCTGCTCGTTCCTCTCCCCCTTCACGAGCTGCGAAGGGACCGCGAGCCGGGTCGAGGGCCTGGAATCACAGGGCGTTCTCACCTCCAGGCCCGCGGCGGCGACCGTCCCCCGGGGTTTCGAGGACGGTACGTCCGGCTGCATCGACGACAGCGGGGACGCCTGGCTGTACGCCGAGCGCACGTACGCCTTCCCCGGCCGCAGGGCCGAGGTGATCCAGTACTACCGGACCGCGGCGGCGCGCGACGGCTGGAGACTGGAGCCACAGCCCGAGCGGCCGCCCGTGCCCGAGGAGATCGCGGGGCTGTGCTTCACCAGGGGCGGGGACGGGGAGGCCATGCTGCTGACGGTGTCCTTCATGACCGCCCGGGAGCTCGCGTTCGAGGGTTACGAGACCGGGCCCGAGTTCGCCTCCGGTTCGGGCTTCCGCATCGAGGCGGGTTCGGAGGCGGACGGCGCCAGGACCGGCTGCTGGGACTAGGGCCTGTCGCGGCTCGGGCGGGTCCGGACAGGCCCTAGGAGGTGTCTTTCGGGTCAGCCGATGAGGGCGACGGGGCCGTCCCAGGCGTCCTGGTCGACGGTGAGGGTGTAGCCGCCCCGGGTCTCCCTGCTGTTGACCAGGTACTGGTGGCCGCGGCTGTGGTTGGTGTACTGGGTGGCGCCCCAGGGCCAGTCGGCGGTGGTGGTGTACTGCTTGTCCCACAGCGCGTACCAGAGGTTGCCCGGCAGGTCGGTGCGGTCGGTCGCGGTGGCGACGGCCTTGGCGCTGGAGCTGGAGAAGCCGTAGTAGCCGCCGCGGTAGGTCTTGGCGCGCAGCGTCCTGGTGAAGGAGCGCACGTACGTCAGCACGGCGTCGTTGCACGCCTTGTTCGTGATGTCGTACGGCTCCATGTCGAGGAAGATCGGGCTGCCGGCCTTCATGCCGAGCGCCGACGCCTTGGCGACCGCGTCGTTGGCGTCCGTCACGCCGAGGGACGCCGCCGTCGAGGCCGTGAGCCTCTCGGGATTGGAGCTGGTCTGGCAGGGCGGCTGGGCGCCGACGTAGATCGGGATGAGCTTCCAGCCCATGGCGCTGACCGACTTCGTCCAGGACGCGGTGAGGTTCGGCTGGGAGCAGCCGCGGTTCTTTCCTCCGACGTACACCGCGGCGGCTCCGTAGAAGCCGGTGTTCCACGCCTTCATGGCGGCGAGGGAAGGGGCCGTGCAGGTGTCGAACGCCCGGCCGGTGAAGGTCTTCTGGGCGGGCCAGACCGTGGCCGCCATCGAGGTCTGCGCCGCGACGACGGCACCCACGACGGCGACGGCGCATCCCGCGGTCGCGGCGATGTAGCGACGCTTCTTGGAAAGCCGATGTCCGGCCATACCCACCCCATTCACCCACGCGGCTCGCGGCCGCGTCCTCCACGCCGGCCGAGGACGACGGGTGTGCGAGGCGGGTACCGACCCGCCGAAGCCGTGCCCGCCGCCCGGGAGCGGCGCAGTGCGCTGTGCGCTCCGTACGTTCGGAGCAGACCGCACTGTAACGGACGCCGGTCGCCCGTCGACGGCCCGGGTCACCCGCCCCGGAGACGCCGCCGGCCGACCGCGTTCCACGCCCCGTCGGCCACGGCGGACACCGACGCCTCTAGAGCGGCTTCTCCCTCGCCCTCACCCACGCGGCGAAGTCCTCGATGCCGTCGATGAGCGCCTCGAAGCGGAAGGAGTGGAGGAGGTCGAAGGCGTGGTGTGCGCCGGGGAGTTCGGCGTACACGACCGGTGAGGTGGAGACGGCGCGCAGGGCGCCGACGAGGGCCTTGGGGTTCTCGGTGTCGACCAGTTCGTCGAGGTCGCCGTGGGCGATGAGGAAGGGGGGCGCGTCCGGGCGGGCGAGGTTCACCGGCGAGGTCGCCGGGTCGCCGTCGAAGTAGGTCCCGAGGTAGCCGTTGAGCGCGATGGCGGCGGTCACGGAGGTGTCCGCCTCCTCGAAACCGGGCTGGTACGCGGGTTCGCCGGGGGTGAGGGCGGCGAGTGCCGCCATGTGCCCGCCCGCCGAACTCCCCGCCACGAACACGGCCGCCCCGGGGGCCGCGCCGTACTCCTCGGCGTGTTCGCGCGCCCAGGCGATGACCTTCTTCGCGTCGATCAGATGGGCCGGGTGGGAGAAGGCTGGCCGCAGACGGTAGTTGGCGCTGATGCAGACCCAGCCCCGGCTCGCGAGCCGGTGGAGCAGGGGCAGCGACTGGGTGCTCTTCCGTCCCTGGTCGTAGTGGCCGCCGTGGAAGTGGATCAGTACGGCACCGCCCTGGGGGCGGGAGCGGTGGTGGTAGACGTCGAGGAGGTTGCGGCGGCCGGCGTCGCCGTAGCCGAGGTTGCCCACGCGCCTGACGTCACCGCGGCGCCGGAAGAACGGCCTGAGCAGGATGCGTGCCAGTGGCGGCCGGCGCCGCGTGGCCGTACCGGCGCCGAGCGCCTCGTCCAGCGCGCCCCGGACCACGGTCGCCGTCCGCATCCCGCGCCGGGCGACCACGACGAGCCCGGCGGCCGAGACGACCGCCAGCCCGACGGCCGCCCGGTCGGCAGCGGTGGCGATGTCGCCTTCCGCGAAGGCGAGCGCCGTCGACGCGGCCAGCGCGTAGAGGACGACGAACGGCATCTCGTTGAAGACCAGACCGAGCCGGTAACTGAAGAAGAAGAGGGGTTTCGGCCCCCGGATGCGCACCAGGCAGAACACCACGATCAGTGCGGCCAGCACGACCGTCACCAGATAGCCCACGGCCATCGCGACCACTCCCCCGTTCCATCCCGAAGTACCTCATCTGTGGTACCCCATCCGTAGTACCTCTTCTGTGGTACCACGGATGAGGTATTTTGGACAGGTGAATCAGGAAAGACGGGATCGCCTGGGCGACGCGGCCATCGACGTACTGTCGGAATCCGGCAGCCGGGGCCTGACGCACCGGGCCGTCGACGCCGCGGCGGATGTGCCCCTCGGCACCACCAAGAACTACTTCCCCACCCGGGACGCGCTGTTGAGGGCCGCGGCTGAGCGCATCATCGAGCTGTACGCGGCGATCCCACGGCCCGCGCCCGTCGACCGGGCGGGTCTGGCCGACCTGCTGCGCACGCTCCTTGAGCACGTCCGGGGTCCCGGCCGCGTGCGGGTGCTCGCCCTCCTGGAGCTCCAGCGCGAGGCGACGCGGACCCCGTGGCTGGCCGCGCCCCTGGACGCCTTCGCGGCCGCCGACTTCGCGTACTTCGAGCAGGCCCAGCGCAGTGCGGGCCTGCCCGTCACCCCGGAGCGCGCCGCCACCGTCACCATGGCCCTGCACGCCGCGCTTCCCCATCTGGTCGCCGAGGCCCCCACGAGCCGGACGGCGGCCGGACTCGACGACCTCGAAGCCTTCGTCGGCAACCTGCTGGACACGGTGTACGGAACGCCCTGACGCAGGACCGCCCGTCGCGGCAGCCGGGCCGGTTCCCCCGGCTGCCGCGCGGCCCCGCGCTCACCCGGTGCGAACCGGCGGGTGGGGCGTCACTTCGCCAGGAAGGCGAGGAGGGCGGTGTTGACCTCCTCGGCGTGCGTCCACAGCAGGCCGTGCGGGGCGCCCTCGATCTCGACGTACTCGGCGGACGGGAGCGCCCGGTGGAAGGGGCGCGCCGTGTTCTCGGCGGGCAGGATGCGGTCGGCCGTGCCGTGCAGGATCAGGGCGGGCACGTCGACGGACGGGATGTCGGCGCGGAAGTCGGTGTACCAGGTCGACGGCGCGGCGGACGCCGCGAAGAAGCCGCCGCCGGCCGCGGTGTTCCAGCTGTTGCGGACCGCCTCCTCGCTGATCCGGCTGCCCAGGTTCTCGTCGAGGTTGTAGAAGTCCTTGAAGAAGGCGGTGTAGTAGGCGTAGCGGTCGGCCTTCACGGCGGCGACGATCCCGTCGAAGAACTCCTTCGGAGCCACACCGTCCGGGTTGTCGTCGGTCTTGAGCAGGCAGGGCTCCAGCGAGGCCAGGAAGGCGACCTTCGCGACGCGGGCGGAGCCGTACCGGGACACGTAGCGGGCGACCTCGCCGGTGCCCATGGAGAAGCCGACGAGGACGGCGTCGTTCAGGTCGAGGGTCTCCATCACGGTGTTCAGGTCGGCCGCGAAGGTGTCGTAGTCGTAGCCGGTCGTCGGCTGGGAGGACTGGCCGAAGCCCCGGCGGTCGTACGTGATCACGCGGTAGCCGGCGTCGAGCAGGGCGGCGCTCTGCCGCTCCCAGGAGTGGCCGTCGAGCGGGAAGCCGTGGATGAGGACGACCGGCTGTCCGGCGCCGTGGTCCTCGTAGTAGAGGTCGATGGAGGTGGTGTTCTCCTGGCCGACGGTGATGTACGGCATGGGTTGTCTCCTCGATGCGAAAGCTGCGTATCGGTGCGAAGTCGCCGCCCCGCACCTCTGTGCGGTACGGAACGCCCTCACGCTACGGCCGGGGAAGCGCCGCGTGTTGTCGCGCCACGCACCACGACTTGCCCCTGAGTGCAGCGTTCTGCCTGTGCGCGATTCCTGCCTGTGGTTCTGCCTGGAGGTGGAAACGGCCCGCTGCTTGGCTGTTCGTGCGGGTCGGAAGCCGGGCTTCCGGCCCGGCGCCCCCCCGGAGCCACTTCCCCTGAGCGGAGAGCATTTTGAGCTTGGTGTTGACGACCGCCTCCGTGCCGGACCGGGACAAGGTCGCGTACTGGAACGACGCGGTGAGCCGGACGCTGGTGCCGATGACGGTCGCCCCTCGCGGCGACGGGCCCTTCGACGGCCGGATCACCACCCGCCGCGTCGGATACCTCCAGGTCTCCACGATGGAGGCCGACGCGAAGCGGGTCAGCCGCACGCCGGCGCTGATCGCCAGGTCGTCCGAGGCGCTGGTGGCGGTCGGTGTCCAGATATCCGGCACGGCCACCTTCGTCCAGGACGGCCGGCGGGCCGAGGTGGGTGAGGGCGACCTGGTGGTGTACGACACGGACCGGCCGTACTCCTTCGACTATCCCCGACGGTTCGCCACGCACGTCTTCCAGCTTCCGCGCCACGCGCTGGGCGTGCCGGACAGCGACATCCGACAGGTCACGGGCAACGCCATCGGCACCGGGAACGGCTTCGGCGCGATGCTGCGGCCGTTCCTGGCCACCCTGGCCTCCTCCCCGGCCGACGGCTACCCGCCGGCCCTCGCGGACCGGTTGGCCGGCAATGTCGTCGACCTGTTCGCCACGCTGGTGGCCGAGCGGGCCCACCCGGGCGGCACGGACGCGGACGGCCGGAGCCATCTGATGCCGCGCGTCCGCGACTTCATCAACCGGAACCTGGGCGACCCGGAGCTGTCGCCGGAGCGCATCGCCCGGGCGCACCGGATCTCCGTCCGGTACCTGCACCGGCTTTTCGAAGGCGAGGGGATCACGGTCGGCCAGCTCATCCGGCAACGGCGCCTGGAGGAGTGCGGCCGCGAACTGGCCCGCCGCGGCAGGACCGCTCCGACCGTGTCCGCCGTGGCCCAGAGGTGGGGCTTCGTGAACCCCGCCCACTTCAGCCGGTCCTTCCGCGCCGCCTACGGCGTCTCCCCGCGTGAATGGCGCGACCGGCGCACCGGACACGGAACCGAGCGGGAAGGGGCTGACCTTCCGCCGTCCAGCGGGTAAGGTCCCCGCTCGGAGCCGCGCCGGCCACCCCGCGCCCGCGGCGGCAGTGCCCCGGCCCGGCGGCCGCCGCACCGCGCCCCGCCGCTCGACCAGCGCCCGGTGCGCACCGAACCGCCCCTTCGCTTCAGGCCCTCCCGGCAGGAGACCGTGTGTGACCGACTTCGCCCCTTCGTCCGCCCGGATGCCGGTCCTCGACCACCCCACCCGCGCCTTCGTGGCCCGGCACGCCTGCCCGCCGTCGGCGCCCGGCACGGACCCGGAGCAGGCCCGTCTGGACCTGGCGCGTCTCCAGCGGAACGACGTCCCCGACCCCGTCGACCGTCTCGACGAGACAGCCACCTCCACGGAGTGGCTCGCACTGCCGGGCGGGCCGACCGGTCACGTACGGGTGCAGGTGGTCAGGCCCGCCGACAGCGTCGGCGAGCTCCCCGTCGTGCTGTTCCTGCACGGCCTCGGCTGGACCCTGGGCGACGCCGGCACCCATGAACGCCTGGTGCGGGCCTTCGCCCTCGGCGCGGACGCGGCCGTCGTCTTCGTCGACTACGAGCGCGCCCCCGAGGCGCGGTATCCGGTCGCCGTCGAGCAGTGCTACGCGGTCGCACGCTGGATCTGCGAGCGGGGCGGCGAGATCGGCCTGGACGGCAGCCGGATGGCCGCCGTGGGCGACTCGGCGGGCGGCAACCTGGTGGCGGCCCTGACCCTGCTCGCCAAGGAGCGGGGAGGGGTGCGGCTGCGGCAGCAGGTGCTGCTCTGCCCGGTCACCGACGCCGGCTGCGACACCCCGTCGTACGAGGAGTTCGCCGACGGCTACTTCCTCGGCCGCGAGACCATGCGCTGGTTCTGGGACCAGTACCTGCCCGACGTACGGCAGCGGAGCCAGGCCACCGCGTCACCGCTGCGGGCGTCCCTGGAGCAGCTCACCGGCCTCCCGCCGGCGCTGGTGGTGACCAGCGAGGCCGACGTGGTGCGCGACGAGGGCGAGGCGTACGCGACGAAGCTCCGGGCGGCCGGGGTGCCGGTGGTCTCCATGCGCTACCACGGGACGATCCACGGCTTCATGGTGCTCGATCCGCTCCGCGACACGGATGCCGCCCGCGCCGCGCTCGTCCAGGCCCTCGACACCGTGCACGTCGCCCTGCACCGGCACCGCGGCTGAGCCCCCTCGGCCGTCACTCGGCGGGGAGCGTGTCCAGGAGCTTCTGCGCGGCCTTCAGCTCCTTGTCGTCGGCGGCTTCGCCGAGGGCGAGGGCCTGGCGCAGGAACGAGCGGGCCTCCTCGGTCTCACCCAGTCGGATCAGGGTCTCCGCCAGAAGCAGGAGCTGTTCGGCCTCCCTGTGGAACATGCCGAGGCGACTCGACTGGGCCTGGGCACTGCGAAGGTGGTCGGCCGCCTCCCGCCACCGCCCCAGCGCGAAGCAGGCGGCGCCGAGCGCCTGAGTCGTGTGGGCACGGAAGATGTCGGCGACGTGCCCGCTCACCGGGCAGTCGGGCTCGTCGAGGAAGGCGATGACGCGCTGCTGCTGTCTCAGGGCTTCCTCGGCACGGCCGAGCATGCGCAGGGCGGTTCCGTAGAGGCGCACGGCCTGGGGCCAGACCTCGTAGTACCCGGCTGCCTCCGACAGCTCGACGGCGGCGAGAGTCCTGTCCGCGACCATCTGGGTGTTGCCGAGTTGCCAGTGTGCGCTCGCCCCCTGCACCAGTGCCGAGGCCTGCTGGTGGACGTCCTGTGCCCGGCGGGCGTGAATCAGCGCTTCGTCGGCCTGTGCGATGGCTTCGAGGTGTCGCTGCTCGCAGCCGCTCAGGGCCCACGAATGACAGTTGAGGTGGAAGGCCCGCATGTACGGGTCGTCGAGCGCGGCGGCGGCCTCGGCGGCCAGGCCGAAGACCTCGGGCCAGTGCCCCCAGTGGACCCACAGGTCGCAGAACCATTCCATCGCATAGGCGGTCTCGACGACCTGTGTGTGCTCGCCCCGCCGGGCGGCGCCGCGCAGCGCCGCGAGCCAGGACGGGGCTTCGCTCTGGAGCCAGGCACGGGCCTCCTCGGCGCTCGCCAGCGGGACCAGGCCCTGCCAGGAGGGCGGCGGAGCACCGTACTTGGGCTTGTACCAGCGGCCGGCGACCACGGCGGTGTCGAGCAGCCAGGTGCGCAGCCGGTCCTCGGCCGCGTCCCGCTCGCCGGGCTCCTCCTCGCGGGACAGCCGGGCGCGGGCGAACAGCCGCATGAGGTCGTGGAGTTGGTGGCGGCCGGTGAAGGTGGTCTGCAGCAGCCCGGCCTCGACGAGTTCCTCCATCACGTCCTCGGCCTCGAAGACGTCCGTCGCGGTCAGGGCGGCGCCGTAGGCGGCGGTCATGTCCGGCCCCGGCACCAGACTCAGCAGCCGCAGCATCCGCGCGGCCTGCCCGGTCAGCTGACGGTAGGACAGCTCGAAGGCCGCCTCCACCCGTATGTCGCCCGCGGCGAGCGCGCCGAGGCGCCGCTCCTCGTCGGCCAGGCGCCGGACCAGGTGGTCGACGCTCCAGCCGGAACGGACCGTCAGCCAGTTGCCCGCCACCCGCAGGGCCAGCGGCAGCCGCCCGCACAGCTCGGCCACCCGTGCCACGGCCGCCGGTTCTGCGTCCGCCCGTTCCTCGCCCAGGATCCGGCGCAGCAGGCCGACCGCCTCGTCCTGCGCCATCGCACAGAGCATCAGGCGGCCGACGTCCTCCAGGCCGGTCAGGGGCCGCCGGCTGGTGATCAGCACCAGGCTCCGCCCGCCCACGGGCAGCAGCTCACGGACCTGGCCCTCGTCGCGGGCGTTGTCCAGCACCACCAGGCACCGGCGGTCACCCAGCAGCGCCCGCAGCAGCCCGGCGCGGCCCTGGGGATCCTCCTGCGCCAGCCTGCGGTCCGACACGCCGAGGGCCTTCAGCAGCTTCAGGAGCGCCTCGCCCGTGTCCACGGGCCCGTCCACCCCGTGCAGGTCCACGACGAAGCACCCGTCGGGGAACCCCTCCGCCAGATCCGCCGCCGCCTTCAGCGCCAGTGTCGTCTTCCCGCACCCGGGAGGACCCGAGACGACCCACACCGACTCCTCCTCGCCGGTACGGGCCCGTTCCGCCGCGTTCCGCAGCAGTGCCAGCTCCGGTGCGCGCCCCGTGAAGTCGCCCACCGTTCGCGGCGGCACCACCGTCCCCGCCGCCGCGACCGAGCGCGTCGGACGCGCCGTCCGCGCCGAGGCGAGCAGCGCCTCCCGCTCCGTCTCCGGAAGCCCGAGGCCCTCCGCGAGGGCCACCACCGTGCGCCGCTGCGGTACGCGACTGCGCCCCCGCTCCATGTCGCCGATGGCCCGGACACTCACACCCGACGCCTCGGCCAGTTCCTCCATCGTCAACCGGCGTCGCTGCCGCACATCCCGCAGAACGGCACCGAACGACCTGTCCCCGTACACAACTCCTCATTCCTCCCGCCCCGAGGAAAGAATACGGTGTGTCATTTCGGGCAAAGTCGCAGGCCAGCGGCGTGAACCAGGAAGCCGGGCCCACCCCGGAGGGTGGACCCGGCACGATGCGCAGGTCAGTGGACGGCGGAGCGGACCACGTCCTGGATCAGAAGGGGAGGGCGGAATCGTGGGTCAGAGGCCGAAGCGTGCGCGCCGCGGCTCCGGCACGAGGTCGGTGTACTCGGGGTGCTTGCGGATCCACCCCCGGATGAAGGGGCAGTACGGCAGGACGTGCAGCCCGCGTGCGCGGGCGTCGTCGAGGGCGCCGCGGGCGAGCAGCCCGCCCAGGCCCCGGCCGGCGAACCGGGGGTCGGTCTCGGTGTGGATGAAGGCGATCTCGTCCTCGGAGAGGAAGTACTCGGCGAAGCCGGCGGTCTCGGTGCCGTCGTCACCGGCGAGGACCTCGTAGCGGGACTTCTCCGGGCGGTCCACCACCTGCGGTTCCATGGGTGCTCCTGTGCGATGTGGGTGTTCGGTCGGTGATCGGAGGGGTTCAGAGCGTGCGGCGCACACCGGCCTGGCGTTCGAGGTTCCGGAGCTGGACCGCGAGGTCGCCCTCCACGGCGGCGTGGGCGGGGCCGCTGCGGCCGATGGGCAGGACCTCCTCGCTGCGCATGTCCTCCAGCATCAGGGCGAACGCCGCGTACATGGCGACGAGCGCCACCAGGAGGCCGAGGGCCCCGGAGGTGCGCGTGAGCCATTCGGCGCCGGTGAGACCCGACAGGCCGGTGGTCGCCCAGCGGGGCAGGGAGACCGCCAGGACGAGCCACAGCGCCCGCTTGGGCCGGGTCACGGCGGTCATCAGGGCCCCGAAGCAGAGCAGCGCCAGGTTGAAGACGCCGAGGACGCGGAGGCCGTCGGCCGCGCCGCTGAACATGACGAGCGCGTAGGCCAGCCAGCTGCCGGCGAAGACGGCCATGAGCGTCGCCGCGATCACGTCCCGGGCCCCGAAGGCCAGGACGCTCACCAGGAACTGCAGGGCGAAGGCGGGCAGTACGCACAGGGCGACCGCGCCGCGGGCGTCGGCCTCGAAGAGCCCGAGCTGCAGGCATCCCGTCATCACGGAGGCGATCGCGACCGTGAAGAAGCCGAGCGGCATGGGCGAGGCGATGGGGCGCAGGTTGATCCGGGTCATGGACCGGAGGTCGGGCTCGAAGCGGCGGCCCGGGGCGGCCTCGGGTCCGTCGTCGGGGGCGGGGGCCGAGGCGGAAGCCGGGGATGATTCCGTACTCATCGTGGGGTCTTTCGCTCAGTGCTCGAAGCAGGGGTCGAGGAAGGGCGGAGGCGTGTCGGGAGTGGTGCCGCGGGCGACGCGCCACCGGCGGTGCTCTTCGGACTCGGCGACGGCCTCGGCCACGAGCGTCGCCTGGCGGGCACCGCTCTGGTAGCCGCCGAAGTGGGCCACGGGGCTCCATGCGGGACTCACCGGCGGGACGGACTCGTCGAGGCCCTCGTACTCCGCGCTCGCGTGGACGATGCGGCCGCCGACGACGGTGAGGACGGACTCGATGTCGGGGATGACGTCCTCGGGCACGGTCAGGAAGTCGTCCGAGAGGATCGCGAGGTCGCCGTACCAGCCTTCCCGCAGGCTTCCCTTGACGTCCTGCTCGCCGGTGAGCCGGGCTCCCCCGCGGGTGTAGAGGTCGAGGGCGGTCTCCCGGTCGATCAGGGTGCCGGCCGGGGAGAGCGCCGTGCCGCCGACGGTCCTGCCGGTGACCAGCCAGTGGAGGGCGACCCAGGGGTTGTACGAGGAGACGCGGGTGGCGTCGGTTCCGGCGGCGACCGTCAGGCCCCGGTCGAGCATGGCGCGGACCGGCGGGGCGTGGGCGGCGGCCTCGGCACCGTATCGGTCGCGGAACGCGGTGCCCTGGAAGGACATGCGGTTCTGGACGGACAGGGCGCCGCCGAGGGCCGCGATCCGGTCCAGGCTGTCGGCCGAGACGGTCTCGGCGTGGTCGAAGAGCCAGCGGTTGCCGCCGGGGAACAGGCCTTCCGCCGCGAGCTTCTCGAAGACGGCCAGGTCGCGGCGGATCGTCTCGTCGTAGGTCGCGTGGAGCCTGAATCCCCAGCCGTTCTCCAGCAGGAGCCGGACGGCCTGCTCGAACTCGGGCTCGTACGACCCCAGTTCGGGGCGGGGTTCGGAGAAGTTCTCGAAGTCGGCGGCGGCCCAGGTCAGGTTCTCGCCCGCGCCGTTGAGCCGGAGCCACTCGTCGCCGTCGCCGGGCTTGACCATCTCGGTCCAGCGCTTGAGGTCGGCGAGCTCCTGCCCGGCCGTCTGCGGGAAGAGGTGGTAGGCGATCCGCAGCGACAGCTCGCCGGACCTGGCGAGGTCGACGACCGTGGCGTAGTTGTCGGGGAAGTTCTGGAACCCGCCGGCGGCGTCGACCGCCGAGGTCAGGCCGAAGCGGTTCAGCTCGCGCAGGAAGTGCCGCGTCGACGTCCGCTTGTCGGCCTCGTCGAGGGCCGGTGCCTTGGCCAGGGTCGAGTACAGGATGAGCGCACCCGGGGCGGCGAGGAGGACGCCGTTGGGTTCGCCGTCCCTGCCCCGTACGATCTGGCCGCCGCGCGGGTCGGGGGTCTCCCGGGTGAAGCCGGCGGCCTTGACGGCGGCCCGGTTCATCAGGGCCGACTGGTACAGGTGCAGGACGAAGACCGGGGTGTCGGGGGCGGCGGCGTTCAGCTCGGCGACGGTCGGCATCCGGCGCTCGGCGAACTGCTCGGCGGTCCAGCCGCCGACGACCCGGATCCACTGCCCCTTCGGGGTGCGGCCGGCCTGCTCGCGCAGCATCGCGAGCGCGTGGCGGAGGCTGCGTACGCCGTCCCAGCGGAGCTCCAGGACGTAGTTGAGGCCGCCCCGGATGACGTGCAGGTGCGAGTCGTTGAGTCCGGGGATCACCCGGCGGCCCAGGGCGTCGACGACCTTCGTGCCCGGCCCGACGAGGTGGGCGAGGTCGTGGTCGTCGCCGAGGGCCGCGACCCGGCCGTCGCGGATCGCGACGGCGCGGGCCTCGGGACGGTCGGGGTCGCCCGTGAACACCTTGGCGTTGCGGACGAGGAGATCGGCGTGCGCATGCTCCCGGCGCGGGGCGGGGACGAGGCCCGCCACCGGCATGCTGGTCGACGGCCCGGTCATGCGAGGGCCTTGCGCAGGACGTCGGTGGCGACGCCGATGGCGAGTTCCGCGCCCTGCGTCTCGCGCAGCGCGTTCAGCATGACGAAGTCGTGGATGACGCCCTGGACGCGCAGGGCGGTGACGGGGACGCCGGCGGCGCGGAGCTTCGCCGCGTACGCCTCGCCCTCGTCGCGCAGGACGTCGGCCTCGGCCGTGACGACCAGGGCGGGCGGCAGGCCGGTGAGCTGCTCGGTGGTGGCGCGCAGCGGCGAGGCGGTGATCTGGGCGCGCTCGGCCTCCTCGGTCGTGTACTGGTCCCAGAACCACTTCATGGCGTCGCGGCGCAGGAAGTAGCCCTCGGCGAAGGCGTGGTACGAGTCGGTGTCGAAGCTCGCGTCGGTGACCGGGTAGAAGAGGACCTGCTGGACGAGCGTCACGTCGCCGCGCTGCTTGGCCATGAGGGTGAGGGCGGCGGTCATGTTGCCGCCGACCGAGTCGCCCGCGACGGCGATCCGGGTGCCGTCGAGGTCCTTGTGGTGGCCCTCGCGGGCGATCCACTGGGCGACGCTGTAGTTCTGCTCGATCGCGACGGGGTAGCGGGCCTCGGGCGAGAGGTCGTACTCGGGGAAGACGACGGCCGCCCGGGTACCCACGGCGAGTTCGCGGACGAGCCGGTCGTGGGTGTGGGCGTTGCCGAAGACCCAGCCGGCGCCGTGGATGTAGAGGATGACCGGGAGCGGGCCGGAGGCGCCGCGGGGCCGGACGATCCGGACGCGGACGTCGCCGGTCGGTCCGCCGTGGACGGTGGTCCACTCCTCGTCGACGTCGGGCAGCGGGACGCCTTCACCGCTCTGGACGCCGTCCACGGCCTTGCGGCCGTCCGCGACAGGGATCTGGTAGAGGTACGGCGGCTGGGCGGTGGCGTCGGCGAAGGCCTGGGCGGCGGGTTCGAGGGTCGGCCGGTCCGTCATGAGGGGGTCTCCTTCGGAGGGGGTGCGGGGCGGGGGTTGATGGGTGCTCAGAGGCCGTAGGCCTCCAGGAGGCGCAGCCAGACCTCGCTGACCGTCGGGAAGGCGGGGACGGCGTGCCACAGCCGTTCGAGCGGGACTTCTCCGACGATGGCGACGGTGGCCGTGTGGATCAGTTCGGTCGCCATCGGGCCGGTGAGTGTGCAGCCGACGACGACACCCCGGGCCTCGTCGACGACGAGCTTCGCGTGGCCGCGGTAGCCGTCCGCGTGCAGCGCGGCTCCGGCGACGTCGTCGATGCGGTACTCCACCGCGCGCACGGCGACTCCGGCTTCGCGTGCCGCGCGTTCGGTGAGACCGACGCTCGCGATCTCGGGCTGGGTGAAGACGGCCTGCGGGACGGCGAAGCGGTCGGCCTCCGCACTCCAGGCCTGGCGGCGGCCGGTGTCGGCGGGGCGGCCCGCGGCGCGCTCGGCGATCGCCGCCGCGCAGGCGCGGGCCTGGTACTTGGCCATGTGGGTCAGCGGCGCACGGTGGTTGACGTCGCCGACGGCGTAGAGCCAGTCGCCGTCGAGGGCGGTGACGCGGCAGGTGTCGTCGACCGGGAGCCAGTCACCGGACGGCAGTCCGACGGTCTCCAGGCCGAGGCCGGCGGTGCGCGGGCGACGGCCCACCGCGGCCAGGAGCTCGTCGCAGACGAGGGTGGCGCCGTCGTCGGTCTCCACGGTCACGGTGCGGGTGGTCGCGTCGCGGGCGACCCGGGTGGCCGAGACCCCGAAGCGGATCGTGACGCCCAGGCCGGTGAGCCCCCGGGTGACCTCTTCGCCGGCGCACGGCTCCCAGCCGGTCAGCAGGGCCTGGTCCCGGACGAGCAGGGTGACGGAGGAGCCGAGCGAGCGCCACGCGGTGGCCATCTCGCAGGCCACCACTCCCCCGCCGATGACGACGAGCCGCCCGGGCACCGCGCCGGCCGTGGTCGCCTGCCGGTTGGTCCACACACCGATCCGGTCGAGCCCGTCGACCGGCGGCAGCGCGGGTTCCGTGCCGGGGGCGAGGACGACCGCGAGCCGGGCCCGCAGGGTGCGGACCGTGCCGTCGGCCCCGGTCACCTCCACGCGGCGCTCTCCGGCGAGCCGCCCGTGTCCTCGTACGAGGGTGATGCCGGCGCCGTGCAGCCAGTCGGCCTGACCGGAGTCGTCGCCGCGCCCGGTGAACCGGTCGCGGCGGGCCAGGACACGCTCCGGGTCGGGCGCCGCGGTCACCGCCTGGCGTGCCCCGTCGACCGACCGCGCGGCCTCCAGGGCGGCGGCGGGCCGCAGCAGGGCCTTGCTGGGCACGCAGGCACGGTAGGAGCACTCGCCGCCGACCTCGTCGGCCTCGACGACGACGGCGGTCAGCCCGGACCGGACGACCCGGTCGGCGACGACCTCACCGCCGGGTCCGCCGCCGACGACGACCACGTCGTACGCGTCCCCGTACGCGTCCTCCATCAGCCGCGTACCAGAGGGGTGTCGACGAGGTGCTCGGCCAGGAACCACACCTGCGCCTCGCCGGTACGGATGACGTCGGAGACGAGCAGGTCGGTGCTGCCCTCGTCGCCCTCCCCGGAGAGCCGGGCGGCGGCGTCCCGGGCGTCGATCAGGATCCGCTCGTGCGCGTCGAGGAGCCGCGACAGCATGACGGGAACCGGCTCCACGCCGTCCGGCGGCCGCGGGATCGACGTCAGCTCCGCGACGTGGCGCGGGTCTCCGACGGCGACGCCGCCGAGGCTCTGGATCCGCTCGGCCAGCGCGTCCACGATGGCCAGTTGGGCCTCCGCGTGCTTGTCCAGCATGAGGTGGAGCGAGTAGAAGGTCGCCCCGCGCATCAGCCAGTGGTGCTTCTTGTAGAGGGAGTACAGGATCTGTGTGTCGGCGAGTACGCGGTTGAGCCGCTGGCACGCGTACATGCGGGTGTCGTGGCCGAGGCCGATCGGCAGCTGCTTGAGCGTGCCGAACGCCTGGGTCTCGGCGCCCTTCTGGTGCAGCAGCGGCTGGCCGCCGCCGAGCGGGGGTGCGGTGGTGGTGTCCATCGACGACTCCTGGTCGGAGGGGAAGGGGGAGAGGGTCCGGCCGTCGGCACGGGCGGGGCGTGGACGACGACCGGACCCGGCTGCGCGGCGAGCGGTCAGTGCGCGCCGGGCGTGGCGGTCCGCGGAGCCGCAGGGGCGGTCCGGTGCAGGACGAGCCGGGTGAGGAGCCCGCTGCCGAGACCGGCGACGAGCGCGAGGGCGGCCCACCACAGGGGGTACGGGGTGAGGCCGAGGGCCGCGTCGAGGGACCAGGCGCCGGGTCCGGTGGCGGCGAGGGCGGCGGCGGTGCCGATGAGGACGAGCGGGTACTCGTAGCCGTCGTTCTGCACCCAGAGGCCGTTGTGCCACTTCACGGTGAGGGCGACCGTCATGACCCCGATGGCCCCGGTCGCGGCGAGCGGGGTCAGGAGGCCGGTGGCGAGCAGCAGACCGGATCCGATCTGGCCGCCGCCCGCCGCCAGGGCGGTGAGGGCTCCGCCCCGGAAGCCGTCGGCGCGGAACTCCTCCGTGCCGCCCCGCAGTCCCCTGCCGCCGAGATGCGAGCTGATCTTCTGCACCCCGTGGCCGGCGACGAGCAGGCCCACCAGCAGACGCAGGATCAGAATGCCGGTGTCCAAGGAGGTCAGCCCGCCGCGTGCGCGCCGATGACGCTCTGCGCGTACACGACACCCAGGCCGTACGCGCCCGCGTGGGCCTTGACGATCTCCATGACGTCGCCGTACGTCTCCTGGCGCGCCCAGTCGCGCTGCAGCTCCAGGAGCACCTGCACCCAGGTCACCGGCACCGCGCCGGCGGCGATCATCCGCTGGAGCGCGTGCTCGTGGGCGGCCGGGCTGACGCCGCCGGAGGCGTCGGAGACCACGTACACCTCGTAACCCTGCTCAAGGGCGGAGAGCGCGGGCAGCACCAGGCAGACCTCGGTCCACAGACCCGACAGGATGATCTTCTTGCGACCGGTCGCCTTGACCGCCGCCACGAGCGCCTCGTCCTCCCAGGCGTTCATGGTCGTGCGGTCGATGACCTCGTGCTTGGGGAACACCTCGGCGAGCTGCGGCAGCAGGGGCCCCGAGAACGACTCGGCGGCCACCGTGGTCAGAACGGCCGGCACGTCGAACGCCTGGGCCGCCTTGGCGAGACCCACGGTGCTGTTGATGATCGCGGCACGGTCGCCGCTGCCCGTGCCGAAGAACATCTGCGGCTGGTGGTCCACGAAGAGCATGACCGAGTTGTCGGGCGTCAGGAGGTCCTTGCTCGGGGCGGCCTGCACCTGGGCGATGTCGAACATGAGGGGTCCTTTCGGAGCGGTCGGTACGGTGCCGTCCGCACCTCGCGGCCCGGCACACCCGAAAACTAGGACCATCCGGCCCGACCGACTTTCCTCCCCGTGCCCAGGAGTTGGCACGACAGCGCACACCCCGCCCCGCACGAACGTCACGCCCGGCCGACCGGTCTCGTAGGCTCGGCCCCGACCACGAGGGGGCACGGGAGCTCGACGCGAAAGCCCTTCCGTGCCCGCTCCGACGGCTTCCGGTACGGGAAGTGATGCCGCCTCAGGAAGGACACACGGGATGGCGCATGACGACGACCACCGGACCACTTTCCTGTTCTACGCCCCGGAACGGGAACCGCATGCCTGGGCCCTCGACCTCGCCGGCCTGGGCGAAGCCCTGCGGGAATCGTTCACCGAGGTCCGGTACCAGGTCCGGGAGAGCCGTACCTCTCGTTCTGGGTGGCGACCGGCGACGGCACCGAGTACGACGGGACCGCCGCCGTCCACGGACGGGACTGCCTGATGCTGACCGACGCCACGGCCGGTGAGGCGGCCCGCTTTCTCCTCTGGCTGCGCGACGGCCACCTGCCCGCTCCCGACCGCGTCCGCTTCAGCAGCGAGCCGGCCGTGGAGCGGGGCATCGAGGCGGACTGGCGCCTGCCTGCCCGCGGGGACGCGGCGCTTCTGGCCGACGAGCTCCGTCACCATCTCACGGTCGCGGACGGGACCTGACGCGCACCGGCACAGCGATCCAGGTGCGTCAGGTCCCGCCAGGCCTCAGCGGTCGCCCGCGAGGTCCAGGGCGTCGCTGCGGGTCTCCTCGGTCGCTACCTCGACGCCCCTGGGGCTGCGCCACGGGCTCGGGATCGGGAGCGACACTCCGCGCCACCACGACTCCCCGGGCAGCTTCCCCGCGGGTTCGAACGGCTCGCCGGGGTGGGGGAAGGCCACCGCCTGGCCGGCCTCCTCGGCCGCGTCCCTCGTCCACTCACCCGGTTCCGCCCACGCGTGCGGAGCCAGGCTGAACGTGCCCCAGTGGATCGGCAGCAGCACCCCGCCCGGAGCGCCTCCCTGGAGGTCGAGGTGGGTCTGGACGCCCTCGGCGGGCGTCATGTGGATGTCCGTCCAGAACTCCGAGTAGGCACCGATCTGGATCATGGTGGCGTCGAAGGGGCCATGGGCGGCGCCGATGTCCTTGAAGCCGGAGAAGTAGCCGGTGTCGCCGCTGTGGAAGATCCGGTGGGCCGGTCCCCGCACGACCCAGGACGCCCAGAGCGTGTGCTGCTTGTTGCGCAGGCCCCGCCCGCAGAAGTGCCGGGCCGGTGTCGCCGTGAGCCGCAGGTCGCCGATCTCGGTGGACTCGTTCCAGTCCAGCTCGCGCAGCCGGGACGCGGGCACGCCCCAGTGCTCCAGGTGCGCGCCGACGCCGAGCGGCACCGCGAAGATCGTGTCCGTGCCGGCCAGCGCCTTGATCGTCGGCAGGTCGAGGTGGTCGTAGTGGTCGTGCGAGATCACGACCACGTCGACCGGGCCGAGCTCGGCCAGCGGCACGGGTACGGGGTGGAGCCGCTTGGGGCCCGCGAAGGGGAACGGGGAGCAGCGGTCGCCCCAGACCGGGTCGAAGAGGACCCGGTGGCCGTCGATCTCCGCGAGGACGCCGGAGTGTCCCATCCAGGTCAGGCGCAGACCGGTGGCCGGCGGCCGGGCCAGGTCGGCCAGGGTGGTGGGGTGGACGGGGATCGCGCCGGTGGGGGCTCGGCGCGCACGTCCCTCCTTCTCGAAGTAGATCTTGGCGAACTCGATGCTGGACCCGGAGGGGCCGCGTCGCGCCGGTTCGGGGTTCTGGAAGATCCCGTCCGCGAAGTTCGGCGAGCGGCGGATCCGGGCGAGGCGCTCGCCCGTGGGTTCCGCGCCGAAGGACTCGGGGCGCAGCGCGCGCAGCCGGGCCCGCGGCGAACGGTCGGAGCCGGTACCGGTCACAGGACCTCCTGATCTCTGGGGGTCGTTCCATTATGGGCGGCCCGGGACGGAGACGGCCGGGCGGTCGGCCATGCTGAAAGCCCGTTCAGTACGGCACTGCGGCCGGTGGTGAACCCGACACGCGCCGTGACCTTTGATGATCATGCTCTTGTCATGTGCTGTGTAGGCTGCAGAGCGTGGCGAGAGTGCGGTTGAGCGTGGCCGAGCGGCGGGACGAACTGCTGAGGGCCGCAGTCGAGCAGATCGAGGCGCGCGGTGTCGCGGCCGTCCGGATCTCCGACGTGGCCGCCGCGCTCGGGGTGAGCAACGCGCTCGTGCTCTACCACTTCTCGTCGAAGGAACAGCTGGTCGCCGCGGCCTTCGCGCACGCCGCCGAGGCCGACCTCGCCCGGCTGCGGCAGCTGCTCGGACGCCGCTCCACGGCGGTGCGGCGGCTGCGGGCCGCCGTCCGCTGGTACGCCCCCACCGGCCAGGCCAAGGGCTGGCGGCTGTGGATCGAGGGCTGGGCGGCCTCGCTGCGCGACCCCGAGCTGCGCCGGGTCGCCGCCTCCCTCGACCTGGAGTGGAAGGCGGCTCTGGCCCGGGTGATCGAGGAGGGGGCGGCCGCCGGGGAGTTCCGCTGCCCGGATCCGGCCGCGGCCGCCTGGCGGCTCACCGCCTTCCTCGACGGCCTCGCCGTACAGACGACGGCCTACGCCGGTGCCCTCTCCCGCGCCGCCCTGCTCCGCTGGGCGGACGAGGCCCTCACCCGGGAACTGGCCCTCCCGGCCGAGGCCGCGATGGCGGAGGCCGGGGAGGCGGGAAACGGCGAGAACCCGGCGGCCGGGGCCGGCGAGACGGGAACCACCGAGAACCCGGCGGCCGGGGCCGGTGGCGAGTCGCCGGTCTGATCCGACCGGCCCGCGGTCGGCGCGCGGGCCCGTCAGATCAGTTCGTAGACCGCCGAGACCGTGACCTGCTCCTCGATCTCGCCCGGAGCCAGCGGCACCGTCGGTTCGTCCACCGGCATCGTGGGGGCCGCGCCCGGTCCCGGGCGGACCGACTCCCCCTCGCTGAGGGAGACCAGCCGGCCGAGCCGGTGGCCGCTCAGCTGGGCGTGCTGCGAGGCCTTGTCGTACGCGTCCCGGTAGGCGGCCTCCCGGGCCTTCGCCCGCAGCGCCGAGGGGTCGGCGACGTCGAAGACGACACCGTTGACCCGGCCCGCGTTGCCGGTGGCCTCGTTGACGGCGCCGATGACCTGGCCGGTCCTGTCGAGGTCGCGGACCTTCACCGAGAAGGACTGCCCCGCCTGATAACCGGTCACCTTGCTGTCCCCGGCGGTGTTCTGGGTGTAGACCGGGGCCAGCGAGAGGTTGTCGGTCCGGATGTCCCGGTCGGCGATCCCCTGCTTGTGCAGGACGTCGAGGAGCGCCTCGGCGGCGGTGGTCTGCGCCGACATCGCCTCCTTCGCCGTCGGGCGGCTGGCCTCGACCCCGACGGACAGGATCGCCAGGTCGGGCGCGGCGGACGCGCGCCCGTTGCCCGTGACGGTGACGGTGGCAGTGGTTGGGGTCGTGGCCGGGTCCGGGGCGGCACGGAGGGCGGTCCGACCGGGCGCGGCGGCCAGGGCGGGGGCCGCGGTGCCGGCGAGGAGGCCGCCGAGCACGGCGGTGGCGGCGAGCAGACGGGCGGTGCGGGCGGCGCTGGGCCGGCGGAATCTCACAGGCGGTCCCTTCGGGGGTGGGTGCCGGGGCTCCGGCGGGCACATCCCAGCACCCGGCGCCGCCGCCTCCCGCGCGCCACTCCTGACCGGCGGCTCCCTTCACCTCTCCGCACCAACCGTGCCCTAGGTCTGGACGAGCGGCTCGTACTCCTCGGGCCGGAGCCCGAAGGTCCAGGCGACGCCCTCCCGCGCGGTCCGGGTCGTGGGCGGCACCCGCAGCCAGTACGTCCGGTGGGTGCCGTCCGGTTCGGGCGTGGAGTTGACGACCTCGACCATCACCACGTCCTCGTCGTCGGCGAGTTCGATCCGCCAGAGGACGCCCGTCTCGTCGCTGTGCTCGTGCCGGGCGCCGGAGGCGGCGAGGTAGCGGTCGTAGCCGTAGTACTCCAGCATCACCCGCCGCAGTTCGGCGTTCTCCTCCTCGCGTATCCGCTCGGGGGCGAGTCCGGCGAGGCCGGCGAGGAACTCGGCGGGCACCGGCATGCCCCGCCAGGCATGGAGGGCGAACCCGTCCGGGAAGGCGAGCGCGGGGCCGTCGCCCCGGTCGAGGCGGCCGGCCTCGTCCCGGTGGAGCTCGACGGGCCGCTCGCAGATCACGACGGCGTTCTCGTAGGGCCACCACCAGCCCGCGTGCTCGGCGGCGGTGACGAGTCCCGCGAGCCGTACGCCGTGTCCGTCGAAGGCGGCGAGCCAGGCCGCGTCGTGCTGCCCGAGGACGGCGTCGAGGAGCAGCAGCCGCACGTCGGCCGCGTCGGCGCCCGCCGCTTCCGTCACTCCCGCCCGTATCCGGTCCGCGAGGCTCCGCGTCAGGTCCCAGAGCTGGGCTCCGGTCGCCTGCCAGTGTGCTGCCCAGCCGGCCGGGCCGAGCGCGTCGTGGAGGCGGCGGCGCTCCTCGGCCCACGGCCGGGTGCGCACCTCGTCCCGTACCGAACGCCCCCGGTCCGCCAGGCCCCGTACGAGCGTGACGGCGGCGAGCGGCGAGTCCGCCCAGAGCACGCGCTCCGGAGGGACGAGGGCCGCCGAGCGGTAGGCGAACCGGACGCCGGCCTCGGCGGCGGCGCGGTCGGCGGGCCCGGTGGCGGCGGCGACGGCCGGCCATGTGTCCGCGGCGGTGGTGCGGTTCATCTCGTTCTCCCCCATTGCCCTTCGCTTCTCTCCGGCGGACATCAGTCCGCCACGATCCGGTACGCCCCCGGCACGTACTCCCGCTGCCGCACGACCCGGTACCAGCCCTTGGGCAGCGGTATCGGCGCGTGCTCCTCGTGCACCACCCGCCCGCCCTCGGGCAGTTCGAGCAGGAGCGGGCCCAATGGTCCCGGTTCGCGCACGAGCCGGCCGGGGCCGGGGATCGCGTGGGCGTGCCCGGTGACCTCGCCGAGGGCGAGGAGCAGGCGCCCCCGGGCGTCCCTCGGTTCCCCCGCCGCCGCCTTGGCCCGCTCCGGAACCGCGGTCTCCGCGACGGGCGCGATCAGCACGTCTCCCTGCCGGTACATGGCTCTCCCCTCCCCGTCCGGCACGTGCGGCCGAACACGAGAACGACGCTAGGGCCCGGCACTGACAATCGGTCCGGACACCACCCGGCGAAGGGCGTTGTCGGTGCGGCTTGGTAGAACTCTCTCCATCAGCCGACCCACCCCGACCGTTGTCTGGAGCACCGTCATGACCGTTGGCACCCACCTGCAGGAATTCCACGGCCTGCCCGTGTTCGACTTCCCGGGCGCGGACGCACAGGTCGAGCTGCCCGCGACGGACACGGTCGCCTGGCGGATCTCCGCCCCGACGTACTCCGATCCCGGCGACGAGCTGTGGGGGCAGCAGTTCGAGCGGTTCCTGAAGACGGTCGACCCGGGGCGGGTGCGCGCGCTGGTCGTCGGCGGCTGGGACGAGGCCTACGAGAACTCGTCCGCCGACATCGTCACCGCGCTGATCGGCGCCAACAACCGGCTGTCGGCCCTGGAGGCGGTGTTCCTCGGCGACATGACGGGCGAGGACTGCGAGATCTCCTGGATCATCCAGTCCGACGTGACTCCGCTGCTCGCCGCCTACCCGGCTCTGGCGGAGTTCGGGGTGCGCGGTGGCTCGGAGCTGGCGTTCCCGTCGATCCGGCACACCGGTCTGCGGACCCTGGTCGTCCAGACCGGCGGCCTGCGCGCCGAGGTGGTGCGCGGCATCGTCGGCAGCGACCTGCCCGCCCTGGAGAAGCTGGAACTCTGGCTCGGCACCGACGAGTACGGCGGCGACAGCACCACCGACGACCTGGCGCCGCTGCTCGCCGGCACGGCGTTCCCCGCCCTGCGCGACCTGGGCCTGTGCGACAGCGTGATCCAGGACGCCGTGGCAGCCGCTGTCGCGGGCGCGCCCGTCGTCGCCCGGATCGAGCGGCTCGACCTCTCCATGGGCGTGCTCACCGACGAGGGCGCGGCGGCCCTCCTCGACGGGCAGCCGCTGACCCATCTCGCCCACCTCGACCTCTCGCACCACTACCTGTCGGAGGCCATGTGCGAGCGCGTCCGCGCCGCGCTCGTCCCGCACGGGGTGACGGTCGACCTCGCCGACGCGCAGGTGGCGGAGGACGACGGCGACGGGGACGTCTGGCGCTACGTCGCGGTCGCCGAATGACCTCCGGCCCGCGCCCCGTGGCCGTCGGCGACCCGACGGACCGCCGAAGGTCGCGCCTCGTCGTCGTCGGCGATCCGGCGGGCCGCCGCGTCGCGTTCTTCCAGGACGCGCTGCGGACCGCCGGGCTGCCCGAGGCGCGGGCGGTGACGTGGCCGGACGTGCTCCGGGGCCGGGCGCGGTTCGAAGCGGGCGAGACCGTGCGGCTGGATTCCCCCGGCGAGGATCCGGAGGCGGACCGGCTGCTGCGCGGGGTCGACGATCCGGCCCGGGTCGAGGGCACCGGCCGCTGGTACGGGCGGTTCACCGCCGCCGTGGCGGACCTCGCCCGCTCCGTCGCCGAGGCGGGCGCCGTCCTCGTCGACGACCCCGCCGAGCTCGCGGTCCTGTTCGACAAGCGGCTGAGCCACGGCCGGCTAAGGACGGCCGGTGTCCCGGTGCCCGAGTCGCCGACGTCGGGACCCGGCGCCCCGGTGGTGCGCGGCTGGGCGGACGTCAGGACGCTGACCGCCGAGAGCGGTATGCGCCGGGTGTTCGTGAAGCTCGCGCACGGCTCCTCCGCCTCGGGGGTCCTCGCGCTGGAGACGAACGGCGCGGGCCGCGTCCAGGCCACCACCTCGGTGGAGCGCGCAGCCGACGGACGGCTCTTCAACTCCCTGCGGGTACGGCGCTACACGAGCGAGCGGGAGGTCGCCGCGATCGTGGACGCCCTCGCCCCCGACGGTCTGCACGTGGAGCGCTGGCTGCCGAAGGCCACGCAGGACGGCCGGGCCGCCGATCTGCGGGTGGTGGTGGTCGACGGGCGCGCCACCCATGCCGTGCTCCGCACCAGCCGCTCCCCCATGACCAATCTGCACCTGGGCGGCACCCGGGGCGATCTGGCCGCCGCGCGCACGGCGATCGCCGCGGCCGGCGGCCGCTGGGCGGACGCCCTCGGGGTGTGCGAGCGGGCCGCCGCCGCCTTCCCCGGCACCCGGTGCGTGGGCGTCGATCTGCTGCCCGCGAGCGGCTGGCGCCGGTTCGCGGTGGGCGAGGTGAACGCCTTCGGCGATCTGCTGCCCGGCCTCACGGGCCTGCCCGGCAGCGGAGCCGAGGGGCTCGACACGTACGGTGCCCAGGTCGCGGCGCAGTTTCCGCACCCCTACGAAACCAGCACCACAGGTACCAGCACCACAGGAACGAGCACCACGTGAACCAGCCCGACATGAACGCGATCGTCGGCAGCCACGATCTGCTCCTGGTCACCCTCGACACCCTCCGGTACGACGTGGCGGCGGAGCTCGCGGCCGAGGGCCGCATCCCGAACCTGGCCCGGCATCTGCCCGGCGGCGTCTGGGAGCGGCGGCACGCGCCCGGGAGCTTCACGTACGCCTCCCACCAGGCGATCTTCGCCGGTTTCCTGCCGACCCCCGCGTCGCAGGGGCCGCACCCCCGGCTGTTCGCGGCCCGCTTCGCGGGCAGCGAGTCGACCGCCGACGGCACATGGGTCCACGACACCCCCGACTTCGTCTCCGCCCTCGCGCGGGAGGGCTACCGGACGGTCTGCGTCGGCGGGGTCGGCTTCTTCAACAAGCAGCCACCCCTCGGCTCGGTACTCCCCGGCCTGTTCCGCGAGAGCCACTGGGAGCCCTCCTTCGGCGTCGCCTCCCCGTCCTCCTTCGAGTCCCAGGTCGCACGCGCCGAGGAGGTCGTCGCCGGCCTCCCCCGGGAGGAGCGCCTCTTCCTCTTCGTCAACGTGTCGGCGCTGCACCAGCCCAACTGGTTCCATCTGCCGGGGGCGACCCGCGAGGCCGGCGACTCCCGGGAGACCCACGCGGCCGCCCTGGAGTACGTCGACCGGCACATCGGGCGGCTCTTCGCCGCGATGAGCAGCCGCCGCCCCTGTTTCGCGATCGTCTGCTCCGACCACGGCACCGCGTACGGCGAGGACGGCTTCACCGGCCACCGGCTCGGCCACGACGTCGTGTGGACCGTGCCGTACGCACAGTTCGTCCTGCCCGGCCCCGAGGACGGTGAAGCCGCATGAGCCCGACCCCCCGCCCGTACCGCAGCTACGTCTACGCCTACCCGCACAAGACGGCCTACCGCGCGCTCCCCGAGCCCCCCGGGCTCGCCGCCCTCTGGGCCGCCGAGCCGAAGGACGCGCTCTCGCTCTACGCGCACATACCGTTCTGCGAGGTCCGCTGCGGCTTCTGCAACCTCTTCACCCGGATCGGCGCCCCGGACGAGCTGACCACCCGCTACCTCGACGCCCTCGACCGCCAGGCGACCGCCGTCCGCGAGGCCCTCGGCGACGCGGCACCGGTGCGGTTCGCCACGGCCGCGTTCGGCGGCGGCACGCCCACCTTCCTCACCGCCGCCGAGCTGGAGCGGCTCTGCGACATCGCCGAGAAGCGGATGGGCGTGGACCTGCGCGCGGTGCCGCTCTCCGTGGAGACCTCGCCGGCGACCGCGACCGCCGACCGGCTCGCGCTCCTCGCGGACCGGGGCGCGACCCGGCTCAGCATCGGCGTGCAGAGCTTCGTGGAGGCCGAGGCGAGGGCCGCCGTCCGGCCGCAGCACCGCGCGGACGTCGAGGCGGCGCTCGGCCGGATCCGTGACACCGGCGTGCCCGTGCTCAACATCGACCTGATCTACGGGATCGACGGTCAGACGGAGCGGTCCTGGCGGGTCTCGCTCGACGCGGCCCTCGCCTGGAAGCCCGAGGAGCTGTACCTCTATCCGCTGTACGTGCGCCCGCTGACCGGTCTCGGCCGGCTCCAGGATCCGGCGGCCGCCGACCGGGAGTGGGACGAGCGGCGGCTACGCCTCTACCGGTACGGCCGGGACCATCTCCTCGCCCACGGCTACGAGCAGGTGTCGATGCGGATGTTCCGCCGCGTGGACGCCGCTCCCGCGGGCCCGGACGACTACGCCTGCCAGACGGACGGCATGATCGGCCTGGGCTGCGGCGCCCGCTCGTACACCTCGGCCCTGCACTACTCCTTCGACTACGCCGTCGACATGCGGGAGATCCGCTCGATCATCGACGCGTACACGGAGACGGAGGACTTCTCCCGCGCGGAGGTGGGCCGGGCGGTGGACGGGGACGAGGCCCGTCGCCGTCATCTCCTCCAGTCGCTGCTCCAGGCCGAGGGCATGCCGGTCGCCGGGTACGAGGAGCGGTTCGGGTCCTCGCCGTTCGCGGACTTCGGCCCGGAGCTCGCCCGGTTCGCGGAGTACGGCTGGCTGGCGGACGCCCCGGCGGGGCTGCTGCGGCTTTCGCCCGAGGGGCTCGCGCACTCGGACGGGCTCGGCCCCGAGCTGTTCTCCCCCTCCGTGGCGGCCGCGATGGCCGCGTACGAAGCGAAGTAGGGGGCGGCCGTGGATCTCACCCTGCTCTACCGGGGCCCGCTCTCCTCCTGCGATTTCGACTGCCCGTACTGTCCCTTCGCCAAGCGCCGGGACAGCCGGGAGCAGCTGCGCGCGGACCGGGCGGCGCTGGAACGGTTCACCGGCTGGGCCGCGGCGCAGACCGGGGACCGGCTGCGGATCCTCTTCACCCCGTGGGGCGAGGGCCTGGTCCGCTCCTGGTACCGGCGGGCGCTGGTCGAGCTGTCGCGGCTCCCCCAGGTGGAGCGGGTGGCGATCCAGACCAATCTGAGCTGCCGGACGGAGTGGCTGGCCGAGGCGGACCCGGAGAGCGTGGCGCTCTGGTGCACGTACCACCCGGGGCAGACTCCGTACGAGCGGTTCCTCACGAAGTGCCGGGAGCTCACCCGGCGGAACGTCCGCTACAGCGTCGGGGTGGTCGGTCTTCCGGAGCACCGGGAGGAGGCCCGCCGGCTGCGGGCGGCGCTGCCGCCGCACGTCTACCTCTGGGTGAACGCGGCCGAGGGCCACACGTACACCGACGCGGAGGCCGAGGGCTGGACGGAGCTCGACCCGCTGTTCCCGTACAGCCGGCATCCGCACCGCTCGGCGGGGCTGCCCTGCCGCACCGGTGAATCGGTGATCTCGGTGGACGGCGAGGGGACGGTGCGGCGCTGCCACTTCGTCAGGGCCGAGCTGGGGAACCTGTACGACGGCTCGTACCGTGCCGCCCTGCGTCCCCGCGCCTGCCCCCTCGCCGTCTGCGACTGCCACATCGGCTACGTCCACCTGGAGACGCTGCCGCTGTACGACGTGTTCGCCGGCGGGGTCCTGGAGCGGATCCCCGCCGCCGTACCGTCCGCTACAGGGGCATGAGGTCGGGGCGCTTGGCCTCGACGTGGTCGCCGGAGCTCTCGCCGCGCAGCCGGCGCCCGATCCACGGCACCAGGTACTCCCTGGCCCAGTGGATGTCGTCGCGGCGCACCTCGAGCGTGCCGCGCGGCGGGACCGGCGGCCAGGGCTGGTCGGGGTCGGCGGGCACCGGCATGCCGAGGACCTGGGCGGCGCGCAGGGCGACGCGGGTGTGTCCCTCGGGCGAGAGGTGCAGCCGGTCGTCGTCCCAGGCACGGCGGTCCTGGACGGACTTCAGCGACCACAGGTCGAGGACCGGGCAGTCGTAGCGGTCCGCGATGGCCCGGACGTGTCCGTTGTACGTGGCGATCTTGCCGCGCAGGTGCTTGAGCAGGGTCACGTCACGGGTGTCGAAGCCGGTGGTCACCATGACGGTGCCGACGGCGGAGGTGAGGTCGGCGACGGCGCGCTCGAAGCGCTCGGCCACCTCGTCGGGGTCCGTCCCGGGGCGGATGATGTCGTTGCCGCCTGCGCAGAAGGTCACCAGGTCGGGGGCGAGTTCCTTCGCCCGGGGGACCTGTTCCGCCACGATCTGGTCGAGAAGGCGCCCGCGTACGGCCAGGTTGGCGTAGCGGAAGTCGTCGTGCTCCGGCAGCTGGTCGGCGAGCAGGACCGCGAAGCGGTCCGCCCAGCCGACGTACGTCCCGTCGGGCCCGGGGTCTCCGACGCCCTCGGTGAAGCTGTCACCGATCGCCGCGTACGACCCGAATGCGTTCTTGTCTGTTGATCTCGAATCGTCTGCCACGGGAGCACATTTTTCCCCTTCGGGTGTGACCTACGCGACCGTAAGGAGGGGTTGACGCCGGGTGACATATGCCACCGATAAAGATTCCGCCAAGCCGGAATACGCCGGAAGCCCGGCACGTACGTGCCGGGCTCCCTGATGACGAGGGCATGTTGACGTGGGGTCAGATGCTCACGCCGTGCGACCGCAGCGCGGCCAGCGGGTCGATGTCGGAGCCGTACTCCGGCCCGGTGCGCATCTCGAAGTGCAGGTGCGGGCCGGTCACGTTGCCGGTCGCGCCGGAGAGGCCGATCTGCTCGCCGCCGGTGACGGTCTGGCCGGCGGAGACGGAGATCGAGGAGAGGTGGGCGTACTGCGAGAAGGTGCCGTCGGCGTGCTGGATGACGACCTGGTTGCCGTACGCGCCGCCGTCGCCGGCGGAGTAGACGGTGCCGGGGCCGACCGCGACGACGGTGGTGCCGGTGGAGGCGATGAAGTCGACACCGGTGTGGTAGCCGGAGGACCACATGGAGCCCGCGGCGCGGTACGGGGTGCTGATGCCGCCGCTGACCGGGGCGACCCAGCCGGAGGAGGAGGTCGTGCCGGCCGACGAGGAGGACGACGAAGAGGAGGAGGTGGTCGCGGCGGCCGGGGCCGAGGAGCGCTCGCTGCCGCGGGAGGCGCGCTGGGTGTCGCCGTTCTTGCCGGCGCTCTGCGTGCTCTTGTGCGTGGCCTTCGGGTGGGCCTTCCCGGTGCCCTTGGCGCCGAGGGTGAGCTTCATGCCGGGCAGGATCAGCGAGGGGTTCTCGCCGATGACCTGGCGGTTGTCCTGGTAGAGCTTCTGCCAGCCGCCGACGAGGTGGTGCTCGGCGGCGATCTTCGACAGGTAGTCGCCTCGGACGACGGAGTACGTCTTCGGCGCGGCCTTCGCCTGGACGGCGGGCGCGGCCTTCGTCTGGGCGACGGCGTGGACGGGAGCGGCGGCCGGGGCGGCCTGCTCGGCGGCGTGGGCGCCGGTGGCTCCGAGGAGCGGGAGGGCGACGACGGCGCCGCCGGTGCCGGCGGCGGCGATGCCACGGGTCAGGCGGTTGACCTTGGGGCGGCGGTGCTTACCCTTCGCGGGCATGGCGAATTCCTCTCCGTCGCCTGCGAGGTGAGCTGTCGGGTTCGGACTGGAGATGTCCGGCCGCGTTCTCACGCGACTTCACCCCGAGCCGTCCTTCTTCGAGGGATCGGCGTACTTACCTGGGTCCCCCGCTCCTGCCTTGTACGGGTGAGTGCGGATTCCGGGCGGTGGCAGGATTCGGCGGTCCGACCGGAGTGAGCGCGACGCTAGACGAGGGGGGTCGGCGTGAACAAGCCACGATTTTCAAGTGCTCGCGAATCGCGTGATATCCGGCCTGATATCCGGTCACCCTCCGTGGATGACGGCCCCTCGATCTCCTTTTCCCGGGGGGTATTTGGAAAAGACGATCAGGCACGGTCCGTCACGGTTATGACGCTGCTCACGCGCCGATCCCCATCTCCCCTGCAACCGGGGCGGGTTACCCCGAACACCTCAATACGGACAGATCACCCATTCCCGTCCGAGGGGGTGCGTGTTCCGGCCCCCACCCGAGATGATTGCCCCAGGAACCGATCTACAGAACAGGAGCAGCCGTGACGCAGCAGCTGCCGCAGGTCCCGCCCGCCGAAGCCGACGAGCCCGAGCTGACGGAGGTCCGCAACTTCCGGGACGTGGGTGGCCTGCCGACGACGGACGGGCGCGCCGTCCGCGCCGGCCGCCTCTTCCGCAGCGGCCACCTCGCGCACGCGACGGAGGACGACGCCGCCTTCCTCGCCTCGCTGGGCCTGCACACCGTCTTCGACTTCCGGAACGAGGCGGACCGGAAGTACGAGGGCACGGACGTCGAGCTGCCCGGCGTGCGGAACGTGAACATACCGTTCAGCGACCCGGCCGACGGCAAGGAGTTCTGGCGACTGGTGCGCGAGGGCGAGATCACGCAGCTGCGGGAGATCCTCGGCGACGGCAAGGCGGCCGCCCGGATGTCCGATTCGTACCGCAGGAACGTGCTGGAGCGGACCGCGGAGCACAGCCGGCTTCTGCACTCCATGGCCGAGGAGAGCGTCCCGGCCCTGCTGCACTGCGCGGCCGGCAAGGACCGGGCCGGGGTCGCCATCGCGATCACCCTGCTCGCGGTCGGGGTCGAGCGGGAGGCCATCGAGGCCGACTACGTGAAGTCGAACGCCCCGCACCGCCGCTACAACCTGCGCCGCAGCTCCACCTCCCCGGACGCGATGTCGCCCGAGGTGATGGAGCTGCTCAGCCCGCTCTTCGACGCGCGGGTGGAGTATCTGCGGGCCGCGTTCGACACGATCGAGACGACCTGGGGATCGGTGGACGCCTATCTCTCCGAGGGCCTGAAGCTGGCCCCGGAGACCCGCGAGCGGCTGCGGGAGCGGTTCCTCACCGAGGCGTAGCCACGGCTACTGGTTCTGCCCGCCCAGCATGAAGAGCAGGTAGAGGAAACCGGCGAAGAGGTGGCCGGCGATCAGATAGGCGAAGAGACGGAGCACGAGCCCCTTGGGGAACTTGCCTTCACCGCGCTCCTCGCCGGTGACCGGTACGGACTTCTCGGACATATCGGTCCTTTCCTGAAGAATCGTCATGGAGCATCAGCGCCGATGCGGGGTCCCGTCGCCGAGGCACAGCTCGGCGGCGGGGCTCTGCATCAGGGTGTGGACGAAGAGCAGCTCGGCCCCGCCGGGTGTGGCGGCGCCGATCCGGTGCGGGGTGAGCGAGTCGAAGTGCGCGCTGTCCCCGGGATCGAGCACATGGACGGCCTCGCCGAGCGCGAGCCGCACCCGCCCCTCCAGGACGTGGATCCACTCCTCGCCGGGGTGGACGCGCACGATGTCCGCCCGGGTGGCGTACGGCACGTGGACCCGCAGGCACTGGAGGGCGCGCCCGGCACCGCCCGCCTGGCGGTAGATCCAGCCGTCGGCCTCGACGGGCTCGGAGCGGCCGGCCCGGACGACGGGGTCGCGTTCGGGGGGCGTCTCGCCCAGGAGCTCGGAGACCGTCGTACCGTAGATACGGGACAGGACGAGCAGCATCGGCAGCGAGGGCTGCCGGTTGCCGGTCTCCAGGCGCGAGAGGTGGGCCGGCGAGAGACCGGCCCGCTGGGCGGCGGCCTCCAGGGTGAGTCCCCGGCGGCGGCGCAGGGCCCGCAGCTGGGGGGCGACCTCGGGCAGGACGTCGGGGGTGACGGGGTCCGGGGAGGTGTCCCCGGGGACGTGGTCCATGCGTCCATTCCGCCAGGATCATGCCTCTGAGGCAAGTTTCTTGCCTCAGAGGCAAAACCCTTCAGCGAGATCCGGTCAGCGCTGCGCGACCGCCTGCTTGACCAGCGTCTTCCCGAAGTCCCACATCAGCCCGCCGCCGCCGTGGGCGTCGTCCATGACCGCCGTGAAGGCGGTGACGAACCGGTCCACGTCGCCCTCGTCGATGATCAGCGGCGGGATCAGCTTGATCACCTCCAGGTGGTCCCCGGAGACCTGCGTGAGGATCCGGTGCCGCTGGAGCAGCGGGACGACGACCATCTGGGCGAAGAGGCCCTTGCGGGCCGCCTGGAGCATCGTCCAGCGCCCGCGCAGCCCGAGCGAGGAGGGCCGCCCGAACTCGATCCCGATCATCAGGCCGCGCCCGCGGATCTCGTGCAGCAGCTCGTACCGGGGTACGAGCTCCTTCAGCCGGCCCGACAGCAGCTCGCCGATCCGGCGCGCGTGGGCGACGGTGCCCTCGTCCTCCATGACCGAGAGGACGGCGAGCCCGGCGGCCATGGCCTGCGCGTTCGATCCGAAGCTGGCCGAGTGGACCAGGACCCGGTCCATCGACGAGTAGACCTTCTTGAAGATCCAGTCCTTGCCGAGGGTGGCGCCGACCGGCACATAGCCGCCGGAGAGCGCCTTGGCGACGCAGACCAGGTCCGGCTCGACGCCCTCCTCGTGCTGGTAGGCGTAGAAGTCGCCGGTCCTGCCGAGGCCCGTCTGCACCTCGTCCGCGATGAGCAGCGCGCCGTGCCGGTGAAGCAGCTCCTGGGCACCCCTGAGGAAGCCCGGCGGTGCCTCGTGGACGCCCTTGCCCTGGATGGGCTCGACGACGAAGGCGGCCACGTCGCCCTTCCGCAGCTCCCGCTCCAGCGCCCCGAGATCACCCAGCGGGATCGCCGTGTCCGGCAGGAGCGGGTCGAAGCCCTCCCGGAAGCCCTGCTCGCCGTTGACGGAGAGGGAGCCGGTGGTGAGCCCGTGGAAGGCGTGGTGGCAGTAGAGGACCCTCGGCCGCCCGGTGGCGTACCGGGCGAACTTGAGGGCGGTCTCCACGGCCTCGGTGCCGCTGTTGCCGAAGAAGACCCGGTCGAGGTGCGGGCTGTGGGCGAGCAGCCGCTCGGCGAGGAGTCCCGGCAGCGGCTGGCAGTCGAAGCGGGTGAGGTCGGCGAGCTGGGCGTCCAGGACGTCGTGGAGGGCCTTGCGGACGACGGGGTGGTGCCGTCCGAGGCCCATCACGCCGAAACCGGCGAGCATGTCGAGGTGGTCGACGCCGTCGGCGTCCCAGAAGTGGGCGCCCTCGGCCCGCTCGTAGACCTTGTCGAAGCCGATGGTGTGCAGCATGCGGGGCAGCTGGTGGTTGAGGTACTTGGCGTGCAGCTCGTACCGCTCCGCGCCGCGCTCGGAGAGCAGCGCCCGCAGGTCGAACCCGCCGGTCATGACGTGGTGTTCCCGGAGACCGTCTCACGGATCGCGCGCAGGGACTCCTTGAGGGAACCCATGGTGGCGAGGACGGCGGTGGGCTCGTAGCCGCAGTGCGCCATGCAGTTGGCGCAGCGCGGGTCCTTGCCCCGGCCGTACTTGTCCCAGTCGGTGTCCTCGACGAGTTCGCGGTACGTGGGGACGTATCCGTCGCTCATCAGATAGCAGGGGCGCTGCCAGCCGAAGAGCGAGTAGTTGGGAATGGCCCAGGCGGTGCAGGGGAAGTCCGCCTTTCCTTCCAGGAAATCCAGGAAGAGCGGCGAGTGGTTGAGGCGCCAGCGGCGCCGGTTGCCGCCGGCGAAGGCCTTCTTGAAGAGTTCGCGGGTCTGCTCGACGCCGAGGAAGTGCTCCTGGTCGGGAGCCTTCTCATAGGCGTAGGCGGGCGAGATCATCATTTCGTCGACCTGGAGGTCGTCGTTGAGGAAATTGAGCACCTCGATGATGGTCTGCGGGGTGTCGGTGTTGAAGAAGGTCGAATTGGTGGTGACCCGGAAGCCGCGCCGCTTGGCCTCCTTGATGGCCGCCACCGCCTCGTCGAACACGCCCTCCTTGGCGACGGACTCGTCGTGCCGCTCGCGCAGCCCGTCGATGTGGACGGCGAAGGCGAAGTACGGGGAGGGGGTGAACTTCTCCAGCTTCTTGCGCAGCAGCAGGGCGTTGGTGCAGAGGAAGACGTACTTCCGCCGGGCCACCAACTGGCGCACGATCTCGTCGATCTGAGGGTGCATCAGGGGCTCGCCGCCCGCGATGGAGACCATGGGGGCGCCGGACTCCAGGACCGCGCCGACCGCCTGGGCGACCGGCATGCGCTGCTTGAGGACACCCGCCGGGTGCTGGATCTTTCCGCAACCCTCGCACTTGAGGTTGCAGGCGTAGAGCGGCTCCAGCTCGACGATCAGCGGGAACTTGTCCCGCTTGCGGAGCTTCTGTTCGAAGAGGTAGGTCCCGACCCGGATGGACTGACGGAGCGGCATGGCCATAACTCGTTCACCTCCTGGGGAGCAGCAAAGAACGGTGCCATTCGAAGAACGCGGGAAGGACGGCACGAAGAACACGGAAGGCTGATATTCCCCCGCGTACCGTGCCGATCCGGACCAGTTCATGTTCCGGAGCGTCCACGACCACCCGGACGGCCGCAACCGGACGCGCGTCCGGGCCCTCCCCGAACGCTCCGGCGGCCCGGGCGGTACGGAGCGTGGCGGCGGACTCCATGTCGACGGCGATCGCGCCGCCGGCCCGCAGCGCGGCCCGCTCGGGGCCACGGACCACGTGGTCGGAGCCGATCAGCGGCCCGGTGTGGACGGCGCGCCCGGGCACCGCCTTGACCAGGGCCTTCACCAGGAGCTCGGTCCCGGCGCAGAGGGTCGTACCGTCGGGGGCGCGGGTCTCGTCGGCGACGATCAGGTCGCCCGGGTGCATGCCGGGGGCGAGGCCCGCGCAGAAGCCGGAGGCGATCACCGCGGCGTCCCGCCAGGGCTCCTCGCCGAGCAGGCGGGACACGGCCCGCCCGGCCCGTTCGGGTCCCATGCCGGTGCGCAGCACGGTGACGGGTCCCGGCGCGCCGCCCCGGTCCCCGCTGCGCAGGGCGAACTGCTCGATGCCGAGCGCGCAGGCGATCAGCAGCGGCGGACCGGCGCCCGGGCCGGGCTCGCGGCCCATCAGTCCTCCTTGCGCGGCGAGGGCTCCCCGTACACATAGCGCCCGAGCGCCGTGAGCGGGAACACCTGCCGGTAGAGGTGGTAGTTGATGGAGAAGTCCCAGGGGAAGCCGGTGCCGGTGAACTGCGGCTCGTCCCAGGAGCCGTCCTCCCGCTGGGCCGCGGCCAGCCAGGCGACGCCCCGCCGGACGGGCTCGGATTCACGCTCCCCCGCGGCGAGGAGGGCGATCAGGGCCCAGGCGGTCTGGGAGGCGGTGGAGGTGCCGTGCCCGATCCACTGCTTCTCGGAGTACGAGTGGAGGTCCTCGCCCCAGCCGCCGTCCTCGTTCTGCACGGAGCCGAGCCAGTCGACGGCCCGGCGGATCGCGGGGTGGGAGGCGGGCAGTCCGGCGGCGGCGAGCGCGGGGACCACCGAGCCCGTGCCGTACACGTGGTTGACGCCCCAGCGGCCGAACCAGGCGCCGTGCGGCTCCTGTTCGGCGAGCAGCCACTCGATGCCCCGGCGGGCGCGCGGGTCCTGGGCCATCCCCTCGTAGGCGAGCATCTCCACCACGTGGGCGGTGACGTCGGCGGAGGGCGGGTCGATCACCTCGCCGAAGTCGCAGAACGGCAGCTTGTTGGGAAAGACGCTGGTGTTGTCGGCGTCGAAGGCTCCCCAGGCGCCGTTCTTCGACTGCATGCCGAGGGTCCAGCGGGTGCCGCGCGCGATGGCCGCCTCCACCCGGGCCGGGTCGGGGTGGTCCACCCGGCGCAGGGCGAGCAGGACCTCGGCGGTGTCGTCGATGTCGGGGTAGTTGTCGTTGTGGAACTCGAACGCCCAGCCGCCCGGCGGGAGTCCGGGCCGGCGCACCGCCCAGTCCCCGGTGCGGGTGATCTCCTCGTCGAGCATCCAGTCCACGGCCTTCACGAGCGCCGGGTGGTCGGGCCGGAGCCCGGCGTCGGCGAGGGCGATGGTGGCGAGGCAGGTGTCCCAGACGGGCGACTGGCAGGCCTCGATCATCCGCGAGCCGTCCTCGCGCCACACGGCGAAGCGGTCGAGGGATTCCAGGCCGGCCCGCATGACCGGGTGCCGGAGGTCGTAGCCGAGGAGGTGGAGGGCGATGACCGAGTAGACGGCGGGGGGCTGGATACCGCCCCAGCAGCCGTCGTTCTCCTGCCGCTCGACGATCCACCGGGCGGCGACGTTCATCGCCGTCGTGCGCACCCCGCGCGGGGCGAAGCGGTGGTAGACGTGCAGCGCCTTGTCGAGCCGCTGGAAGATCCCGTCCCAGCCGGTGGCGGGGGCGAGCGGCCGGGGCGGGTTCGGCCGCGCCGGGTCGGTGTGCAGTTCGTCGAGGGGGAAGGGCGCGGGCCGGACCGGGCGCTTCGCGGAGACGACGGTGAGCGGCACGATCGTCTGCCGGGCCCAGCAGCCGAAGTCGTAGATGTTGAGCGGGAACCACTTCGGCAGGAAGAGCAGCTCCGGTGGCAGCTCGGGCAGGTCCTCCCAGCGCCACCAGCCGAAGAGGGCCAGCCAGATGCGGGTGAAGACCCGGGTGGCGGCGATCCCGCCGGCGGCGCGGACCCAGGCGGAGGCGCGGGCCATGTGCGGGGCCTCGGGCGGGTCTCCGGCGAGCCGCAGGGCCACATACGCCTCGACGGTGGCGGAGAGCTCGCCCGGTCCGCCGTAGAAGGTGGCCCAGGCGCCGTCCTCACGCTGCTCGCGGCGGATGTGGAGGGCGGCGGCGCGGGTGGTGTCGGCGTCGAGGATGCCCAGGAACTGGCGGAGGAGGAGGTCCTCGGCGTCCATGGTGACGTTGGTCTCCAGGTCGCCCTTCCACCAGCCGGCCGGGTCCTGCCGGGCGAGCAGGTGCTCGACGGCCCGTTCGGCGGCCCGTGCGGCGGTGCCGTCGAGGCCGGACGCGAAGGCGTCGGTGTCGTTCGTCTTGCTGGCCGAGGCCGCCCGGGGGCCCACGGCCCCGGCGCTTCCGTCGGTCGTCGCTGTCATGGCTTCCCCTTTGTGCAGTCGGTTGCTTCTGCTCCTGCGGGTCTGCCGTCGGCCGGCGCCGGGTGGCACCGGCCGGCGACCGCGAACTCATATCAGGGTGATGGTGATCATCTCTTCCGTACGACCACGAAGTCGGCCAGTGCGACGAGCTGGTCCCGCACCCGTGCCGGCATGTCCACCTCGTTCAGCGCCGCGATCGCGATCGCGTGCTGGCGGCGGGCCTCCTGGGAGGTCCACTCGCGTCCTCCGGCCTCCTCGATGAGGGCCGCGCGGGTGGCGAACTCCTCCTCGGAGAAGGTGTCGAAGTCGATGGACTTGGCGTCCGCGGCGAGCAGCTCGCCGAGCCGCTCGGAGGCCGGTCCGCCCGCGGCGAGGGCGGCGACGACCGGGAGGGACTTCTTGCGCTGGCGCAGGTCGCTCCAGGTCTGCTTGCCGGTGGCCTCCGGGTCGCCCCAGATGCCGAGCAGGTCGTCGACGGCCTGGAAGGCGAGGCCGAGGTGGTAGCCGTACTCCTCCAGCTTGTCGGCGGTGCGGTCGTCGGCGCCGCCGAGGACGGCGCCGATGGAGACGGCGCAGGCGAGCAGGGCGCCGGTCTTGTTGCCCTCCATCTCCAGGCACTCCTCGACGGTGACCCGCTCGCGGTGCTCGTAGGAGATGTCCTGGGCCTGCCCGTCGATGAGCTTGCGGCTGGCCGTGGTCAGCCGGCGGGTGGCGCGGCCGGCCTCGACGGTGCCGAGTTCGAGCAGGATCTCGTTGGCGAGGGCGAAGAGGGCGTCGCCAACGAGGATCGCCTGCGCGGGGCCGTGCACCTTCCACACCGTGTCGCGGTGGCGGCGCTGCTCGTCGCCGTCCATCAGGTCGTCGTGGAGCAGCGAGAAGTTGTGCACGAGCTCCACGGCGACGGCGCCGGGGATCCCGACCTCGGGCCCGACACCCGCGGCCTCGGCCGACAGCAGGGCGAGCGCCGGACGGACGGCCTTGCCGCTGTCGGCGTCCGTCGGGTTGCCGTGGGCGTCGATCCAGCCGAAGTGGTAGGCGGCCACGGTGTCCATGGGCGGCGCGAGGCGGTCGACGGCCGCCCGCAGTACGGGGGTGGACAGGGTCCGCCCCCGCTCCAGCAGTGCGGACACGTCCGCGGTGTCGACGGCCGGATTGTCCGGCGGCACTGTCGGCACGGTCTCTCCTCTTGTTCCGGTACTCACACTCATACCGCCTCCTGCAGCGGGTGGTCATGGCGGCGGCCGAGGGCGGAGAGCGCGGCGCCCGCGGCGCTGAAACCACTGCGGACGGCACCCTCCATGGTCGCGGGCCAGCCGGTGGCGGTCCAGGCCCCGGCCAGATACAGCCCCGGGGCCCTGGTCCGGGCGCCGGGCCGGAGCCGGCCGACGCCCGGGGTGGGGGCGAACGTGGCCGTCCGCTCCCTGGTGACGAAGAAGTCGCGGATCCCGGCGCCGCGCGCGGCGGGAAGGAGCCGCTCCAGTTCGGGCAGGTACTTCTCGCGCAGGGCGGCGACGGGTTCGTCGATCTCGTCCTGGGCGGCGGACTGGGAGACCGCGAGGTACTGGCCGCCCACCCGTCGCCCACCGCCACCCTTGTCCGAGGGCCCTTCGGCCCCGCCCCTCAGTAGTCCCGAGGAGTCGGTGCGGTCGAAGACCCACTGCACCGGGGAGCCGAGCGTGGTGAAGAAGGGCTGCCTCAGCACCTTGCGGTCGTAGACGACGTGCAGGTTGAGGATGGGGGCGGTGTCGATGTCGAGGAGCCGGTCGGGGTCGTCGAGGGCGCCCTCGGGCAGCAGGCCGTGGGTCTCGTGCTGCGGGACGGCGAGGACGACGGCGTCGGCCTCGATCCGTTCCCCCGGTACGTCGACGGCCCAACGCCCGTCGTCGGTACGGGAGATCCGCTCGGCCTTGGTGCGCAGCGCGGTGCGGACGCCGAGGGCGTCGAGCTCCTTCGCGGCGCGGGTGTCGTGGAGTTCGCCGAGCGGGACGTGGGCCCAGCCGATGTCGGCGGCGCCGGGCTCGGAGAGGAGTCCGGTCTTGAACACCATCGCGGCGAGCCCCATGGAGGCCTGCGGGGCGGGGGCGTTGAGGGTGGGGATGCCGACGAGGTCCCAGAGTGCCTCGACGGCCCGCGGGGACTGTCCGTGGCGGCCGAGCCAGGTGGCGAAGTCGATGCCGTCGAGCGCCGGGTCGGCGGGGTCGAGCTTCTTCAGGGCGAGCGCGGCCCGGCCGACGGAGGCGCGCTCGGCGAGGGAGAGGTGCGGGTACGTGGCGAGGCTGCGCGCGAGGTGCAGCGGTACGGGGAGATTGTCGCGGCGGAGCCGGCCGAGCCGGGGGCCGCGCGGGTGCGCGACGTCGAGGACGGGGACGTCGAGGCGGTCCTGGAGGGGTGCGAGCCGGGCGCCGTCGACCCGGTCGAGGAACCAGCGGTAGGCGGTGCAGCAGCGCAGGTAGACGTGCTGGCCGTTGTCGACGGTCAGGTCGCCGCGCCGGAAGGAGAAGGCGAGGCCGCCGAGCCGGGGCCGGCCTTCGAGCAGGGTGACGCGGACGCCGCTCTCGGCGAGCTGGAGCGCGGCGGTGATCCCGGCGAGTCCGCCGCCGACGACGACGGCGGTGGGCTGCCGGCCGGTGCCGGGGACGTGCCCGGTGCCGGGTGCGGCCGGCGGGGTGTCGTGCTCGGTTCCTTCGGGGTTCACGCGGCCTCCGTTCGGGTCGTCGTGGTCGGATTCGGGGGCACCTCGGGCAGGGACGCCGGAACGGCGCCCGGGGTTGCCCGGCGGGCGGCGGCGCGCGGGCGCATCAGGCGCGCCTCCTGACGGTGCGGCGGGCGATGTGGCGGGTGTCGAGGCCGGAGAGGCCGCGCACCGCGACGTACGCCTTCTCGCGGCCCGGCAGGGAGACGCGGCCGCGCAGGACGGCCTCGGGGTCGCGCTCGATCCGGTCGAGGAGGCGCCGGTAGATGCCGGCCATGGCGGCGACGCACGCGCCGCTGCGCCGGTCGAGCATGGGCAGGAGCCGGTAGCCCTCGGCGAACAGGGCGCGGGCGCGCCGCACTTCGAAGTGGACGAGCCCGGCGAAGTCGCCCCCGGGGGGCATCGTCTCGCTGCCGAAGCCGTCGGAGCAGCCGAACTTGGCGAGGTCGTCGGCGGGCAGATAGGTGCGCCCGTTCCCGGCGTCCTCGCGTACGTCCCTGAGGATGTTGGTGAGTTGGAGAGCGAGGCCCAGGGTGTCGGCGTACTCGGGTGCCCGGTCGGCGCCCTGGGCGCCGGGCTGGGTGCCGAAGACGCCGAGGGAGAGCCGGCCGATCGCGCCGGCGACGCAGCGGCAGTAGACCTTGAGGTCGTCCCAGGTCTCGTAGGTCGCGCCGCGCACGTCCATGAGGACGCCGTCGATGAGCTCGTCGAGGCCGCCGAGCGGGATCGGGAAGCGGCGGGCGGAGTCGGCGAGGGCGACGGCGACGGGGTCGGTGTCGTCCTCCTCGACGAGGCCCTTGCGGATGCGCTCGAGGATGTCCCGGGTGGCTTCGAGCCGCTCCCGCTTCTCCTCGGGCGGGAGCGTGCCGTCGCCGATGTCGTCGACGCGCCGCGAGAAGGCGTACAGCGCGGACATCGCCTGTCGCTTCTCGGCCGGGAGCAGCCGGATCCCGTAGGCGAAGTTGCGGGCCTGCTGTCCGGTGACCGCCTCGCAGTAGCTGTAGGCGGCCTGGACCGGTGCGGACGGCTGGTGCTGTGCCTCCACGGTCGCGCTCACCCCTCTCTCCGCGCCCGGAGCAGTACGGCTCCCGCCTGGCGCATCAGGCTCGGCTTGGTGGACTTCGGTGGGCCGGCCAGCACGTCGTATCCGGCGTCGGTGACGGCGTCGAGCGCGGCGAGTCCGCCGGCGGTGAACCCGGCGAGGAGGAGGCGGAGCCGTCCGTGGACGCTGCCGACGAGCGGGGTGCCCGCGTGCAGGAGTGCGCGGGCCCGCTCGGCCTCGAAGGCGATCAGGGCCCGCACGGAGGCGCCGGCGGTGGGCGCGGCGAGGTCGCGCTCGGTGACGTGGAAGCGCTTGAGGTCCTCGGCCGGCAGGTAGATCCGGTCGCGGGCGAGGTCCTCGGCGACGTCCTGGAGGTGCTCGACGATCTGCAGGGCGGTGCAGATCTCGTCGGAGCGGCGGATCCGCTCGGGGGTGTCGGTGCCGGTGATCGCGAGGACGAGCCGGCCGACGGTGTTGGCGGAGAGCTCGCAGTACGCGAGGAGGTCGTCGTACGTCTCGTAGCGGCGGACCAGCTGGTCCTGCCGGTTGGCGGCGATCAGGCCGAGGAAGGGCCCGGGGGTGAGCCCGCGCCGGCGCACGGTCGGCTGGAGCGCGCGCAGCAGGGGGTGGTGCGGGGTGGAGTCGAAGACCCGGTGGAGGTCGGCCTCGAAGGCGTCGAGGAGGACGAGCCGGTCCGCCGCGTCCGCGGGGTCGACGCCGAGGTGGCGGGCGTCGGCGCCGCCGGGCGCGAGGTCGCCGTCGCCGATGTCGTCGACGAGCCGGGCGAAGCCGTAGACGGCCATGAGGTCGTCGCGCCAGGCGCGGGGCAGGAAGAAGGGGGCCACGGGGAAGTTCTCGTCCGCGGCCTTGCCGAGTGTGGCGCGCGAGGAGGCGTCGGTGCGCGCCTGCCGGGTCTCCGTCACTGGGCGGTTCCCGACGGAGGGACGGCGACACCCTCGTGGAGCTGGAGAATCTGCGTCATGGCCGTCACGTCTCCCGTTCTACACTGCCGATCCAATCCATCCTATTTCGGACACGCCGCCGACCCCTGCCCGTAGGGCCGCCACCCGGGGGCCCGATGGCCGCGGGGTATCGCCCTACTTGCCGCGAAACAGACCGGTCCAGCTTACGTTGTACGACGACCTTCGCCATTCCGGGGTGGCGGACATCGCACCCCTCGCCCGTACGATCCCTCAACGGACCTTCCCCGCAAGGGAGTTCGGGTTCAGTCGGCGGTCGTCCCGGAGACCACCATGGCGAGGGTCGCCTCGACGACGACGCTCCTGCCCTGGGCGGAGAGACGGCGAAGGGGCCCGTCCACCAGGAGGAGTGACAGTCCGTGCACGGCCGACCACGCGGCGGCGCCGGTGGCGGGGCGGGCGCCGGGCCGCGCGGTGCCGAGCGCCGTGAGCGCTTCGAGCGCCTCCCTGAGCAGGGTGAACGCGCGGATCTCGGGCTCGGCCGGCGGCCGGTCCGGCCCGGGCTCCCCCGCCGCGCCGGGGCGGGGGACGCAGAACGCGGCCCGGTAGAGGCCGGGCTGCTCCACGGCGAAGCCGACGTACCCCCGGCAGAGGGCGGTGACCCGGCGCTCGGCGGCGAGGACGGGGTCGTCCGCGCCGGGTTCGCGGGCGGCGGCCCGCTCCATGGACGCGGCGAGCTCCCGGCGGGCATGGGCCCGGACGGTACGGAGGAGTTCGCCGCGCCCGTCGAAGTGACGGTAGGCGGCGGTGGGCGAGACGCCGACCCGGCGGGCCGCCTCGCGCAGGACGACCCGCTCGGGGCCGCCTTCGCAGGCGAGGTCGACGGCCGCGCAGATCAGCGCGTTGCGCAGATCGCCGTGGTGGTAGGTCTTTCCCGCCGAGCTCGCTGCCATGGGCTCATCCTGCCCGAAGTTAACCGCATGAACATTCAGGGTGGGGGTCGCGACGCGCGGAAAACGGAAGAACCCCTACCGGATGAAGGAATCCGGTAGGGGCTCTCGGGCGACGGGGCTCAGCGCGCGGTCTCGCGCTCGTACGCCTTGAGGACTTCCTCCGTGGGGCCGTCCATCAGGAGCTGCCCCTTCTCCAGCCAGAGCACCCGGTCACAGGTGTCCCGGATGGACTTGTTGCTGTGGCTCACCAGGAAGACCGTGCCGGCCTCCTTGCGGAGCTCGCGGATGCGCTCCTCGGAGCGGATCTGGAACTTGCGGTCACCGGTGGCGAGGGCCTCGTCGATGAGGAGGACGTCGTGGTTCTTGGCCGCCGCGATGGCGAAGCGGAGCCGGGCGCCCATGCCGGAGGAGTACGTCCGCATGGGAAGGCTGATGAAGTCGCCCTTCTCGTTGATGCCGGAGAAGTCGACGATGCCCTCGTAGCGGTCCTTCACCTCCTCGCGGCTCATGCCCATGGCGAGGCCGCCCAGGATCACGTTGCGCTCGCCGGTGAGGTCGTTCATGAGCGCCGCGTTGACGCCCAGGAGCGAGGGCTGCCCGTCGGTGAAGACGCTGCCGCTCTCGGTGGGGAGCAGACCGGCGATGGCGCGCAGCAGGGTGGACTTGCCGGAGCCGTTGGAGCCGATGAGGCCGATGGCCTCGCCGCGGTAGGCGGTGAAGGTGACGCCGCGGACCGCGTGGACCTTGCGGACGCCCCGGGAGACCTCGGCCTTGCCTCGGCCGACGATCCGGCTGAGCGCCGCCGTGGCGCTGCCCTTGCCGCCGCCACCGGCGTTGACCCGGTAGACGATGTGGACGTCGTCGCAGATGACGGTGGGGACCTTGCCCTGGTTCGTGTCAGCCACGGCCGTACCTCTCCTCGGCCTTCCAGAAGTAGACGAAACCGCCGATGCCGAAGAGCAGGGCCCAGGCGAGCGCGGTGATCCAGACGTGGTCCGGCAGGTTCTGCGCGCCGTAGCCCTCGATGAGGGCGTAACGCATCAGGTCCATGTACACGGCCGCCGGGTTGTACATGAGGATGTCGGCGATCCAGGCCGGCTTGTCGGCGAGCATCGTCTGGATCGAGAACATCACGCCCGACGCGTACATCCAGGTGCGCATGATGAAGGGCATCAGCTGGGCGAGGTCGGGCGTCTTCGCGCCCATCCTGGCCACGATCATGGCGAGGCCCGTGTTGAACACGAACTGCAGGGAGAGCGCCGGGATCACGAGCAGCCAGCGCAGCGAGGGGTAGCTGCCGAAGAAGACGGCGACCGCCACGAGCACGATCATCGAGTACAGCAGCTGCTGGAGCTGCTGGAGCGAGAAGGAGATCGGGAGGGTGGCGCGCGGGAAGTGCAGGGCCCGGACGAGCCCGAGGTTCCCGGAGATCGCCCGGACGCCCGCCATGACCGAGCTCTGGGTGAAGGTGAACACGAAGATGCCGGTGACCAGGAAGGGGATGTAGACCCCCTTGGACATGCCCCGGCCGGCCTGCAGGATGAGCCCGAAGATCAGGTAGTAGACCAGGGCGTTCAGGAGCGGGGTCGCCACCTGCCACACCTGGCCGAGCTTCGCCTGGCTGTACTGGGCGGTGAGCTTCGCGGAGGAGAAGGCCAGGATGAAGTGGCGGCGGCTCCACAGCTCGCGGACGTACTCGCCGAGACCGGGCCGCGCGCCGCTGACCGAGAGGCCGTACTTCGCGGCCAGCGCGGCCGAGGGGAGGCCCTCGTCGACGGACGGAGGCGCGCTCGTCGCGACCGCCCCGCCCTGGTGTGTGTCACTCACAAGTCGAAACTTTCGTGTTCAAGATGCGCGGCACGTCGGGTACCACGATGTCAGACGACCGGGGGGCGACCCAGCCGGGTCAGCCGCCACACCGTACGCCACCTCATGGGGCGGCGAGGTCCGCAGGGGGTCGTCCAGCCCGCGCGGAATCCGCCGAGCCACGCCTTCAGCGCGGAGGGCGAGGGCCGCCGGGCCAGGGTGAGCAGGAGCCAGACGCCGAGATAGACCGGCACCAGGGGTGCGGGCAGATTGCGACGTGCCAGCCACACTCGGTTGCGGGCCACGTTGAAGTGGTACGAGGCGTGCCGTGACGGGGCTGTGGTGGGGTGCAGCAGCACCATGTCGGAACGGTAGTCGATCATCCAGTCGGCGTCGAGCGCGCGCCAGGCGAGGTCGGTCTCCTCGTGCGCGTAGAAGAACTCGTCCGGCAGACCTCCGACTTCGGCGAAGACCTTGGTGCGGACGGCGTTGGCGCCGCCGAGGAAGGTGGTCACCCGCGAGGAGCGCATCGGGTCGGCCGAGCGGAGCCGGGGCACGTGCCGGCGCTGGGTGACCCCGGTCTCCGGATCGGCGATCCGGAAGCTGATGATGCCGAGGCGCGGGTCGGCGGTGAAGGCCTGCCGGACCAGCTCGGCGGTGTCGGTGTGGGCGAGCAGCCCGTCGTCGTCGAGGAAGAGCAGGACGTCGACGTCGGTGCCGCCGGGTCCGAAGGCCTCGATGCCGACGTTCCGGCCGCCGGGGATGCCGAGGTTCTCGGGCAGGTCGACGGTCCGGACCCAGTCGGGCACCCCGGTGACCGGGGTGCCCTGACCGACGACGACGACCTCGACCGGGTCGCCCTCCTGCTTCGCGATCGAGTCGATGAGCGCGCGCAGGTCGTCGGGGCGGGTGCCCATCGTGATGACGACGGCACCCACCCTGAGCGGCGTACTCACGGCCGGCCTCACTTCAGCCTGCTGGAGACCATGATCGACACCAGGTGCAGCACGGTCTGGAGCAGGGCGATGCCGGCGAGGACGGCGACACCGAGCCGGGAGAAGAAGAGGTCTCCCCTGGCCTGGTCCGCGATCGCCAGGACCACGATGAGCAGCGAGGCCTCGATGCCGAGGACGAGCCGGTGGAACTTGAGCGCGGCGGCGGCCCGGCGGGCGAGCGCCATGCCGGAGGAGCGCGGCTCGGAAGCGGCCTCCTTGACCGGCGGCAGACCGCCCTGGTGGCGGGCGACGCCGACGAGGTCGGTCTCGGCCTTGATCAGGATGGCGCCGAGGGCGGCGAGCGTGCCCAGGAAGGCCCACAGCCAGTCGATCCGTCCCGAGCCCCACAGGTCGGCGGCGCGCAGGCCGAAGCCGACGAGGACGGCCGCGTCGCACAGATAGGCGCCGACCCGGTCCAGATAGACCCCGGCCAGCGAGTACTGCTTCTTCCAGCGGGCCACCTCGCCGTCGACGCAGTCGAGCAGCAGGTAGAGCTGGACCATGAGCGCGCCGAGCAGCGCCCCCGGGATCCCGGGCACGAGCAGGGCGGGTGCGGCGAGGACGCCCGCGAGCGTCATGACGTACGTGAGCTGGTTCGGCGTCACCTTGGTGCCGACGAGCTGCCGGGTGATCCTGAGGGAGATCTCCCGCATGTACAGCCGGCCGCCCCAGTGCTCACCGCTCCGCCGGTCCTTCACACCCGGCGGGTGGACGACCGGGCGGAGTTCCGCCACCGAGGGCTTCCGCACAGGACGGACCTCAGCTACCGATGGATTTGGCATAGTCGGCGTACGCGTCCCTGATCTCGTCGTCGGACAGGTCGAGGTGTTCGAGGATGGTGAAGCGGCCCGGCCGGGTCTGCGGGGCGAAGGACACCGCCCGGACGAACTCGTCCACGGTGAAGCCCATCTCCTCCGGCAGGACGGGCAGCCCGTGCCGGCGCAGGGTCTCGACCATCAGCGCGGACGCGTCGCGGTCGCCGCGCAGGTGCATGGCGAAGGCCGCGCCGAGACCGCACTGCTCGCCGTGGCTGGCGGCGCGGGCCGGGAAGAGCAGGTCGAAGGCGTGGCTGATCTCGTGGCAGGCGCCCGAGGAAGGACGGCTGTCACCGCTGATCGACATGGCGATGCCGGACATCACCAGACCCTCGGAGAGCGTGACGAGGAAGTCGTCGTCGCCGACGCCGCCGGGGTGGCGGAGCACGGCCTCTCCGGCGCTGCGGGCCATGGCGGCCGCGAGGCCGTCGACCTTCTCGCCGGTCTCGCGGTGCGAGAGCTCCCAGTCCGCGATGGCGGACAGGTTGGAGATCGCGTCGCCGATGCCGGAGCGGACGTACCGCACCGGGGCGTCCCGGATCACGTCGAGGTCGATGACCAGCGCGATCGGGGTGGGCACCCCGTAGGAGCCGCGCCCGTTGTCGTTGTCCAGGGTGGAGATCGGCGAGCAGATCCCGTCGTGCGACAGGTTGGTGGCGATGGCCACCAGCGGCAGCCCGACCCGGGCCGCCGCGTACTTGGTCACGTCGATGATCTTGCCGCCGCCGAGGGCGACCACGGCGTCGTACCGCTTGCCGCGCATGGCGTCGGCGAGCTTGACGGCCTCGTCGATCGTGCCGCCCGCGACCGGGTACCAGTCGGCGCCGGGCAGCTCGGGGGCGAAGTGGTCACGCAGCTTGAGGCCCGAGCCGCCGCTGATGGCGACGGCGATCTTGCCGTTGCTGGAGATCCGCTGGTCCGCGAGGAGCGCGGACAGGTCGTCCAGCGCTCCCCGGCGGATGTCGACGACGACCGGCGAAGGGATCAGCCGGGTCAGTACTGGCACGCGATCTCACGGCCCTTCGCGAGGTCGTCGTGGTTGTCGATCTCGACCCACTTGACGTCACCGATGGGCTCGATGTCGACGGTGAAGCCGCGGTTGACGAGCTCCTGGTAGCCGTCCTCGTAGTAGAGGTCGGGGTCGCGCTCGAAGGTCGCCTTGAGCGCGTCCGCGAGCTCCTCGGCGGCCTCGGCCTCGATGAGGGTGACACCGATGTACTCGCCGGTGGCGGTGGCCGGGTCCATCAGCTTGGTGATGCGCTCGACGCCCTTGCCCTCGGCGACGATGACCTTCATCTCCTCGTCGGCGAGGTTCTTCACCGTGTCGAGGGCGAGGATGATCTTCTTGCCGTCGCCGCGGGCGGCGAGCAGGGTCTTCTCGACGGAGACCGGGTGGACGGTGTCGCCGTTGGCGAGGATCACACCGCGCTTGAGGACCTCACGGGCGCACCACAGGGAGTAGGCGTTGTTCCACTCCTCGGCCTTGTCGTTGTCGATGAGGGTCAGCTTGAGGCCGTACGTGGCCTCCAGGGCGTCCTTGCGGTCGTAGACGGCCTCCTTGCGGTAGCCGACGACGATCGCGACCTCGGTGAGGCCGATCTCGGCGAAGTTCTTCAGCGTGAGGTCGAGGATGGTGGTGTCGCCGTCGACAGGCACGAGGGCCTTCGGAAGGGTGTCGGTGTAGGGGCGCAGACGCCGTCCGGCACCGGCTGCCAGTACGAGGCCGATCATGCTGTTTCTCCTTCGTCGTGAACGGCGGGTGCTCCGGAGGAGACCCAGAAGCGGATGGACTCCACGAGCACCACCAGCGCGACGGCGACCGCCATCGCGGTCAGTGCCAGGGTGAAGTCGTCGCCGCGGTCCGCCAGCAGGGCGGCGAGGACGGTCACCAGGAGCGTGCGCCCCTCGTGTCCGCCGGTGACGCGCACCAGCCAGGCGGGCGGCGCGCCGGTGCCGCCGCGAATGCGGTACACCGTGTCGTAGTGATGGTAGGCGACGGCCGCGACCAGCCCGAATGCGGCGGGGAGGGCGTGGGCGGCGTCCGCCTTGGCCGCGAGGATGAGCACGGTGCCGTACTCGGCGGCGCGGAAGACGGGCGGTACGAGCCAGTCGAGGGCGCCCTTCAGGGGCTTGGCGACCGCGCTGCCGCTCGTCAGGACGTAGACGATCGCCGCGGAGACCGTGATCCAGGAGCCGAACGGCTCCACCCATGCGGTGGCGAGCAGGAGGGCGGCTCCTGCCACGGCGAACGGGAGGCGCATCGGGTGGTGCTTCCACACCCGGCCCACCAGCTCGGCCAGCGGCCCCGAGTCCGCGAGGTCCGCCAGGGCCTGGGCCGCGCGGTCCGTGCGCTTGGCCTTGCGGGTCAGGGAGCGCAGGACGCGGCCGGCCGTGGTGTAGCAGGCGCCGAAGGCGCAGCCGATGATCAGGGCCCAGAAGACGATCCGGGGGCTGGTGGCGGCGGTGAGGACGGCGATCATCGCCCAGCGCTCGCCGATCGGCAGGATGATCATGCGGCGGGCCCAGACCGTCCAGCCGACGCTGTCCAGCTTGCTGGAGAGGGCGGCGGTCGGGCTGGTGTTGGCCGTGGCGTCGTGGTTGGCCTCGTTGAAGGAGAAGTCCACGACGTGCCGGCAGGTCATGAGGACCATCGCGCCGAGCGCGAGCGCCCATACGTCGTCACCGTCGCGGGCGGCGCCGAGGGCGAGGCCCGCGTAGAAGGCGTACTCCTTGGCCCGGTCGAAGGTGGCGTCGAGCCAGGCGCCCATCGTCGAGTACTTGAGCGCGTAGCGGGCGAGCTGCCCGTCCGTGCAGTCGAGGACGAAGGAGACCAGGAGCAGGACGCCGGCGGCGATGTAGCCGCCCCGTTCGCCGGTGGCCGCGCAGCCGGCCGCGATCAGCGCGGTGAGCAGCGAGGCGGTGGTGACCTGGTTGGGGGTGAGGCCGCGGCGCGCGCACCAGCGGGCGATGTAGCGCGAGTACGGGCTGATGAAGAAGGTGGTGAAGAAGCCGTCGTGCGCCTTGACTGCGGAGCGCAGGCGTACGGCCTCGTCGTCGACGGCCTCGACGGCGGCGCGGGCCTCGTGGCGGGCCTCGGCGTCGGTGGGCACGGTGGCGACGAGGGTGCCGAGCTGGGGCCGGTGCACGGCGACGCTCTCGGCGTCGAGTGCCTCGGCGAGCGCGTCGGTGAGGCCGTCGGTGAGCGTGCCGGTGCCTGCGGCCCCGGAGGTCGCGGAGACGGTGGCCAGGGCGCGGGCGAGCGCGGGGCGGGCCTCGCGCTGCGCGGTGAGCGCGCCGGGGGCGGCGGCCGCGGGGAAACGGGGGTCGGTCAGGGTGAGGCGCAGCGCGTGCAGATGACCGACGAACCGGGGGTCGACGAGCGCGACGCGCTCACCCGCCGGGACGGCGGCGAGCAGGGCACCGGTCTCCTCGGCGCCGGAGGCGATCCGGACGTCGAAGCCGAGCGACCGCAGATCGCCGTCGAGCGAGGATCCGGGTACCGGCGGGCCGGTGAGGATGGCGGTCGACAGACGAACTCACTCCTTGAAGCTGACGGAGGGGCCGGCGGGGCCATGGCGGCTCCGGGCGCGGCGGTGTGGCCCGGCACCGGGCGGCGACACGTCGGCTGAGGCTATCGGATGAACGGAATCGAGTTCACCGAGGCTTCGCCGCCCGGACTCCCCCGGGACCGACCGTGTCCGTCCGGGTGCGCCGCGTACTGCGGAGATCATCATGGGCGATCGGCGGCCCGCCCCACAAACCCGCTCCGGCAGGCCGGCGGCCCCGACTCTCCGTTTGGGTGTTGTCGCAGGTCAGAGCATATGACAACGGTGTTCAGTACCGTGTTGCACATACCCCCCACCCGTAGTTCACTTGCGAATCGGGGCACACAAGAGACACGACCGGGAGGCCTTGTCATGGGGGCTGGACACGACCACGGGCACAGCCACGGCGGCCCGCCGCCGACGGGTACGGCGGCCGCCGGGTACCGGAACCGACTGCGGATCGCGCTCGGCATCACGCTCTCCGTGATGGTGATCGAGATCATCGGCGGTCTGGCCGCCGACTCGCTCGCGCTGATCGCCGACGCGGCCCACATGGCGACCGACGCCGTCGGCCTCGCGATGGCGCTCCTCGCGATCCACTTCGCGAACCGGCCGCCCTCGGGGAACCGCACCTTCGGGTACGCCCGGGCCGAGATCCTGGCGGCGCTCGCCAACTGTCTGCTGCTGCTCGTCGTCGGCGGTTACGTGCTGTACGAGGCGATCCAGCGGTTCATCGAGCCGGCCGAGACCAAGGGCGGGCTCGCGATCGCGTTCGCGGTGATCGGCCTGGTGGCCAACGTCATCTCGCTGTCGCTGCTCATGCGGGGCCAGAAGGAGAGCCTCAACGTGCGCGGGGCCTATCTGGAGGTGCTCGCGGACGCGCTGGGTTCGGTCACCGTGATCGTCGCGGCCGGGATCATCCTGGCGACGGGCTGGCAGTACGCCGACCCGATCGCCTCGATCGTGATCGGTCTGATGATCGTGCCGCGGACCCTCAAGCTTCTGCGCGAGACCCTCGACGTGCTCCTGGAGGCGGCCCCCAAGGGCGTCGACATGGCGGAGGTGCGGGCGCACATCCTGGCCCTGCCGGGCGTCGAGGACGTGCACGACCTGCACGCCTGGACGATCACCTCGGGGATGCCGGTGCTCTCGGCGCACGTGGTCGTCGACCAGGACGCGCTGGACTCGGTCGGGCACGAGAAGATGCTGCACGCCCTCCAGGGCTGCCTGGGCTCGCACTTCGACGTGGAGCACTGCACCTTCCAGCTGGAGCCGGCCGGGCACGCGGAACACGAGGCGAGGCTCTGCCTCTGACGCTCCGGAGGGCCGCCTGTTAGTCTGTTCGTACGAACACGTGTGGAGAGGAGCTGAGGTTGATGACCGTCGCGATGGAGGCTGCCCAGTGCGGCAGCGCCCGGTCGTCCCTCAGCCTCCGGGTCTCCGGCTGACCTGATCCCGGTTCTCCCACCGGTCCGTCACGTCGTCGGCCGGGACCCTCTTCACAAAGGGTTTCCCACGTTGTCCGACAACGCTCTGCACGACTCCTTCTTCGCCCTGCACCACGGTCTGCCGCGGCAGGGTCCCGGCTCCGACACCACCACCCGTCGGCTCCTCGCGCTCGCGGGGAGGCTTCCGGAGCGCCCCCGCGTGCTCGACCTGGGCTGCGGCCCCGGCCGCTCCGCGCTGCTCCTGGCCGCCGAGGCGGGCGCCGAGGTGACCGCCGTCGACACCCATGAACCGTTCCTCGCGGAGCTGCGGGAGACCGCCGCCGCCCGCGGGCTCGACGGTGCGATCCACACCCTGAACGCCGACATGGGAGCGCTGCCGTTCCCCGACGGCTCCTTCGACCTGGTCTGGGCGGAGAGCTCGGTCTTCGTCCTCGGCTTCGACCGGGCCCTGGCCGAATGGCGCAGGCTCCTCGCGCCCGGCGGCGTCCTGGTGCTCACCGAGTGCGTCTGGACCACCGCGCAGCCGGGCCCGGCGGCCCGCGCGTTCTGGGAGGACCACTACCGGCTCCGTACGATCGCCGGGAACGCGGCGGCGGCGGTCGAGGCCGGCTACCACGTCCTGGGGACCGTCCCGCAGCCCCAGAGCGACTGGGACGAGTACTACGTCCCCCTCGCGGCGCACGCCGACGCGGCGGACACCACCGTGCCCGGCATGGCCGAGGCGGTGGCCGGAGCCCGCGCCGAGATCGCGCTGCGACGCGAGCACGGCGCCGACTACGGGTACGCCGGATTCGTCCTGCGGCCCGCCGATCCACGCTGGCGCACCCGCCCGGAGACCGCCGCGGACGCGGCGGAGATCCGGCGGGTCGTGGCCACGGCCTTCGGGTCGGAAGCCGAGCCGTCGGCGACGGAGGCCGATCTCGTCGAGGCGCTCCGTCTCGACGAGGCCTGGCTGCCGGGCCTGTCGTACGTGGCCGAGGCCCCGGACGGCACGGTCGCGGCGCACGCGCTGATCACCCGCTGTCTGGTGGACGGCGCCCCCGCGGCCGCGCTCGCCCCGGTCTCGGTGGCTCCCGCCCACCAGCGGACGGGGGCCGGGCAGGCCGTCGTCCGGGCGGTGCTCGACGCGGCCCGGCTGCGCGGCGAGCCGCTCGTGCTCGTCCTGGGCCATCCGGAGTACTACCCACGGTTCGGGTTCGTACGGGCGTCCGAGTATGGAATCCGGCCAGGTTTCGAGGTTCCGGACGAGGCGATGATGGCGCTCGTCCTGGACGGTTCCGTACCCCTTCCGTCGGGCACGCTCGCCTATCCGGCACCTTTCGGGGTGTAGTGCCCGATTGAGCCGCTCCCGCTCCCACCGCACCGGCTGTACTCCGGTGCGGTGGGAGCGGCCACGTCCGGCCGCTGAAGTACGGACAAGCCGGTTTTGTACGGCAGACTGTGGTGGCCCCACCGGGCCGAGGACCGAAGCGAAGGATGGGTATGCCGATCACACCAGCCACCGCGGCTCAGATCTCGCCGGAGACCGCGTCGAACGGCGTCCAGCCGTCCGGAGTCCCGGCGCCGATCATGCTCGAACTGGTCGACGAGGAGGGAAGGACCATCGGCACCGCGGAGAAGCTCGCCGCGCACCAGGCGCCGGGTCAGCTGCACCGCGCCTTCTCCGTCTTCCTCTTCGACGAGTCGGGCCGGCTGCTGCTCCAGCGGCGGGCGCTCGGCAAGTACCACTCCCCCGGCGTCTGGTCGAACACCTGCTGCGGCCACCCGTACCCGGGCGAGGCGCCGTTCGCCGCGGCGGCCCGGCGCACCTTCGAGGAGCTGGGCGTCTCGCCGACGCTGCTCGCGGAGGCCGGCACCGTCCGCTACAACCACCCGGACCCGGCCTCGGGCCTGGTGGAGCAGGAGTTCAACCACCTCTTCGTCGGCCTGGTGCAGGCCGATCCGCGGCCGGACCCGGAGGAGATCGAGTCCACCGCCTTCGTGACCGCCGACGAGCTGGTCGCGCGGCACGCCGCCGTGCCCTTCTCGGCCTGGTTCATGACGGTCCTGGACGCGGCGCGTCCGGCGATCAGGGAGCTGACGGGTCCGACCGGCGGCTGGTGACCACCGAAGGCGCCTCCCGGCCCCGGTGCCATCGGGGCCGGGGCCTTCCCGCCGTGCGCCTCCCGGGAACCGTCACACGGGCCCGAGGGGCAGCGCCGCCCAGATGATCTTCCCGCCGCTCGCGGTGTGCTCGACGTCGCAGGCGCCGCCGGCCTCCTGGGCGATCTCGCGGACGAGGAGGAGCCCACGGCCGCCGGTCTGCCCCCAGTCCGCCTCCAGTGCCTTGGGGCGGTAGGGGTGGTTGTCCTCGACGGACACCCTGACCCACTCGGGGCCGATCGCGACCTCCACCGCTATCTCGGGGGAGAGCAGCGCCGCGTGCCGCACGGCGTTGGTCACCAGCTCGGAGACGATCAGCAGCAGGCCGTCCATGATCTCCTCATGGACGGGGACGCCCTGGCGGACCAGCAGGTCGCGTACGGCGTGCCGGGCCTGCGGGACGGAGACGTCGACCGCTGCAGCGGTGAAGCGCCAGACTCCTTCGTAGGACGGTTGCCGGGCGGGGACGCCTCCGTGGGTCTCCACGGTCCCGTTCCCACCCTCGTGCTCGATTCTCGCCACGGATCGAGTCTTGGCAATGCGCGCGGGCGGACCGGCCTACTGACCAGAAGTCGACACTTATCGGCCGCCTTCTGATCGGCTGAGTATGCCAACGTCAGTTGTTCGACTGTTCCTGTCCGGTTTCTGAGGACTCTGGAAATGGGCCCTTGGCCGCTGCCGACGGGGTCACCATACTGACGATCCGCCGCCCGCCCACCCCGATCGCGATCAGGCCCAGACCGTCGAAGAGCAGGGCCAGCGAGAAGAAGACGCCGAGGACGTACAGACTGCTGTGCGGCCAGTCGAACAGGACCAGCAGACCGAGCAGCAGACCGAAGGCCCCCTGGAGCAGCGTCCAGCCGAACTGCGGCCCGCGCACCACCACACTGCCGACCAGACGGAACAGCCCGCCGGTGAGGAACAGCAGGGCGGCGAACAGCGTCAGCGCCTCCGCCGAGCCCTCCGGGTGACGGATGACCACGACACCGGCGGCGATGTTCAGCGCCGCCACCACCGCCGCGAGCCAGAAGTAGCTGGTGCCGCGCGACTGGATGGCCTGGAGGAGACCCACCACACCGCCGATGAGCAGCAGCCAGCCGAAGAGCAGCATCGAGGTCAGCGTGGCGGCGGCCGTGTAGACGAGACCCACGACTCCGCCGAGCACGAGCAGGAAGCCGAGCACGGCCAGCCGGCTGAAGCTGCGGCTGAGCTTCTTCCCCTCGCGCCTCATCTCCCGGACCGGGTTCGGGTCGGCATCCGTCCCGCGGGCGTCCTCGGCCATGTGGTGCCTCCTCGGAGCGACCCCTTCCTGATCGTACGTTCGGGTCCGGTGGATAGCATCCGGCCCATGGAGCCGCAGCTGAAGGAAAGCGTCACGGACGGGATCGCCACCGTCGTCATCGCCAACCCCGCCAAGCGCAACGCCATGAGCGCCGGAATGTGGCGTGCCCTGCCCGGCGTCCTGGAGCGGCTCGCCGCCGACCCCGCCGTCCGGGTCCTGGTGCTCACCGGCGAGGGCGACACGTTCTGCGCCGGGGCGGACATCGCGGGGCTGCGGGAGCCGGGCGACGAGCAGCAGACCCTCGCGGTACGGGCCGAGGACGCGCTCGCGGCCTTCCCCAAGCCGAGCCTCGCCGCGGTGCGGGGCTTCTGTGTCGGGGGCGGCAGCCAGCTCGCCGCCGCCTGCGACCTGCGCTTCGCCGAGGAGGGCGCCCGCTTCGGGATCACGCCCTCGAAGCTCGGCATCGTCTACCCGTCCTCCTCGACCCGCAGGCTCACCGCCCTGGTCGGGCCCTCGACCGCCAAGTACCTGCTGTTCTCCGGTGAGTTGATGGACGCGGAGCGGGCGCTGCGGACGGGCTTCGTGGACGAGCTGCACCCGGCGGGCGCGCTGGACAAGCGGGTGGCCGAGTTCGCCCGGCTGCTCGCCTCCCGCTCGCTGCTCACCCAGGCGGCGGCCAAGGAGTTCGCCGACGGGCGGCTCGACCGGGACGAGCACTGGGCGGAGCAGGCACGCGGCAGCGGCGACACCGCCGAGGGTGTCGCCGCCTTCCTGGAGCGCCGCGCGCCCCGCTTCACCTACGGGCTCTGAGGCTCAGCCCTCCCGTACCGGCACCTTCTGGCCGCGCCAGTGCGCGACGATCGCGGCCGGGGCCTTCTCGGGGGAGCCGGCGTCGTACGGCGGCTGCGGGTCGTACTCGGTGAGCAGCTGGATCGTCTGGGCGGTCTCGTCGCCGGCGATCCGGCCGAGCAGGTGCAGCGCCATGTCGATGCCGGAGGAGACGCCGGCGGCCGTGACGTACTTGCCGTCGAAGACGACCCGCTCGCCGGTGGGCTCGACGCCGAGCGCCCGCAGTTCGTCGAAGGCGAGCCAGTGGGTGGTCGCCCGGCGGTCCTTCAGGAGGCCCGCCGAGGCGAGGACGAGCGAGCCGGTGCAGACGGAGGTGGTCCAGGTGCTGGTGGCGTCGGCGGTACGGAGCCAGTCGAGGATCTCCGGGTCGTCCATGGCGACCCTCGCGTCGGGGCCGCCGGGCACCAGGACGATGTCCGGCCGCGGGACCTCGGCGAGGGACCGGTCGGCGACGAGCGCGAGACTCCCCTGGTCGTTGCGGACCGGCCCGGCCTCCTTGGCCACGAAGACGGTCTCGGCACCGGGGAGACGGGCGAGCAGCTCGTAGGGGCCGACGGCGTCGAGGGTGGTGAAGCGGTCGTAGAGCAGGACGGCGATCTGCACGGGGTTCCTCTCGGTAGGTGGGAACGTCGGTGGCGGGCCCGATCGACCAGGGGGTCCCCGGGCGAAGGGTCGATCCACGAAGGGATCTCCGGACGGCGCTTGATCGACACCAGGTCGACTGGCGACGGCAGAGGCCGACGACGGCGTGGGCGGACGGTCAGGGCAGGACCGCGTGGAAGCGGCGGCGGTACTCCGCCGGGCCCGTCCCCAGGGTTTTCAGGAAGGCGCGGCGCATGGCCTCGGGCGTGCCGTAGCCGGAGGTGCGGGCGACCTCCTCGACGCCGCGCGAGGTCTCCTCCAGGAGGCGGCGGGCGTGTTCGAGGCGGACCCGGTCGACATAGCGGCCGGGTGGGATGCCGGTCTCCGCGTGGAAGGCGCGGGCGAAGTGGCGGGGCGAGAGCCGGGCGCGGGCGGCCAGCGACTCGACGGAGAGGTCCGCCTCGGGATGCTCGGTGATCCAGGCCTGGAGGTCCCGCAGCGGCTCCCTGCGCGCGGTCTGGGCGGACAACTGGGCGCTGAACTGGGCCTGGTTGCCGGGGCGGCGCAGGAAGACGACCAGGTGGCGGGCGACGGTGAGGGCGACGTCACGGCCGAGGTCCTCCTCGACGAGGGCGAGGGCCAGGTCGATGCCGGCGGTGACGCCGGCGGAGGTGGCGAGCCGCCCGTCCCGTACGAAGATGGGGTCGGGGTCCACGTCGACCCCGGGGTAGCGGCGGGCGAGGTGGTCGCAGGCGATCCAGTGGGTGGTGGCCCGGTGTCCGTCGAGGAGCCCGGCCTCGGCGAGGAGCAGCGCCCCGGTGCAGACGGAGACCAGGCGCTCGGCCCGCGGGGCGTGGACGCGCAGCCAGTCGATCAGGGCCGGGTCGGGTGCGCGGGTGCCTTCGCCGCCGGGGACGACGAGGGTGTGCGGGGGTCCGTCGGCGAGCGCGGTGCCGAGGTCGGTGTCGGGGAGCAGGCGCAGACCGCTGTGCGTACGGACCGGCCCGCCGTCCAGGGAGGCGGTGCGGATCGGGTAGGCGGACGGGTCCCCGGCGGCGCGGGCGGCACCGGCGAACACCTCGACGGGGCCGGTGACGTCGAGGCTCTGGACGTCGTCGAAGAGGACGACGAGGACGGGGCGCTGGGGCATGTCTCCATCCTCGGCAGGGCGGGTGGCGTCCGCAACGACGGGTAACCCACCTTTTCTGCCCTGCCGACGGCAGCCTGCCGGGCCCGACTGTTCCCGTCGTACCGACCAGTCGGTAACGTTCGGTTCCATGACGACTGCTCTTCCCCCGCGCGCGGGCCGCCGCTGCCACAACGCCCTCAACCCGATCCACTCCACGCTGTACTTCTCGCCCGACCTGGACCGCGAGTTCGGCGCCCTCGGATTCACCGACCCGAGCGCGATGCGGCTCGCCGCGCGGAGCGCCGCGCTCGGCGCGGTGGGCGCGGGCACGATCGCCGCGACCTTCTACAACTACAGCCACGCGTTCCTCTCCGGGCACCTCCCGGCCGTCTGGGAGACCGCCTCCCCCGCCGAGGTCCTCGACGCGCGGCTGCGGACGGCCGACGCGACCCTGCGCCGGCTGCTGGGCGACGAGGCCGTCGCCTCCGCGGAGATGGCCGAGGCGGCGGAGCTCGCCCTGCGCGCCACCGAGGCCTGCACCCGGCACGCCCGGCCGCTCTACTCGGCCAACGCCGACCTGCCGGTGCCCGAGCAGCCCCACCTCGCGTACTGGTACGCCGCCACCCTGCTCCGCGAGCACCGGGGCGACGGCCACCTCACGGCGCTGCTCTCCGCCGGGCTCGACCCCGTCGAGGCCCTCGCCTCGCACACCGCCACCGGCAAGGGCATGGCCCCGCGCTGGGTCCTCGGCACGCGCGGCTGGCGGCGGGCCGACTGGGACGCGGCGGTGGAGCGGCTGCGCGAGCGCGGGCTGCTCGACGCCGACGGCGAGCTGACGGAGTCGGGCACGGCCCTGCGCGCCGAGCTGGAGGACCACACCGACCGGCTCGACTCCGCCCCGTACGAGCACCTGGGCGCGGCCGGCGTCGAGCGGCTCACCGAGCTGGGCCGCGGCTTCCTGTTCGCGGCGGCCGGCGCGGGCGCCTTCCCCGCGGACCTGGTCGGCAAGGGCTGAGTTCCCGGGCCGGGGACGCGCGCGGGACGGGTCGGTTACCGCGTCCGGGTGACCGACCCGGCAGAATGCACTCGCAAGCTTGAGGCACGAGAAGGCGAGTCGGGACACCGTGACGACGTCCATCGAAGCAAGGATCGCCGAGGAGCTCGGCGTACGCGAGCGACAGGTGAAGGCAGCCGTCGAGCTCCTCGACGGCGGTTCGACCGTGCCGTTCATCGCGCGCTACCGCAAGGAAGCGACCGAGATGCTCGACGACGCGCAGCTGCGCACCCTGGAGGAGCGGCTGCGCTATCTGCGCGAGCTGGAGGACCGCCGGTCGGCGATCCTCGACTCGGTCCGCGAGCAGGGCAAGCTGACGGAGGAGCTGGAGGCGGCCCTGCGGGCGGCCGACACCAAGGCGCGCCTGGAGGACATCTACCTGCCCTTCAAGCCCAAGCGCCGGACCAAGGCGCAGATCGCCCGCGAGGCCGGTCTGGAGCCGCTGGCCGAGGGGCTGCTCGCCGATCCGTCCGTCGAGCCGGCGGCCGCCGCCGCGGCCTTCGTGGACGGCGACAAGGGCGTCGCGGACGCCGCGGCGGCCCTGGAGGGCGCGCGGGCGATCCTCGCCGAGAAGTTCTCCGAGGACGCCGACCTCATCGGCGAGCTGCGCGAGCGCATGTGGGGCCGCGGACGGCTGGTGGCGAAGGTGCGCGAGGGCCAGGAGGAGGCGGGAGCGAAGTTCGCCGACTACTTCGACTTCGCCGAGCCCTTCACCGCGCTGCCCTCGCACCGGGTGCTCGCCATGCTGCGCGGCGAGAAGGAGGACGCCCTCAGCCTGGAGCTGGAGCCGGAGGAGCCCACGGAGGGTCCTTCCTCGTACGAGGGGATCGTCGCGGGCCGCTTCGGCGTCGCCGACCGTGGCCGCCCCGGTGACAAGTGGCTGCAGGACACGGTCCGCTGGGCCTGGCGGACCCGCATCCTGGTGCACCTCGGGATCGACCTGCGGCTGCGGCTGCGGACGGCCGCCGAGGACGAGGCGGTCCGGGTCTTCGCGGCGAACCTGCGGGACCTGCTGCTCGCCGCCCCGGCCGGCACCCGGGCGACGCTCGGGCTCGACCCCGGTTTCCGTACGGGCGTGAAGGTCGCCGTCGTCGACGCGACCGGCAAGGTCGTCGCGACCGACACGATCTACCCGCACGTCCCCGCCAACAAGTGGGACCAGGCGCTGGAGAAGCTGGCGCGGCTCGCGAAGGAGCACGCGGTCGAGCTGATCGCGATCGGCAACGGCACGGCCTCCCGCGAGACCGACAAGCTGGCGGCCGAACTCCTCGCCAAGCACCCCGAGTTGCAGCTCACCAAGGTGATGGTCTCGGAGGCCGGCGCCTCGGTCTACTCGGCCTCCGCCTTCGCCTCGCAGGAACTCCCGGGCCTGGACGTGTCCTTGCGCGGCGCCGTCTCCATCGCCCGGCGGCTCCAGGACCCGCTCGCGGAGCTGGTGAAGATCGACCCGAAGTCCATCGGCGTCGGCCAGTACCAGCACGACCTGGCCGAGGTGAAGCTCTCGCGCTCGCTCGACGCGGTGGTCGAGGACTGTGTGAACGGCGTCGGCGTGGACGTCAACACCGCCTCGGCGCCGCTGCTTTCGCGGGTCTCGGGCATCAGCGGCGGCCTCGCCGAGAACATCGTCGCGCACCGCGACGCCAACGGCCCCTTCCGCTCCCGCAAGGCGCTCAAGGACGTGGCGCGGCTCGGCCCGAAGGCGTACGAGCAGTGCGCGGGCTTCCTGCGCATCCGGGGCGGCGAGGACCCGCTCGACGCCTCGGCGGTACACCCGGAGGCTTACCCGGTGGTGCGCCGGATGGTGAAGGCGACGGGCGGCGAGGTCGCGGCCCTGATCGGCGACACGGGCGCGCTGCGCTCGCTGCGGGCGAACGACTTCGTCGACGAGACCTTCGGTCTGCCGACGGTGACGGACATCCTGCGCGAGCTGGAGAAGCCGGGCCGCGACCCGCGTCCGGCGTTCCGCACGGCGACCTTCAAGGAGGGCGTCGAGAAGATCGGCGACCTGGAGTCCGGGATGGTCCTGGAGGGCGTCGTCACCAACGTGGCCGCGTTCGGCGCGTTCGTGGACGTCGGTGTGCACCAGGACGGTCTGGTCCATGTGTCGGCGATGTCGAAGACCTTCGTCAAGGACCCGCGCGACGTGGTGAAGCCCGGCGACGTGGTCAAGGTGAAGGTCCTGGACGTGGACGTCCCGCGCAAGCGGATCTCGCTGACGCTGCGGCTCGACGACGAGCCGGGCGCCGACGGCCAGGGCGGCGCGCCCCGGCGCGACCGGGGCGACCGCGGCGACCGCGGCGAGCGCTCCGGCCGTCCGCCGCAGCAGCGTCAGGGCGGCGGCCGCCGGGCCGAGGGCGGGAACAGGAACGACCGCGGGGACCGGGGCGGCAACCGGAACGACCGCGGCGGCCGGGACCGCTCGACGGCTCCCGCGCCCGCCAACAGCGCGATGGCCGACGCCCTCCGCAAGGCCGGCCTGCTCGGCGAAGGCGGCGGCAAGCGCCGATAGAACCGCAGGTCGGAGGCGGTTTCCGACCGGACTGCCGGAGTCGTCCCCGTACACCCCGATCGGGCGTGTGCGGGGACGACGTGCGTTCACCGGATGTTGAATCAGGTCGTCCGTTTTTTCCGTTGACGCGAGCAGAACAAGGGACCAAGATCATCTCCGGCCTCCGCGGAAGGCCGTGACATGTTCCTGCTCCCAGAGGTAGTGACGACAGATGAAGCGCGCGATCGCGAAGGTGGCGGGAGTTTCCGCCGCCGCGATGACCATGGCCCTGATCCCGCTGGCCGGCACCTCGTACGCCGCCGGCTGCTACGGCACCAGCTGCGACAACCTCGGCCCGGTCTCGCAGGCCTGCGACAAGGACGCCACCACCAAGGCGACCGCCACCGCCGACGGCGGCCTCAAGGCCGAGCTGCGCTGGTCCCCCGCCTGTCAGGCCGCCTGGGTCCGCGTGACCGACTCCAGCGGTGGCCAGTGGTGGGACAAGTACGGCTACATCGAGAAGTGGTCGGGCTACGGCACCGGCTTCGTGCGCAGCCTCTCGGTGAAGTTCCCCAACCCGGGCTCGGACTGGTCCAACATGCTCGGCGGCAGCGGCTACTACTACCGCACCTGCATCAAGGACACCGGCACGGGCCACATCGACTGCAGCACCTTCTGGTAGACCCGCCGGCCCCCGCGTCGACGCGCAGGCTGCCCCCACCCTGCCGACTGATGCAGACATGTCAGACTTGCAAGATCAACTTCGGCCTCCACGGCGGGCCGGAGTCCGCACCCGGAGGTATCCGCAACAGATGAAGCACGCACTCGCAAAGATCGCGGGCGTGTCCGCCGCCGCCATGACCATGGCCCTGGTCCCGCTCGCGGGCACCTCGTACGCCGCCGGCTGCTCCGGCTCCGGCTGCGACAACACCGGCCCCGTCTCCCAGGGCTGCGACAAGGACGCCGTCACCAAGGCGAGCACGGTCAACGGCAACGGCTTCAAGGCCGAGCTGCGCTGGTCCAACACGTGTCAGGCCGGATGGGTCCGCGCCACGTCCCCCTCCGGAAGCCAGTGGTGGCCCCGGTACGGCTCCATCGAGAAGTGGCTGGGCCCCGGCACCGACTTCCAGCGCAGCCTCTCGGTGCAGTTCCCCTACGAGGCGGGCGCCGACTGGTCCAACATGCTGGGCAGCGGCAGCGCCTACTACCGCGTCTGCATCAACGACAACGGCAACGTGACCTGCAGCAACTTCTGGTAGACCGCAGGCCCCGCGCCCGCGTCGACGAGGCCACAGTCCATCGGGCTGTGGCCTCTTCGCGCGCGGAGCGGCTACGGCAGGAAGCGCAGCGCCCAGTCGGCGCGGTTGGCGACCGAGAGGTCGTCGTCCTCCGTCATCGCCTGGAGGAGCCGGCGCGCCTCCTTCGGGTCCGCCTGGACGAGCTCGACGATCTCGGTGGCCAGGCCGTCCTGGTCGTCCCCGAGGTCCACGGCGGAGGCACGGATCAGGGCCGGGAGCACGTCCGGTCCGCCGATGGCGGCGAGGACGCCGCCGAGGAGTTCCCGCGCGTAGGCGTTCCGCTCGGCGAGGGCGCGGTCCAGCTCCGCCTGGAGGCGCGGCAGGAGACCGGTGTCGCCCGATGCGGCGATCTCGTCGGCGAGGTCGATCGTCTCGTCCACGTCCGCGTCCAGATCGTCCAGCATCTCGGTCAGCCGGGTCAGTAGGTCGGTCATCGTGCCTCCTGGAAAGCGCCGTCCACCAGGACCGGGACGAGCGTCGAGCCGTCGAGCTCGGCGGCCACGGCCACGTCCTGCGGAAAGCCGTACTCGTACAGTTCACGGCCCGAGTCGCAGCCGTGCAAGGCGGCGACCGGGTCCTCGGTCGCGTCCCACAGCGTGGCCGCCGCGGTCGCCTCCGGGGTCAGGGTGTGCGTCTGCGCCGCACGCGTCCCCGCGAAGGCGGACAGCACCGCGCCCGCGCCCAGCAGGTCTTCGAGCGCCGGGCGCAGCGAGCCGTCGGGCCACCGCTCGCCGGAGGCGATCACGGCGAGCGGGCGGTCCGCCGTGCCGTAGCCCCGGTCGGCGAGCAGACGGGCGACGGCCGAGTGGTTGCGCAGGGAGGCGGCGACGACGCTCGCGCCGCCCGCGGCGGCCTCGGCCGCGATGGTGGAGCCGTTCGGGGAGGGCAGGACCAGGCGGTCGGGCATGGTGGCCGTGCGCAGGGTGGCCGGGGAGAGGGTCCAGGGGTGCGTCCCGGTGGCCTCGCGCCGGCCGACGGCGAGCGCGGCGCCGTGCTCCCGGGCGTACGCGGCGGCCGTGGCGTCCCGCCAGCGGTACGGCAGGACGGCGGTGCCGCCCTCGACGGCGACGCCGACGGCCGTGGTGAAGGACAGCACGTCGACGACGACCACGCAGGCGGCCGCCGGGGCCAGGACCCGCGCCTCGACGGGGCCCCAGCCGAAGGAGACCGTCACCGCGGGCCCCGCACGAAGGAGACCCGCATCAGAGCTCGGTCACCTTGCCGTCGGCGACCTCGATGCGGCGGGTGGTGCGGACCGCGTCCAGCATGCGCCGGTCGTGGGTGACGAGCAGCAGCGTGCCGGTGTACGAGTCGAGGGCCGACTCCAGCTGCTCGATGGCCGGCAGGTCCAGGTGGTTGGTCGGCTCGTCCAGGACGAGCAGGTTCACGCCCCGGCCCTGCAGCAGGGCGAGCGCGGCGCGCGTCCGCTCGCCCGGGGAGAGCGTGGTGGCCGGCCGCAGCACATGGACGGCCTTCAGGCCGAACTTGGCGAGCAGCGTCCGCACCTCGGCGGGCTCGGTGTCGGGCACGGCCGCGCAGAACGCCTCCAGGAGCGTCTCCGTGCCGTGGAACAGCTTCCGGGCCTGGTCGACCTCGCCCACGACGACGCCCGAGCCGAGGACCGCGTCGCCGGAGTCCAGCGGGAGACGCCCGAGGAGCGCGGCGAGCAGGGTCGACTTCCCGGCGCCGTTGGCCCCGGTGACGGCGACCCGGTCGGCCCAGTCGACCTGGAGGGTGACAGGACCGAAGGAGAAGTCGCCGCGGCGCACCTCGGCCTCCCGCAGGGTCGCCACGACCGAGCCGGAGCGCGGCGCGGCGGCGATCTCCATGCGCAGCTCCCACTCCTTGCGGGGCTCGTCGACGACGTCGAGGCGCTCGATCATGCGCTGGGTCTGCCGGGCCTTCGCGGCCTGCTTCTCGCTGGCCTCGCCGCGCAGCTTCCGGCCGATCTTGTCGTTGTCGGACGCCTTGCGGCGGGCGTTGCGGACGCCCTTGTCCATCCAGTTGCGCTGCATGAGGGCGCGCCCCTCCAGGGCGGCCTTCTTGTCGGCGTACTCCTCGTACTCCTCGCGCGCGTGCCGCCGGGCGGTGTCCCGCTCCTCCAGGTAGGACTCGTAACCGCCGCCGTACAGGGTGATCTGCTGCTGGGCGAGGTCGAGTTCGAGGACCTTGGTGACGGTGCGGGTGAGGAACTCGCGGTCGTGGCTGACGACGACCGTCCCGGCGCGCAGCCCCTTCACGAAGGCCTCCAGGCGCTCCAGGCCTTCGAGGTCGAGGTCGTTCGTGGGCTCGTCGAGCAGGAAGACGTCGTAGCGGGAGAGGAGCAGCGAGGCGAGACCGGCGCGGGCGGCCTGGCCGCCGGAGAGGGCGGTCATCGGCTGGTCGAGGCCGACGGTGAGGCCGAGGGAGTCGGCGACCTCCTCGGCGCGCTCGTCGAGGTCGGCGCCGCCGAGGTTCAGCCAGCGCTCCAGGGTGATCGCGTACGCGTCGTCGGCGCCGGGCGTGCCGTCGACGAGGCCCTGGGTGGCCTCGTCCATGGCGGTCTGGGCGGCGGCGACCCCGGTACGGCGGGCGAGGAACTCGCGCACCGTCTCCCCCGGGCGCCGCTCGGGCTCCTGCGGGAGGTGGCCGACGACGGCGGTGGGCGGGGAGAGCCGCAGCTCGCCCTCCTCCGGGGTGTCGAGCCCGGCGAGCAGCCGCAGCAGGGTCGACTTGCCGGCGCCGTTGACGCCGACGAGGCCGATGACGTCACCGGGGGCGACGACGAGGTCGAGCCCGGCGAAGAGGGTGCGTTCGCCGTGGCCGGCGGCGAGGTCCTTGGCGACGAGGGTTGCAGTCATCAGGGAACGAATCCTAGGCGACGCGGCGACACGCCGAGGATTCGAGGAGCCGCAGGAGCACGGAGCGGTAGCCGGCGCCGTGGAAGCGGTACGGGCCGACGCCGGGGTAGCCCTCGCGTACGAGGTCGACGGCGGGGCCGGTCTGCCACGCGAAGTCGCGCCAGACGACGTCCGAGCCCTCGCGGGCGACGACGGCGGTGACCGTGCCGCAGCCGGGGTCCTCGCAGTCGGGGCAGGAGTGGATCACCTGGCGCGTGCCGTCGGCGAGGAGGAGACGGTGGGCGTGCTCGGGGCGGACGGTCGGCGGGAGGTCCGCCGCGAGGGGCGAGACGGTGTCGAAGCCGTCGGTCTCGTCGAGCCGGTGGAGCAGCGGCCTGCCGTCGACGAGGAAGTCGTGGTGGAGGTGCTCGCCGACCGGGCTGGCGGCGGAGACGAGGTCGAGGGGCGTGTACGGGACCGGCATGACTCCAGTGTTTCCCGCTTCCGTGGCCGCACCGTCCCGGAAATGTCATGGTCCCGGTACGGTCCCGGGCATGAGGAACGACGTGATCGTGGTGGGGGGCGGGGTCGTCGGCCTGGCGACGGCGACGCGGCTGGCGGAGCGCGGGCGTCGGGTGCGGATCTGGTCCCGGGACGACCTGTGGGGGACGACGTCGGCGGTGGCGGGCGCCCTGTGGTGGCCGTACCGGATCGAGCCCGCGGCCGAGGTCGGCGCGTGGGCGCTGACCTCCCTGCGGGTGTACGAGCGGATGGCCGTCGGTCCGGAGCGGACCGGGGTCCAGTGGGTGGCCGGGGTCCACGCGGGCACGGTCCTCGACGGGCTCGGCCCCTGGGCAGGGGAGGTCGAGGGGCTGCGGCAGTTGGCGCCGGAGGAGGTGCCGGGGCCGTACCGGACGGGGCTCGCGGCGCGCCTGCCGCTGATCGACATGCCGGTCCATCTCGCCTTCCTGCGGGGCCGGTTCGAGGCCTTGGGCGGGACCTTCGAGCGGCGCGAGGTCGTCGGCTTCGAGGAGGTGGCGGCGGAGGCCCCGGTGGTCGTCGACTGCACGGGGCTCGCGGCGCGGGAGCTCGTACCGGATCCCGGACTGCGGCCGGTGCGGGGGCAGTTGGTCCTGGTGGAGAACCCGGGGATCGAGGAGTGGTTCACGGCGGCGGACGAGTCGGCGGGCGAGACCACCTACTACTTCCCGCACGAGGACCGGCTGGTGCTCGGCGGGACGGCGGAGGACGGCGACGAGCGGCTCGCGCCGGATCCGGCGACGGCGGCGGCGATCGTGGCGCGGTGCGCGCGGGTGCGGCCGGAGATCGCGGGGGCCCGGGTCCTGGGCCACCGGGTGGGCCTGCGGCCCGCGCGGGTGGGCGGGGTGCGGATCGAGGCGGTGCCGCTGCCCGGTGGCGGCCGGCTCGTCCACAACTACGGGCACGGCGGCGCCGGGGTGACGGTGGCCTGGGGCTGCGCGGAGGCGGCGGCGGAGCTGGCGATGGGCTGACGTGTCCGGAAACGACCGCGGGGCGGTCGCCGTCCTTTCGGATGGCAACCGCCCCGCGTGACGTACTACTTCCAGAGCGGCGGCTTGCTGTTGTTGTCCGCGTCGGCGCACGCCTTGGCCTTGCGCTCCAGGGCGTCGGCGCGGGCGAAGGCCTTGCGGGCCTCGTCCTTGGCGCCGAGGCGCTTGAGCTGGTTGCCCCGGTCGCGCTCCTTGTGGGCGTCCGCCCGCAGCTTGCTGACGTTGCAGGTGATGGTCTTGGCGGCGGCCGGCTCGGCCGTCACCGTCTGTCCGAGCAGCACGCCCCCGGCGAGCAGCGTCGTGGCGAGCAGCGCCGTCAGGGCACGGCGCGCGGGCTTGATGTGGCGCATGGTGGTTCTCCAACTCCAGGGCCTGGTCGGCCCGTTCGAGGCATGGTCAGTACCAGCAGGTAACTTTACCTCGGCAAACATCGGAATCGCGCCACGCCGTGCCGGGGGCACCCGATCGTCAACACCTCTCCACAGGACCCCCACTGACGAGGTGATAGGCCGCCCGCGCGTCCAGGAGCAGTGGGACGAGCGCGCGCTGCGACTGGCGCAGCGGCACGAACACCCCCGCTCCCTCCTTCCGTACGGTCACGCCGTGCAGGGCGAGTTCGTCGCCCACCTCGGCGTACTGGGCGGCGTCCAGGCGGTAGCCGCAGGGCGGGTCGGCGAGGATCTCCGCCGGCTCGGCCGGATCGTTGTCGGCACCGCCGAGGTAGACCGGGCCCCGGTCGGCGAAGCCGGCGCCCCGGGCGAGGGCGGTGGCCGCGGTGAGCGGACCGCGCCGCTCGTCCAGGTAGGCGAACGCCCCTTCCAGGGCGGCGTGCTGGGTGGCGACCCGGCGCCGGTGGTTGCGGGCCGGATCGTCCTTCTCGGCCTGGTCGAGGGCGTCGACCCGGGTCTCGACGAGCAGTCCGGCGGAGTGCTTGATGCCGGCCGTGTTGCGCAGGATCCGCTCCTGGCCGTCACCGGCGACCTGCTTGACCGGCTCGCCGGTGAGGGGGTCGGTCCAGATGCCGTAGATGCCGCTGCTGTAGCCGGCGAGCCCGGCGGCCGGCCGGACGTACGACTCCGAGAGCGTCCGGGACTCGTCGTGGACGTGCGGGTCGGCGTCGAGGCTGCGGGGCCAGAGGGCGAGCAGGTCCTTGTCGTAGTAGCGGGGGGTGGCGCCGTACTCGTGGAGGTCGTAGACGAGTGCGGGCTTCCGGTCGCGGATCACGGCGGCGATCGCGCGCGCCTCGGCGGTCCGCAGGGCGAGGTGGTCGCGGTTGACGTCGACGCCGTCGCCGTTGCCCCGGGTGTCGGCCTCGCGGCCGTCGGGGTTCGCGGTGGGGACGACGAGGAGGGTGGTGCGGGCGAGGACGCGCAGGGTCTCCTCGTCCCGGCCGTACGCGAGGTCGCGCACGGTGCTCAGACAGGCCTCCCGGCCCGCCGGCTCGTCGCCGTGCTGGCTGCAGACGAGCAGCACGGTCGTGGGGCCCGCGCCGAGGGTGGCGAGCCGCAGCGGGCGGCCCTGCCCGGTGGTGCCGATCGTGCGCAGCGCCACCCGGTCGCTCCCCCGGTCGACCGCCGCGAGGAACTCCCCCTCCTCGGCCTCGGTGGTCCACCGGCCGCCCCGGCTCTCCTCGAAGCCGGTGCGCGGGAGGGCCTGGACGGGCGCGCTGTCCGCCGCCTTGGCGGGGACGGTGACGAGCGGCAGGGCCAGGGCTGCGGCACCCACGGCGAGGGCGAGGGTCCGGCGGGAACGCCGGTGTCCGGTACGGGGGTTCATCGGCTGCTCCCGGTCCTGGCCGGTCGGTTACGGGGGGTCATCGGGCGGCTCCCTCACGGACCGGGCCCGGCAGGCGGGGTCCGCTGACGGCGGCCGGCGGGACGGGGCTGGTCAGGGACGGGGCGGAGGTGAGCGCGGGCACGGCGGGGGCCGGGCCCGTCGTCGCCCGGGCGAACGCCCCGGCGCCGCCGACCAGCGGCACCTTCGCCCAGGTGCGGGAGAGGTCGAGGGTGAGGGTCGGGGTGGTCGACGGAGGGTCGAGGAGGTCCCTGTCGGTGCCGCCGACGATCAGGGCGAGCCGGTGGCCGGCCGGCACGACGTGGTCGGTCGCGGCGAGGTTCAGGGTGAGGGTGTACGCCCTTCCGGGGGTCAGCGGGCGCTCCTTGCCCGGATCGGCCCAGGTGCCGAGGTCGGCCCAGCCCCGGCTGACGACGTTGTACGCGACGTCCGTCGTCCGGGCCGCGGTCTCCTTGAAGCAGGCGCTGTCGCCCGGCGTGCTCGCGCCCCAGCAGGTGCGGTCGGTGAGGGTGGTGATGCCCTCGCCGGCGGCGCCGTAGTCCCGGATCGTGTCGGGCCCGAGGTCGACGAGGACGGCGGAGAGGTGCGCGGTGGAGGTGGTGGGGGTCGCGGTGACCGTCACCTTCGAGGAGCCGGAGATCCGCAGGTCACGGGAGAGCGGGCGGGTCACGAACCCGGCCTTCTCCGGGGTGTCCTCGTCGATCCGGGCGGCCCAGTCGAGCTCGCCGAGGCCCGGGTCGTCGGTGAAGGCGGCGGTCGAGCCGGGCGCGGCGGGGGTGAGGCCGAGGCCGCCCGCGCCGGGCTGGGCGGTGCGCACCGGGCGCATGGTGGTGGTCGCGGTGCCGCGCGCCGGCCACTGCCGGTCGGTGGTCCAGACGTCCGGGGCGCGCTCGATGTCGGCGACGGGCTCGCGGTCGACGCCGTTGTCGTAGCCGAGGAGGTAGTGGTCGAACCAGCGGTGCAGGGTGCGGACCCAGTCGGCGCGCCGGAAGTCGAAGGGGTCGACGTGGCCGGTCTGGGAGAGCCAGATCTTCCGCTCGACGCCGTGGGCGGCGAGCGCGTCCCACCACTGGCCGAACTGGCCGGCGCGGACATTGAGGTCCTGCTGTCCGTGGACGACGAAGACGCTGGCCCTGACCTTGCCGGCGTCCTTGACGTGGTCGCGCTCGGTCCAGGCCGGGGTCCAGTCGCCGCTGTAGGGGGTGGCGGCGGTGACGCGGTCCTGGACGGCGCCGCAGCGGCCCTGCGCCTCGGGGCTGTTCACGTACGCGGAGAGCCAGCTCGGGTTGGCGTTGTAGAGCGGGGCGCCCTGTGAGTGGAAGTAGTCGTACCAGGACGAGATGGCACCGATCGGAACGATCGTTTTCAGCCCTTCGACGCCGGTGGCGGCGACGCCGTTGGCGATGGTGCCGTCCCAGCTCTTGCCGATCATGCCGACGTTCCCGGTGCTCCAGGTGGTGGCGCGGGCCGGGTTCCCTCCGGTGCGGGAGGTGTAGCCGCGGGCGCGGCCGTTCAGCCAGTCGACGACGGCCTTCGCGGACCGGACGTCGGAGCGTCCGCCGACGTCGTCGCAGCCGTCGGAGCGGTTGGTGCCGGCGAGGTCGACGGCGACGAAGGCGTAGCCGCGGGGGACGAAGTAGTTGTCGTAGAAGAGCGGGAGCTGGACGGGGTTCCCGTCGGTGTCGTAGGTCTTCTTCTGGCCCTCGTTGCCGCGTCCGCAGCAGGCGTAGTACGGGCTGGCGTCCATGATGACCGGGATCTTCCGGCCGGCCGCGGCGGGCTCGCGGGGGCGCACGATGTCGACGGCGACCCGGTCGGCGCGTCCGTCGCCGTCGCCGTCGAGGCCGGTGTCCACCCAGACGGACTCACGGATGGCGTCGGCGTACGAGTGGACCGGGCGGGACTCCCGTACGAAGGGCGCGGCGGGCGCGGCCGGTTCCGGCAGGGCTCCGGCGGGGGTGACCAGGGTGGCGAACAGGGCGGCCGTGGCCGCGGACACGAGGGTTCCGTACGTCAGTCGGGCTCCGCGGGTTCTCCGCTTTCGCATCGGCATGCGCCGGAACGTACCCCGGTCAACTCCCGGGCAAAAGAGTGCCGGAGGCATTCGGGTGGGATTCGGGTGGCGCACGGTACATGTCGGCCGAATGGCGATCGTGTGACAGGGGGTCCTCTGGACGTGACGGTGCGTCGGGGGGCTGAATAGGGTCCGAACTAAGGACCGACGACCACCCGCGCGTCTTACGTTTCTTATGACTTGGGGAGCACCCGTGCACCGCAGACTCATCGTTCCGAGCGCCCTCGCGGCCTCGCTGCTGCTGGCGATCCCGGCATCGGCCGCCTCCTTCACCCCGGGCGCCCCGGGCATCGGCGACTCCTACTACCCCGCCAGCGGCAACGGCGGCTACGACGTCTCCCATTACGACCTGCGCCTGAAGTACCAGCCGGCCACGGACCTGCTGGAGGGCACGGCCACGATCCTGGCCACCACCAAGCAGGACCTGTCCCGCTTCAACCTGGACCTCGGTCTGAAGGTCAGTGAGATCCGGGTGAACGGGCGCCTGGCGAAGTTCGCCTCCTCGGGCGACCACGAGCTGGAGGTCACCCCGGCGAGCCCGCTGGCGAAGAACACGTCGATCTCGGTGGTCGTCCGCTACGCGGGCAAGCCCTCCGAGTTCAAGATCGACGGCTGGTCGGCCTGGGCCCGCACCCCGGACGGCGGCGTCGCCGCGCAGGAGCCGGACTCGGCCGTCTGGTGGTTCCCGTCCAACGACCACCCGCTGGACAAGGCGACCTTCGACGTGTCGGTCCTGGTGCCGGACGGCCACCAGGCCATCAGCAACGGTGTGCTGCAGTCGCAGTCCTCGCGGCTCGGCTGGACCCGCTACAACTGGCGCTCCAACAAGCCGCAGGCGACCTACCTGGCGACGCTGGCCGTCGGCAGGTTCGACATCACGACGGACAAGACCGCGAACGGGCTGCCCGTCCTCAACGCCTACAGCAAGGACCTCGGCGACAACGCGGGCGCGGCGCGCGCCTCGATCGAGCGCACGACCGAGGTGGCGGAGTGGCTGGAGTCGGTCTTCGGGCCGTACCCCTTCAACTCCCTCGGCGGCTACGTGCCGAACGTGACCAGCGGTTTCGCCCTGGAGACGCAGACCCGTCCGTTCTACAGCCCGCGGCAGTTCGCCAACGGCGCGAACGTGTCGGTGGTCGTCCACGAGCTGGCGCACCAGTGGTACGGCGACAGCGTGTCCGTCAAGGACTGGAAGGACATCTGGGTCAACGAGGGCTTCGCCCGCTACAGCCAGTGGCTGTGGTCGGAGAAGGAGGGCGAGGGCACGGCCCAGGAGCTGGCGGACTACGTGTACGCCACGCGGACGGCCGACGACCCGTTCTGGACGGTGAAGCCGGGTGACCCGGGCGCCGACAACCAGTTCCACATCGCCGTGTACGACCGGGGTGCGCTGGCGCTCCAGGCGCTGCGCAACGAGCTCGGCGACGAGGACTTCTTCGCGATCCTGAAGGGCTGGCCGCAGGAGAACGCCTACGGCAACGCGCACGTCTCGGACTTCGTGCGGTACGCGGAGCGGATCTCCGGCAAGCCGCTCGCCGGTCTCTTCGACACCTGGCTGTACCAGCCGTCGAAGCCGGCCGCCTCCTCGGCGACGGCGGCGGGCCTGTCCGCCCCGGCGGCGGCGCCGTCGTCCCGCTCCGCCGCGAAGCCGGCGAAGCCCGCCCAGCCGAAGTCGTGGAAGAAGATCGCGGAGACGAACACGATCCACGAGAACGAGGCTCCCGGGAACCACGCCGGGCACTGATCCCGAGGAACCCCGAGGGACCCGGCACCGCGAGGCCGTCCGTCAGCGCTGGGCGCGGCGGGCGGCCTCGCGGGCCTTCCGGGCCAGGGGCAGGTAGCGCAGGCGCTCGGGGAGGACCGGGACCACGGCCCGGACGATCCGGGCGAACCGGCGCAGGGCGCGTTCCTGGGCGTCCGTCCACTCCAGGCCGATGGCCTCGCGGGCGTCCGGCGGCATGAGGCCGACGGTGAGGAAGGCGCGCAGCCGCAGGAAGGGGCGGCGCAGGACGGGCCAGAGGAGGCGGAGGACGAGCCGGAGCGGCAGCGGGCCGCGGTCCGGGGCGGGCAGCGGCAGATCCGTGTCGAGCAGCTCCCGTACGACGGTGGTGGCCTCGATCTCCTCGGCGAGGACCTTCCGGTAGTACGGCCAGAACGCCTCGATCGTCTGCGGCATGTCCCGGTCGTGGATGCCGAGGATCCGGCCGACCTGGAGCCACTCGGCGTACAGCTGCCGTTCCTGCGCCTCGGTAAGCGGGCGGGCGAGGAGGCGGAGCCCGTGCCGGTAGACGGGGAAGCCGGTGGCGTGCACCCAGGAGTAGTAGGCCGGGGTGAGGGCGTGGTAGCGGCGGCCGTGGGCGTCGGTGCCCTGGATGGTCCGGTGCAGTTCCCGGAGCCGGCGGCCCTCCCTGGCGGCTTCCTCGCCGCCGTAGATCCACAGCTGGAGCGAGCGCAGGGAGCGCTCGCCGCGTCCCCAGGGGTCTGTACGGAAGACGGAGTGGTCGTCGACGCCGGCGCCGATCGCGGGGTGGGCGACCTGGAGGGTGAGGGCGGCGGGCAGCATCAGCAGCGCCCGGACGTCCCCCGCGACGCTCCACAGCACTCCGCCGACGGGCGGCGGTACGGGCTCGTGACCGGCCGGGGCCCGGTCGAGCGGCTTCACACGGTCCATGGCCATCGCCTTCTCCTCCTCTGTCCAGGCTGCACCCATGACGAAGGGGCCGTCACGCGGGCGCTGCGGCCCGGGTGACGGCCCCTTCCGGGGAGTACGGGGTCAGGCGCGGTCGGCGCCGACCGGCTCGCCGACGATGCGGGCGGCGAGGGCGTGGGCCCAGGCGTCGACGTCGGCGTTGAGCTCGCGCTCGGCGGCGGCGCGCTCCTCGGCGATCCTGGCGGTGCCGGCGGCGAGGATCGCGTCGCGCTCGACCTGGCCCTCGGCGCGGGCGGCGGCGATGGCGGCCGAGCCCTCCTCGGTGGCCTGGGAGCGGATGCGCGCGGCCTCGTGGCGGGCCTCGGCGAGCTCCGCCTCGTACTGCTCGCGGATGGCGGTGGCCTCGGCGCGCAGGTCGTCGGCGCGGCCGGTGCCGCCCTCGATGGCGTCGTCGCGCTCGTCGAGGGTGCGCTTGATCTTCGGAAGGATGCCCTTCGCCAGGATCAGGAAGGTGATCCCGAACAACACCAGACCGAGGATGAGCTCGGCCCAGACGGGGTTGAGCGGACCGAGGTCCATCTTGAAGACAGTGGAGTTCGTAGCGAGGGTCATGCGCGCATTCTACCTGCTCCAAATCACGTCAAATCGGACACCGTGAGGAGAGTTGGCGTGATCTTGCGGGCTCGGCAAGATTCCCGGCACCCGGAGGCTACCGGAAGGTAACCACGGCTGATTGTATGTGCGCGCCAGCCCAACCCCCCACGTACCCATGGGAGTTCACGTGTCGTTCGCCGCGCTCCGCCGCGCCCCCGGCGCCGCCCTTTCGCTCGCGCTCGCCGCCGCCACCCTGGCGACGGCCGCCCCGGCCGCGTCCGCCGCCTCCACGGAGGCCCCGCGCCTGAAGGTGCTCACGTACAACACGTTCCTGTTCTCCAAGACCCTGTACCCGAACTGGGGCCAGGACCACCGGGCCAAGGCGATCCCCGCCGCCCCCTTCTTCCAGGGGCAGGACGTCGTGGTGCTCCAGGAGATCTTCGACAACTCCGCCTCGGACGCCCTCAAGGCGAACGCCGCCGCGCAGTACCCGTACCAGACGCCCGTCGTCGGCCGCAGCAAGACCGGCTGGGACGCCACCGGCGGGTCCTACTCCTCGACCACGCCCGAGGACGGCGGCGTGACGATCCTCAGCAAGTGGCCGATCGTCCGCAAGGAGCAGTACGTCTACAAGGACGCCTGCGGTGCCGACTGGTACTCGAACAAGGGCTTCGCCTACACGGTGCTCGACGTGAACGGCACCCGCGTCCACGTCGTCGGCACGCACGCCCAGTCCACCGACCCGGGCTGCTCGGCGGGCGAGGCGGCGCAGATGCGCAGCCGGCAGTTCAAGACGATCGACGCCTTCCTCGACGCCAAGAACATCCCGGCGAACGAGCAGGTCATCGTCGCCGGTGACATGAACGTCGACTCGCACAGCCCCGAGTACGGCACGATGCTCGCCGACGCGGACCTGGCGCCGGCCGACGCCCGCACCGGCCACCCGTACTCCTTCGACACCGAGCTGAACTCGATCGCGTCCTACCGCTACCCGGACGACCCGCGCGAGGACCTCGACTACGTCCTCTACCGCTCCGGGAACGCCCGGCCCGCCGGCTGGACCAACAACGTGGTCCCGGAGCGGAGCGCGCCGTGGACGGTGTCCAGCTGGGGCACGCAGTACACCTACACGAACCTCTCGGACCACTACCCCGTCACGGCGTACTGACCCGGGTCAGTACCCGTAGCCGCCGAAGACGCCGTACAGCCAGACACCGAGCACTCCGGCGACGCAGAGCAGGACGAAGAAGGAACCGAGACTCGTGTGCCGCTCCCTGCGGGGCGGCCGGGCGGGGCGGTCGGCGCGAGCCGCCCGCCCCGCCTTCCTGTCCCTTCCCTCTTCCCGCACCGGCTCGGCGGGCGCGGCGGCCGCGGCGACCTCGGCGAGCAGCCGGCGGCAGACGGCCGCGAGCTCCGCCGTCCCGGCGGTCAGGTCGACGACCACCTCCGTACGGGCCGGGGCGGTCGTCCCGCCGTCCAGGATCCGCCCGGCCCGCAGCAGCGCCCGGTCCTTGCCCCCGGTCGGGGCGAGGCTGATCCAGCGGCGCACGTGCTCGCCGCGGATCACCACACCGCCGCCCCGCTCCCGGTAGACGGTGTGCTCCCGCCACAGGACCCCGGCCAACTCGTCGGCCGTCTCCCTGAGTTGCGCGTACATCTCTCCCCCTGCACTCCTGTGCCCCCGACTGTGAACAGCCGCCGACTCTAGCCCGCCGGGTCGAACACTCCTACGACACCCCGCCCCCGCGCCCGTTACCCACCGAAGTCGTACACGGTGACCGGTATCCCCCGCGCCGTCAGCCGCTCCCGGACCGACGGCTCCACCCGGTCCCACCTGCCGCCCGCGAGTCCGCAGCCGATCCGGGGCCTGTGGACCGAGGCCCCCAGCTCGACGGCCTTGTCCGCACCAGGTCGTCGCAGACGTGGGCGACGATCCGGACGCCCTTGCCCCGGGGTGCGGTGGCGTCCCCTCGTACGTACTCGATCACGGTCATGGGATCACCGTAGGAGGCGGCACTGACAGGGGGCCGCACACCGGATGTCAACCAGGGTTGACATCCCTCCCGGCGTCAACCTACATTGACAGCATGACCGATGCGACCGATCTCGCCGCACGGGCCGGCGACCGCGACCCCCGGGTCGGACTGCGGGCCGTCTCCGCACTGCGGCGACTGCTGGAACAGCTGGAGGCCGTCCAGGTGCGCAGCGCGCGCAACCACGGATGGTCGTGGCAGGAGATCGCGACCGAGCTGGGTGTCAGCCGGCAGGCCGTCCACAAGAAGTACGGGAGGCAGTGATGTTCGAACGGTTCACGAAGGCCGCGCGCGCCACGGTGAGGGGGGCGGCCGCGTACGCGGAGCGCGGCGGCGCGGCCGCCGTCACCCCGGAGCACCTGCTCCTGGCCCTGCTCGACCGCGAGGACACCCGCGCGGCGGCGGTGCTCGGCCGGCTGTGCCCGCCGGAGCGCCGCCCGTCCCTGGTCTCCGCGCTCTCGGACGCGCGGCGCCGGGCCGGACTGTCCCGGGCGGACGCGGAGGCCCTGGCCGGCCTCGGCATCGACGTCGGCGCGATCGTCGAGCGCGTCGAGGAGAGCCACGGCGCGGGCGCGCTGGCCGGCGACCGCAAGGACAGCGGGTGGTGGTCGGGCCGCCTCGGCTTCTCCCGCGAGGCGAAGACCGTCCTGGAGAAGTCGCTCCGCCTGGCCCTGGCCCGCAAGGACCGCGAGATCGGCGACGAGCACCTCCTGCTCGCCCTCACCGTCCTCGGCGGCGTCGTCGCCGAGGCGCTGGCCGACCACGGCGTCACCTACGCCTCCGTCGACACGGCCCTGTCCTCCCCCACGCCCTGCTGATCCGGACCCGCCAAGGTCTTTTACAGCGATGGTGAGACAGCAATACTGTTGAACCATGGAGGACGACGCGAGCGACGAGGACCTGGTGCCCGGCTACACCGTGGACGAGCTGGCCGCTCGGGCGGGGGTCACGGTGCGGACCGTGCGGTTCTACGGGACCCGGGGGCTGCTGCCGCCGCCCGTCATCGGGCCGCGGCGGGTCGGGCGCTACGACGCCGGCCATCTGTCGCGGCTCGCGCTCATCGAGGAGTTGCAGCGGCAGGGGATGACGCTGGCCGCGATCGAGCGGTATCTGGAGCAGTTGCCGGCCGATCTCAGCGCGCAGGACCTCGCGATCCACCGGGCCCTCGTGGCCTCCTGGGCGCCCGAGTCCGCGGAGACGATCACCCTGCGCGAGCTGGAGCGGCGGGCCGGGCGGGCGCTGGCCGAGCGGGACGTGGACCGGCTGGCCGCGATGGGCGTGCTCGACCGGACCGACGAGGCCGACACGTACCGGCTCGACGGGGCGCTGCTGCGGCTCGGGGTCGAGCTGCTCGACGTGCCGATCGAGCACGAGACGATCCTCGCCTCCCGGACGGTGCTCCTGGAGCACGCGCGCGCGGCCGCCCAGGAGCTCTCCCGGCTCTTCCGGGACGAGGTGTGGAGCCCGTACCGGGAGAGCGGGGAGGACCCGGACCACCTGAGCGCGATGAAGTCGCTCTCGGCGCACATGCAGCCGATGGTGGTCCAGGCCCTCCTCACCGCTTTTCAGCGCTCGCTGAGCGAGGAGCTGCGGACGGCCTTCAGGAGTCGGTGAAGGTCTCGCCCCGGTCGGCCTTCTCCACCAGGAGGGCCGGCGGGGCGAACCGCTCGCCGTACGTCTCCGCCAGCTCGCGCGCGCGGGCCACGAAGCCGGCGACCCCGCCCTCGTAGCCGTTGATGTACTGCAGGATGCCGCCGGTCCAGGCCGGGAAGCCGATGCCCATGATGGAGCCGATGTTGGCGTCGGCGACCGAGGTGAGGACGCCCTCCTCCAGGAGCCGGACGGTGTCCAGGGCCTCGGAGAACAGCATCCGCTCCTGCATGTCGCGGAACGGGATCTCGTACCCGGGCTTGGTGAAGTGCTCGCGCAGCCCCGGCCAGAGCTTGCCGCGCCTGCCGTCCTCGCCGTACTCGTAGAAGCCCGCGCCGCCGCTGCGGCCGGGGCGGCCGAACTCGTCGACCATGCGGTCGATGACGGACTCGCCCGGGTGCGTGACCCAGGTGCCGCCCTCCTCCTCGACCGCCTTCTTCGTCTCGTTGCGGATCTTGCGCGGGAGGGTGAGGGTCAGCTCGTCCATGAGGGAGAGGACCTTCGCCGGGTAGCCGGCCTGGGCGGCGGCCTGCTCGATCGAGGCGGGCTCGATGCCCTCGCCGACCATGGCGACGCCCTCGTTGATGAAGTGGCCGATCACCCGGGAGGTGAAGAAGCCGCGCGAGTCGTTGACGACGATCGGCGTCTTGTTGATCTGGCGGACCAGGTCGAACGCGCGGGCCAGCGCCTCGTCGCCGGTCCGCTCGCCCCTGATGATCTCGACGAGCGGCATCTTGTCGACGGGCGAGAAGAAGTGCAGGCCGATGAAGTCGGCCTGGCGCTCGACGCCCTCGGCGAGGACGGAGATCGGCAGGGTCGAGGTGTTGGAGCAGAGCAGGGCGTCGGGGGCGACGACGTGCTGGATCTCCTGGAAGACCTTGTGCTTGAGAGCCGTGTCCTCGAAGACCGCCTCGATGACCGCGTCGCAGCCGGCCAGGTCCGCCACCTCGGCGGTGGGCGTGATGCGGGCGAGCAGGGCGTCGGCCTTCTCCTGCGTCGTACGGCCGCGGGAGACGGCCTTGGCGCAGAGCTTCTCGGAGTACGCCTTGCCCTTCGCGGCGGACTCGGCGGAGACGTCCTTGAGGACGACCTCGATGCCGGCGCGGGCGCAGGAGTACGCGATGCCGGCGCCCATCATGCCGGCGCCGAGGACGGCGACCTTGCGGACCTGCTTCTTCTCCACGCCCTTCGGGCGGCTCGCGCCCGAGTTCACCGCCTGGAGGTCGAAGAAGAACGCCTGGATCATGTTCTTCGCGGTCTGGCCGATGACCAGCTCGGTGAAGTAGCGGGACTCGATGGTGATCGCGGTCTCGAAGTCGACCTGTGAGCCCTCGACGGCTGCGGCCATGATGGCCTTCGGCGCCGGGTAGGGCGCGCCGTTCAGCTGCTTGCGCAGGTTGGCCGGGAACGCGGGCAGGTTGGCGGCGAACTTCGGGTTCGACGGGGTGCCGCCGGGGATCCTGTAGCCCGGGACGTCCCAGGGCTGGTGGGACTCGGGGTGCGCGTCGATGAAGGCGATGGCCTTGGCCATCATCTCCTCGGCGGTGGCGGCCACCTCGTGCACGAGGCCGTTCTCCAGGGCGCGCTTCGGGGCGTACTGGGTGCCCTGCAGCAGCACCTTGAGGAGGGCGTCGGTGATGCCCATGAGGCGGACGGTGCGGGCGACGCCGCCCCCGCCCGGCAGCAGGCCGAGGGTGACCTCGGGCAGGCCGATCTTGGAGCCGGGGGCGTCGAGGGCGACGCGGTGGTGGGAGGCGAGGGCGATCTCGTAGCCGCCGCCGAGCGCGGCGCCGTTGATCGCGGCGACGACGGGCTTGCCGAGGGTCTCGATCCGGCGCAGCGCATTCTTGATCTCGATGGCGCTGTCGAAGATGTCCTGGGCGTGCTCGGGGCCCGCCTTGATCATGTCCTTGAGGTCGCCGCCGGCGAAGAAGGTCTTCTTCGCGGAGGTGTAGATGATGCCGCGGATGGAGTCCTTCTCGGCCTCCACGCGGTCGGCGATCGCCTTGATCGAGGCCCGGAAGGCCTGGTTCATCGTGTTGGCGGACTGGTTGGGGTCGTCGAGGACGAGGGTGACGATCCCGGTCTCGTCCTGCTCCCAGCGGATGGTGGTGCTCTCGCTCATGACTGCTGCTTCTCCGTAAGAGGGGTGCGGACGGGACGGTCAGACGCGCTCGACGACGGTGGCGATGCCCATGCCGCCGCCCACGCAGAGGGTGGCGAGGCCGTAGCGCTTGTCCTGCCGCTCCAGCTCGTCGACGAGGGTGCCGAGGATCATCGCGCCGGTGGCGCCGAGCGGGTGGCCGAGGGCGATGGCGCCGCCGTTGACGTTGACCTTGTCCAGGGAGATGCCCATGTCCTTGACGAAGCGGAGGACGACGGCGGCGAAGGCCTCGTTGATCTCGACCAGGTCGATGTCGTCGATGGTGAGGCCGGCCTTGGCGAGGGCCTTGCGGGTGGCGGGGGCCGGGCCGGTGAGCATGATGGTCGGCTCGGAGCCGGAGACGGCGGCCGAGACGATCCGGGCGCGGGGCGTGAGCCCGTACCGCTCGCCGACCTCCTTGGAGCCGATGGCGACGAGGGAGGCGCCGTCGACGATGCCGGAGGAGTTGCCCGCGTGGTGGACGTGGTCGATCTCCTCGACCCAGTGGTACTTCTGCAGGGCGACCGCGTCGAAGCCGCCGAGCTCGCCGATGTCCTTGAAGGAGGGCTTGAGGCGGGCGAGGGTGTCGGCGGTGGTGCCGGGGCGCAGGAACTCGTCGTGGTCGAGGACGGTGAGTCCGGCGCGGTCCTTGACGGGGACGATCGAGCGGGCGAAGCGGCCGTCCTTGACGGCGGCGGCCGCGCGCTCCTGGGAGAGGGCGGCGTACTCGTCGACGTCGCGGCGGCTGAAGCCCTCGATGGTGGCGATGAGGTCGGCGCCGATGCCCTGGGGGACGAAGTTGGTCGCCAGGTTGGTCATCGGGTCGGCGAACCAGGCGCCGCCGTCGGAGGCCATCGGGACGCGGGACATGGACTCGACGCCGCCGGCGAGGACGAGGTCCTCCCAGCCGGAGCGGACCTTCATGGCGGCCATGTTGACCGCTTCGAGGCCGGAGGCGCAGAAGCGGTTCTCCTGGACGCCGGCGACGGTGTCGGGGAGTCCGGCGGCGATGGCGGCGATGCGGGCGATGTCCGAGCCCTGGTCGCCGACCGGGCCGACGACGCCGAGGACGATGTCGTCGATGGCGGCCGGGTCGAGTCCGGGGTGGCGGGCCTGGATCTCCCGGATGAGACCGACGACCAGGTCGATGGGCTTGGTGCCGTGCAGGGAGCCGTTGGCCTTGCCGCGTCCGCGCGGAGTGCGGATCGCGTCGTACACGTACGCTTCGGTGCTCACGGAAAGCCTTTCGCGATGAGGGTTCTTCGAGGGGTGCGGGACGGGGTCAGCCGAGGAGGGAGCGGCCGATGATCTCCTTCATGATCTCGGTCGTCCCGCCGTAGATGGTCTGGATCCGGCCGTCGGTGAAGGCACGGGCGACCGGGAATTCGCTCATGTAGCCGTACCCGCCGTGCAGTTGCAGACAGCGGTCGGCGACCCGCTTCTGGAGCTCGGTCGCCCACCACTTGGCCATGGAGGCGTTGACGGGGTCGAGTCCGAGGCCGGTCGGGTCGGCGTGCTCGGCGATGCAGCGGTCCACGAAGGTGCGGGTGACGGCGCACTCGGTGGCCATCTCGGCGATCTCGAACCGCACGTGCTGGAGCTTGGCGAGCGGCCGGCCGAAGGCCTCGCGCTCCTTCACGTACCGCGTCGTGAGCTCCAGGAGGTGCTCGGCCCCGGCGATGCCGGCGACGGCGATGGCGAGGCGCTCCTGGGCGAGGTTGGTCATGAGGTGGACGAAGGCGCCGTTGAGCTCGCCGAGCAGGTTCTCCTTGGGGACGCGGACGTCCGTGAAGAAGAGTTCGGCGGTGTCCTGGGACTTCTGGCCGATCTTGTCGAGGTTGCGGCCGCGCTCGAAGCCCTCCATGCCGCGCTCGACGACGAGGAGGGAGAGGCCGTGGGCGCCGCCCTCGGGGGTGGTCTTCGCGACGACGATCACCAGGTCGGCGAGGATGCCGTTGGAGATGAAGGTCTTGGAGCCGTTGAGGATCCAGTGGTCGCCGTGGTCCTCGGCGGTGGTGCGGATGCCCTGGAGGTCGGAGCCGGCGCCGGGCTCGGTCATGGCGATGGCGGTGATGATCTCGCCGGAGCAGAAGCCCGGCAGCCAGCGGCGGCGCTGCTCGTCGGTGGCGAGCTTGGTGAGGTAGGGGCCGATGATGTCGTTGTGCAGGCCGATGGCGAGTCCGGGGGCGGCCGCCCTGGTGAACTCCTCGGCGAGGACGGAGGCGTACCGGAAGTCGCGGTTGCCGCCGCCGCCGTGCTCCTCGTCGACGGCGAGCCCGAGGAGCCCCTGCCGGCCGGCGGCGAGCCAGGCCTCGCGGGAGACGATGCCGTCCTTCTCCCACTGGGCGTAGTGAGGCAGCACCTCCTTCTCCAGGAAGGTGCGGACGACCGCCCGGAAGGCCTCGTGGTCCTCGGTGTAGAGCTGACGCTTCATGCTTCGGGCTCCTGAGTCTTCAGGCTGGGTACGGCCCAGTCGCGGGCGACCTCTGCGGTGTCGGCACCGGGCAGGGCGGGGCCCGTGCGGAGGGTGCCGGGAGTGACGGAGAAACGGGGCGCCGGGGCGGGCTGGGCGATCCCGTCCCGCTCGGCGAAGGTGGCGCGGGCGGCGAGGTGCGGATGGGCCGGTGCCTCGCGCAGGGAGAGGACGGGAGCGACGCAGGCGTCCGTCCCCTCGAAGACGGCCGTCCACTCCTCGCGGGTACGGCTCCGGAAGCGGTCGGCGACGGCCTTGCGCAGCTCGGGCCAGCGGGCGAGGTCACGGCGGGCCGGGGCGACGTCCTCGACGCCGAGGAGGCGGACGAACTCCGCGTAGAACTGCTCCTCCAGCGCGCCGACCGCCATGTGGCCGCCGTCGGAGGTCTCGTACACGCCGTAGAAGGGGCAGCCGCCGTCGAGCAGGTTCACGCCCCGGCGGTCCTGCCAGCCGCCGGCCGCGAGCATGCCGTGGATCATGGTGGTGAGGTGTGCGGTGCCGTCGACGATGGCGGCGTCGACGACCTGGCCCTCGCCGTGCGTCCGGGCGTGCTGGAGGGCGGCGAGGACGCCGATGACGAGGTAGAGGGAGCCGCCCGCGTAGTCGCCGACGAGGTTGGCGGGGATCGTCGGCGGGCCGTCCGGGTCGGGGCCGATCATGCCGAGGGCGCCGGTGATCGCGATGTACCCGATGTCGTGTCCCGCGGTGGCGGCGAGCGGCCCGTCCTGGCCCCAGCCGGTCATCCGGCCGTAGACGAGGCGCGGGTTGCGGGCGAGGCAGGCCTCGGGGCCGACGCCGAGGCGTTCGGCGACGCCGGGCCGGTAGCCCTCGACCAGGATGTCGGCCCGCTCGACGAGGTCGAGCACGGTGGCGGGGCCGTCCTCGGCCTTGAGGTCGACGAGGACGGAGCGCTTGTTGCGGTTGGTGAGGTCGCGGGCGGGGTCGATGCCGAGGCCGGCGCCGCCGGGGCGGTCGACGCGGACGACGTCGGCGCCGAGGTCGGCGAGGAGCATGGCGGCGAAGGGGCCGGGGCCGATCCCGGCGAGTTCGACCACGCGCACGCCCGTCAGCGGGCCGTTGCGGGCGGTGTGCGTCGTGCTCATCGAGCCCCCAGGAGTGTGTGACACCAATGATGTAACACCGGAGATGCTAGGAACGTGTTCCACTCGGCACAAGCCCCCCGGCCGAGCAAGCGCTTGGAAAATGCGCGGGGGCGGACTTCCGCTATCCTCCGCCGACGACAACCGCGCGCGGCGGCGCGGTACGGCCGAGACGAGGGGCTTGATGGAGACAGGGGCGGGCGTGGGACGCGAGACCGGAGCCAGACCGTACGACGTGGTGCTCTTCGGGGCGACCGGCTTCGTGGGCGAGCTCACCGCGGAGTACCTGGCGGAGCACGCCCCGGCGGAGTGCCGCTGGGCGCTCGCCGGACGCAGCCTCGGCAAGCTGGAGGCCCTGCGGAAGCGGCTCGCCGCCGGCCGGCCGCACCTCGCCGACCTCCCGCTGGTCGTCGCCGACTCGGCCGATCCCGGCGCGCTGCGCGAACTCGCCGAATCCGCGCGGGTGGTGGCCACGACCGTCGGCCCGTACGTCTGGTACGGCGAGGGTCTGGTCGCGGCCTGCGCGGAGGCGGGCACGGACTATCTGGACCTGACGGGCGAGTCCGAGTTCGTGGACCTCATGTTCGTACGGCACGACGCGCGGGCCCGCGAGACCGGCGCCCGGATCGTGCACGCCTGCGGCTTCGACTCCGTCCCGCACGACCTGGGCGTCTACTTCACCGTCCGCCAGCTGCCGCAGGACGTACCGCTGCGCGTCGACGGCTTCGTCCGGGCCGGGGCCGCGTTCTCCGGCGGCACCTTCGCCTCGGCGCTGACCGCGTTCGGCCGGGGCCGGGAGATCCTGCGGGCCGCGCACGAACGGCGGCTGCACGAACCGCGCTTGGTGGGCCGGCGGGCCCGCGCACCGCTCGGCGGGCCCCGGTTCAGCCGGGAGACGGGCACCTGGGCGCTGCCGCTGCCGACGCTCGACCCGCAGGTGGTGGCCCGCTCGGCGGCGGCCCTCGAACGCTACGGACCGGACTTCCGCTACCGGCACTACGCCTCCGTGAAGACCCTCCCGATGGCCCTCGGGGGCGCCGCCGTCGTCGGCGCGGGCGTCGCGGCGGCCCAACTGCCGCCGGTCCGCTCCTGGCTGATGGGGCGTTACTCCTCGGGCGAGGGCCCGTCGGCCGAGCGGCGCGCCCGCAGCTGGTTCTCGGTCCGGTTCGTCGGCGAGGGCGGCGGACGCCGGGTCTTCACCGAGGTCTCGGGCGGCGACCCGGGCTACGACGAGACGGCGAGGATGCTCGCCGAGTCGGCCCTCTGCCTCGCCTTCGACCCCCTGCCGAAGACGGCGGGCCAGGTGACGACGGCGGTCGCGATGGGCGACGCCCTGACGGCCCGCCTGCGGGCGGCGGGCATCCGCTTCCGGGTGGCGCACCGGGGCTAGCGCCTGCCCCTCAGCCTGTTCCGAAAGAGAGGCCAGGCCTTGGGACCGCGCCGGGCGTCGCGGCCCGGGCGGGACGTTCCGGACGGGCCCTAGCTGTATTGCCCTGTGAGGTTGGGGACGCGGCTGGCGGGTGGTTTGCCTGCGAGCGCGGTGTGTCCGCGGTGGTGATTGTAGGTGTGCAGCCAGCTGGGGAATGCGTCGCGTCGTTGCTGCTCTGAGTGGTAGGGGCGGGCGTAGGCCCACTCGTCGAGGAGGGTGCGGTTGAGGCGTTCGACCTTGCCGTTGGTCTGGGGTCGGTAGGGCCGGGTTCGCTTGTGGGTGATCCCGGCTGCCGTCAGGCTGTCGCGCCAGTCGCGGGAGCGGTAGCAGGAGCCGTTGTCGGTCAGGACGCGTTCCACGGTGATCCCGACGCTGGTGAAATAGGCGTGGGCCCGCTGCCAGAAGGCGGTGGCGGTCTCCTTCTTCTCGTCGGTGTGGATCTCGCTGTAGGCGAGGCGGGAGTGGTCGTCGACGGCGGTGTGGATGTAGCTGTAGCCGGCGTTCTTGCGGGTCTTGCGGCCGGCCTGGCGGCCCAGCACCCTGTGGCCGCCGCCGTCGGGGATGTTGCCGAGCTTCTTGATGTCCACGTGCACCAGTTCGCCGGGCTTCTCGCGTTCGTAGCGGCGTATGTTCCGGCCGGTTGCACGGTCCAGATGGGTCAGACGGGCCAGCCCGAACCGGGTCAGGACCCGGTGCACGGTTGAGGGCACCAGTCGCAGGTGGTGGGCGATGCGGGCCGGGCCCCAGCGCCGCAGGACACGGACCTTGATGATTCGCCGCTCGGTGCGGGTCGGGGTCCGCCCGGGACTGTGACGAGGGCGTGAGGATCGGTCGGTCATGCCCGCTTCGCCGTCGTGGCGGTAGCGGGCAGCCCACCGCTGGGCTGTGGTCGGTGAGACCTGGAAGCGTTCGGCGGCACGCCGCAGCGGCCAGCCGTCCTCAACCACACAGCGGGCCAGACGCAGGCGCCCGGTCTCGGTCAGGGGTGCATTACGGTGGGGCACGAGGGCCTTTCGGTCAGGTGTAGACGTCGCAATCCACACCGAACCGGAAGGCCCTCACCTGTTCAAGATCCCTCCACCGAGACCTGGCTCACCCGTCCACAACCTCCCAAGACAGAACACCTAGCGCCCGTCCGCACCTGATCCGCCGGACCGGATCACGGCGGTCCCCGCGTCCAGGTCGACGCCGGTACGGGGCGGGGCGCCGTCCTGGACGTCGTGGCGGATCAGGCGCTCCTCCTCGCGCTGCTCGATCTGGACGCGCTTGTTCGCGTTCAGGAAGGCGAGCAGTTCGTCGGTGGCGGTGAGGCCGGCACCGGTCGGGGTGTCCTTGGCGCGGGCGGCGAGGAGGCGCCGCACCCACCTGGGCCGGCCGGTCCGCAGGACCACGTGCCGGGCAGCGCCGAGCAGGAACGGCACCAGGACGACCACCGCCATGACCATCAGGCCGACCATCATCACCATGCCCGCCCAACGGCCGGCGGCGCGAGGGCGTTCCCTCGCCACCGGTCCCGGCGGTCAGGGCCGTACGAGCCGGAAAGGGTGGCCGGCCGGGTCCGCGTACACACGCCAGAGGGCCTCGCCGGTCTCCCCGTCGAGCGGTACGGCTCCGAGGGCGACGACGGCCTCGTGCGCGGCGGCCAGGTCGTCGACCCGCACGTCGAGGAGGAACTGCTGCTCGGGCGCGCCCCACACGGGCGGACGGTGGTCGGCGACGCCCTGGAAGGCGAGGACCGGGCCGTCCGCGCCCAACAGGACGGCGGAGCCTTCGCCGACGGCCCAGCGGGGATCGGGGCTCTCGACCTCGCCCCCGATCAACATCCGGTAGAACTCGGCGAGTTCGCGGGCATCGGGGCAGTCGAGGACGACACACCGCAGCCGCCCGATCACCCGAGCGTCCAGCTGGTGAGGACGTACAGGATGGCGCAGGTCCAGGCCAGGGCGAGCACTCCGGCGGTGGCGAGGACCAGGGTCAGGCCGCGCCCGGTCGAACGCGGCGGAGCGGAAAGGGGAGTTGTCATGAACTCCACTCTGCCGGTCCGGGCGGCGGACCGGTATCCGTACGCGTACTCAGACGGACCCGAGTGCCTCCTTGAGTGCCCGGCGGCAGAGCGAGTCGGCGCGCCGGGTGGTCTCCGGGATCCGGTAGCGCGGCGAGAGCTGGAGGGTGTGCGCGCAGGCGTTGGCGAGGGAGACGCGGTGGCCGACCGAGACGAACACCGGCTTCACCCCGGCCTGGGTCCGCAGGGCCCGGCCCACCTCCTCGCCCCCGGCCAGGAGCGGGGCGGCGTCGCCGCGCGCGGGGCCGGGCTGCTCGTAGGTGAAGGTGAAGGGGTTCTTGGCGACGCCGACGGACGCCCGTCCGGTGAGCACCCCGAGGTGGCTGGCGAGCCCGAAGCGGCGGGGGTGGGCGAGGCCGTACCCGTCGCAGACCAGGAGGCCCGGGTCGGCGGTGAGGGCGTCGAGCGCGGCCAGCACGGTCGGGATCTCGCGGAAGGCGAGGAGCCCGGGGACGTACGGGAACGAGACCCTGCCGACCGCGGTGGCCTCCTCCACCACGTCCAGGGTCCGCGCGTCGAGCACGACGGCCGCGGCGGCGACGAGGTCCCGCTCGTCGTCGTAGGCCACGTCGAGGCCGGTGACGTGGCCCTCGCCGACCGCGGGCCCCTCCTCGTCGCGCACGAGCCGCCCGCGCAGCTCCTGCTGGACGGCCCGTGCGGCGCCCTCGTCTGCGGGCCAGCCCGCCGGAATCTCGATGATCGTCATGATGCGGGCCACCCTAGGACCTCGTCCGGTCCCGCATCACGGCGAGGCCCGCGGTCACCGGCCTGCCCGGCCCCTTGTCGGACACCGCTGTTACGTCGAGGCGGCGCGGACCCGGAGATGCGGGCCGTGAACGCCGGGGCCGCGGAGATGGCCCGGCACGTCAAGCTCGTGGCGAAGGGCGGAAAGGGGTGGATCGGCTACTGGCTGCACCCCGACGAACCCTCGGAGCGGGCCTGGCGCCTCATAGAGCTGGACACCGAGTTCACCTTCTGGCCCATGGCCGGCCGCACGCTGACCGAGGGGGCCGCCGCCGATCGGGCGAGCCACCAGGACGAGCGCGACGCGTTCGGACGGCTCGCCGCCGACCTCGCCGCGCTCGGCCTGCCGCTGGGCACCCGGGACCACGACGCCCTCGACGACACCGCGTACACCGTGGACCCGGAGGCCCTCATGGAGGAGCTGGTCGAGGCCGAACGCGAGAAGCGCGGTCTTCGCTGAGGGAGACCCGGGCCCCCCGGGCGCCCGGGGCGGCGGCGGGTAGCCTGGCGATCATGTTCGTACTGGAATTGACCTACACCGCGCCCGTCGAGCGGGTGGACGCGCTGCTCGACGCGCACGTCGAGTGGCTGGACGCGCAGTACGCCGAGGGCGTGTTCCTGGCGTCGGGGCGGAAGAACCCGCGGGACGGCGGGGTGATCCTGGCCGCCGGGGTCGACCGCGCGGAGATCGAGAGGATCGCGGCGGCCGACCCGTTCAGCGTCGAGGGCGTGTGCGCGTACCGGATCACGGAGTTCTACGCGACCAAGACGGCCGACGGGATCGCCGCGTACCGGGAGCAGCCGCCCTCCTAGTCGTGGTTGGTCAGCCGGGCGATGCGGCCCTTCTCCCCCGAGGCCCAGCAGGAGCCGTCCGGGGTGCAGTCGACGGTGTCGTACGAGCCGGTGTCGACCGTGCGCCAGGTGCGGCCGCCGTCGGTGGTGAGATCGGTGCCGGTCGGTCCGACGGCGAGCGCGGCGGTCCTGCTGTGCGGGAGCCAGGCGACGCCGGAACGGTAGGCGGGCGGCGGCGTGGCCGAGGCGAGCCAGCTGCGGCCGCCGTCGGCGGAGACCGCTCCGGCCTGCGGGGACGGCTGGTCCTTGCGGTAGTCGCCGCCGACGGCGATGCCGTGGGCACGGTCGCGGAAGGCGAGCCCGAAGACGCCGCGGGCCGGGTCGCCGGCCGGGATCGGGGTCTCCGTCGCGGTCCAGGTCAGTCCGCGGTCCGCGGAGTGGAGGACGCGCGCGGTGGCGCCGCCGCCCGTCGCGAGCCACACGTCGCGCGGTCCGGCCGACACGAGGCACTGGCCGCTCGCGGCGAAGCCGGCCTCGCCGGGGAGCGCGTCCGGCATCCCGGCGCTCGGCAGCACCTCCCACGAGCGGCCGCCGTCGCGGGTGGAGAGGATCCGGTACTTGCCGTCGACAGGGTCGCTCATGGCGAGTCCGTGCCGGTGGTCGAAGAAGGTCATGCAGTCGTAGAAGGCCCGCGCGTCGGTGTTGCGGAAGGACTCGGTCCAGGTGGCGCCGCCGTCCTCGGTGCGCAGCACCCGGGAGGCCTCGCCCTCCCCGATGGCGAGGACGACGGCCCGGCGGGCGTCGAAGGCCTCGACGTCGCGGAACTCCAGGTCGCCCGCCCCGGCCGGCGATACGTTTCGCCAGCTGCGGCCGCCGTCGGTGGTGCGCAGCACCGTGCCCTTCGAGCCCGCGGCCCACGCGGTCCTGCGGTCGACCGGCGCGAGGCCCCGGAAGCGGGCGTCGGTACCGGTCGGTGTCAGCTGCCAGCCGGCCGCTGCCGTGGGGGTCTCCCCGGCCCGCGCCGGGGCGGCCAGGGTCAGCGCGAGCGCCGCCCCGATCAGCCCCACCGACATCATTCGTCTCGTCTTCCCCATGGACGTCATGGCGCCGGAAGCTAGTGCCCCGGGCGGCTCCCCGTCCAGGGTGCGTCCCGGGCCGGTCGTTCCTAGGCTGGGTCGCATGACGGAAGGTGAAGGGACGACGGAGGAACGGCCCCGCCTCAAGGAGTACGAGGGCGAGGGCATCACCGTCACGTTCGAGCCACGCCGCTGTCTGCACGCGGCCGAGTGCGTTCACGGCCTGCCGGAGGTCTTCGACGTGTCACGGCGCCCGTGGGTGCTGCCCGACGCCGCCGAACCGGACCGGGTCGCGGAGGTCGTCCGGCGCTGCCCCTCCGGGGCGCTGCAGTACCACCACCGCCCCGAGGACGCCGTCCCCGAGCCCCCGGACTCCCCCACCACGGTGCACCGCACCCCCTCCGGCCAGCTGGTGGTCCGGGGCGACCTGGTCGTGACCGGCGCCCACGGCGACCGCCACGAGACCCGGGTGATGCTCTGCGGCTGCGGCGCTTCGGGGAACCAGCCGTACTGCGACCACTCGGGCCCCTGCGCGGAACCGGACGACGACGACGTCCCCGAACAACGCTGACCCCCACCCCCACCACGAACACGCACCCACCCCACTCAAGCCGCACACCCCCACCCACCCCAGCCATACGCGCAGGGGCGCCCGGCGGCACGAGCCGACGACCACCCTCGCGCCGGATGCGTTTCAGAGACCGCGGTGACACAGGTCACGTGGGGCCCGAGTGCACGTTCCCACCGCTTCGCTCGTCTAGAGGGGTGTCAGGTGCCCTGGTGTCGGGGAGACGCACAGGATCCGAAGCCCGCGTGAGAGGAGCCGGTCTTGTCCGCCGTCATCGAGCAGGCCGTGCAAGCCCGTCTGGTCGCATCCGCTCCCCGGATGGAGACCGTCCCCGCCACCCTCCGGTACGACCGTGAGGATCCGTACGCCGTGAGCATGGCCTTCCCGCCGCCGGCGACCCTGGAGGGCGTCGAGGTCTCCTGGGCCTTCGCTCGCGAACTCCTCGTCCAGGGGGTCGAGCGCCCGGCCGGCGTCGGGGACGTGCGCCTGCGCCCGTACGGCTACGACCGCACCGTCGTCGAGTTCCACGCCCCGGAAGGCGTCGCGATGGTCCATGTGCGGACCTCCGAGCTGCGCCGCTTCCTGGAACGCTCGCAGCACCTCGTCCCGGCCGGGCGCGAGCACCAGTACCTGGACTGGGACCAGGACCTCGCGGAACTGCTCCGCGAGCGCCCGTAGCCGCGTCCGCGTCAAATCGGTTGCCGCTCCTCCGGTCCCGCGCGTACGGTCGTTCCTGACCTTGTCGTCACCCGATCGGAGAAGGACGTTGCTCGTCTGAGGTTGCGAGACACCGAGCCGCGCGTGCCCCCTGTGCCGCGTGTGCCGTTCTCGACCTCGGCGTACGAGCCGTTCTCCACACTGCCCGCGCCCCGGTGTCTCTCGCGTTGCCCCATTTCCACGCCTACGCGACCGGGAGGCCTCCATGGCGCATCACCCCACTTTCCTCACCTGCTCCGCTCTCTCCTTCTCCTGGCCGGACGGCACCGAGGTCTTCGACGACTTCCGGCTCACCGTCGGCCCGGGCCGCACCGGCCTCGTCGGGCTCAACGGCTCCGGCAAGTCCACGCTCCTGAAGCTGCTCGCGGGCGAGCTGAAACCGCAGGACGGCACGGTCCGGGTCACCGGCGAGCTCGGCCACCTCCCGCAGAACCTGGTCCTGGAGACCGGGCGCCGGGTGGACGAGATCCTCGGCATCGCCGGCAAGCGGGCCGCCCTGCACGCCATCGAGGCGGGCGACCCCTCGGAGGAGCACTTCACCGTGATCGGCGACGACTGGGACGTGGAGGAGCGGGCCCGGGCCGTCCTCGACCAGCTCGGGCTCGACCACGTCGGCCTGGACCGGACCGTGGGCGAGATCTCGGGCGGCGAGTCCGTGCTGCTGCGCCTCGCCGCGCTGCTGCTCGCCCGACCTGACGTACTCCTGCTCGACGAGCCCACCAACAATCTGGATCTGCACGCCCGCGCCCGGCTGTACGAGGCGGTGGAGAAGTGGTCCGGGGTCCTGGTCGTGGTCAGCCACGACCGTGAACTCCTGGAGCGCGTCGACCAGATCGCCGATCTCCGCGACGGAGAGGTCGCCTGGTACGGCGGCAACTGGTCCGCCTACGAGACGGCGCTCGCCGCCGAACAGGAGGCGGCGGAGCGGATGGTGCGGGTCGCCGAGGCCGACGTACAGCGGCAGAAGCGCGAACTGTCCGAGACGCACATGAAGTTGGCCCGTCGCAAGCGGTACGGGCAGAAGAGCTTCGAGAACAAGGTCGTCCCCAAGATCGTGGCGAACGGCCGTAAGCGCGACGCCCAGGTCGCGGCCGGCAAGCAGCGCACGCTGCACGCGGAGCGCCTCTCGGAGGCGAAGGAGCGGCTCGACGCGGCCGTGGAGGCGGTGCGGGACGACGACGAGATCAGGGTCGAGCTGCCGCGCACCTCGGTGCCGCCGGGCCGCGAGGTCCTGCACCTGCGGGATCTCGAGCTGCGGTACGGGGCCAGGGTCGGCGGCGCGTTCGAGCTGCGCGGCCCGGAGCGGATCGCGCTGGTCGGCCGGAACGGCGCCGGGAAGACGACGCTGCTCCGGACGATCGCAGGCGAGCTGGAGCCGCTGTCGGGCGAGACGGACGCGCGGGTGCCGCTCCGCTTCCTGCCGCAGCGGCTCGACGTGCTCGACGACGGGCTGAGCGTGGTGGAGAACGTGGCCCGCTTCGCGCCCACGGCGACGCCGAACACGATCAGGGCCCGGCTCGCCCGGTTCCTGTTCCGTGGGGCGCGGGCGGATCAGCCCGTCGGCACCCTGTCGGGCGGGGAGCGGTTCCGGGCGACGCTGGCCGCGCTGCTCCTCGCGGAGCCGGCTCCGCAGCTGCTGATGCTGGACGAGCCGACGAACAATCTGGACATGGCGTCGGTGCGGAAGCTGACGGCGGCCCTCGACGCCTACGAGGGGGCGCTGATCGTGGCGAGCCATGACGTGGCGTTCCTGGAGTCTCTGGGGATCACCCGCTGGCTGCTGCTCGACGGTGAGCTGCGGCCGACGACGGCGGAGGAGGTCAGGGGGACGGCCCCGAACCCTCGCCGGAGTGATGCCGGGGTCTAGCGGGCCGGCCCTAGCGGTGGAGTAAGGCCCAGGACTTGGTGCCTCCGCCGGGTGTGAGGACGGGGGCGAGTCCCCAGTCCCCGCCGTGTGCGTCGACCGCCGCGGCCAGCAGCCACATGCTGCGGCTGCGGCGGTCGCGGCATTCCTCGGCCGCGTGCGGCGAGGCATGGGCCGGGTGCTGGTCGTAGAGGACGATCCGCAGTGCCTCGTACTGCCAGCGGACGCGCAGGATCATCTCCCGGTCGGGGGTGAACCGGTAGGCGGCGGAGACGAGTTCGGAGGCGGCGAGGGCGGCGGTCTCGCAGAGTTCGGACAGACCGTGCCGGGTGAGGAGCGGGCGGACCGCCTCCCGCGCGAGTCCCGCGCAGTAGGCGCCGCCGGGGAGCAGCATCGAGTAGCTGAGGTTCTCCGTGGCGGGAGGTACGGGCCCGGCCGCGGCGGCGGTCGGGAGGCAACGCAGGGCGCCCTTCATCGGTTTGCTCACATTTCCTTGTGCATGGGGGGTACACGCACACGGGAACGGTAGCCCCGTGTGAGACTTGCGCTACCGACCGTAGCGCACGACCGGAGCACGGTGCTACTACTTGCGGGTAGTCGTTCCATTCCGGGCCGAAATGGGCGCCTCACCCGCGCCGCGGCGCCATGGAACGAAAGGGAGTCAGCGTGCCACCCAGGAGCAGCCCGACCGCGCGACAGCAGCGCCTCGGGAGCGAACTGCGCAAACTGCGCGAACAGTCGGGGATGTCGGCCCAGCAGGCCGCCGCCCTCCTGGGCGTCGACCGCACCCGCATCCCGAACATCGAGTCGGGCCGCTTCGGGATCAGCGCCGAGCGCGTCCGCACCCTCGCCTTCAACTACGGCTGCCCGGACACCGGACTCGTCGACCTCCTCGCCGGCATGACCCAGGAGCGGGACCGGGGCTGGTGGGAGGAGCACCGCGGACTGCTGCCGCCCGCCCTCCTCGACATCGCCGAACTGGAGTTCCACGCATCCGAGTTGGAGACCTCCGTCACCACCCACATCCCGGGCCTCCTGCAGACCGAGGAGCACGCCCGGGCGGTCTTCGACACCGCCGTCCCCCCACTGCCGGAACCCGACCTGGAGGCCCGGCTCGCCCTGCGGCTGCACCGCCAGCAGATCCTGGACCGGGACCGGCCGGTGCGGTACGAGGCCGTGATCCACGAGGCGGCGCTGCGCATGCAGTTCGGCGGGCCGAAGGTCGCGCGGGCCCAGCTGGAGCACATCCTGAACCACACCGAGCGGGACACCGTCTCCGTACGCGTGATTCCTTTCACCGCAGGGGGTTTCCCGGGGGCGGGCCAGTCGTTCACCTACGTGACCGCGCCGGTGCCGCAGCTCGACACCGTGCAGCTCGACTCCTCCCACGGATCGCTCCTGCTGGACACCGACATGCAACTGCGCCGGTACCGCGGTCTGCTGGACCGACTGCGCGGCCTCGCGCTGTCCGCGACCGAATCGCGCGCGTTCGTCCGCGCCATATCCCAGGATCTGTGAGGGACCCCCCCACCATGAACGTCACGACCCACGCCCCCACCGCCCCCGCCGCCGTCGCGATCGACTGGAACGAGGCCTTCTGCAGCGAGGGAGCCAACTGCTTCCGCTTCGGCCTCGACGGCTCCGGGCGTGCCTACATCGGCTCGACGCTCTCCCCCGACGACTACGTCAGCGACTCCGTCGAGGCGCTGCGGGCGCTCATCTCGGCGGTGAAGGCCGGAGCGGCCGATCATCTGCTCTGAGCCGCGGGGCGTCTGCGCTGCGTAGTCGACCGCGGGATTCTCGACGGCCGGCCCGGACGTGACCTGCGTCTCCGGCACCCCGCCGGAGCAGCGCACATAACGGAACGTAACCGGACATCGCCGGGACGGGCTTGGCCGACGCCTTACGGAGGCTTAACCTACGGTCTCGTAACCTACGAATCCGTAGGTATGCCCGTATGCCCCCCTCTCCGTCCCCAGGAGTTCCCGTGACGCTCACCTCTCCCTCCCTCGGCAGCTCGGCAGGGTGGACCGACGCACGGCTGCTCTACGCGCTGGAAGAGGTCGTGGAGAAGGAGCTCAACCGGCACCTGAAGGTCACCAAGGACTGGATGCCGCACGAGTACGTGCCCTGGTCCGACGCCCGCAACTTCCCCGGCTTCTTCGAGGACGGCGAGGCCTGGGAGCCGTCGCAGTCCAAGGTCACCGACATCGGCAAGATCGCCCTCGTCGTCAACCTGCTCACCGAGGACAACCTCCCGAGCTACCACCACGAGATCGCCAGCCTCTTCGGCCGCGACGGCGCCTGGGGCACCTGGGTGCACCGCTGGACCGCCGAGGAGGGCCGCCACGGCATCGTGATGCGCGACTACCTGCTCGCCTCGCGCGCCGTCGACCCGGACAAGCTGGAGCAGTTCCGGATGGCGCACATGAGCGAGGGCTTCGAGTCCGACAACCGGCACTCGATGCTGCACTCCGTCGCGTACGTGGCCTTCCAGGAGCTCGCCACCCGCATCTCGCACCGCAACACCGGCCACCAGTCCGGCGACCCCGTCTGCGACCGGATGCTGAGCCGCATCGCGCTCGACGAGAACCTGCACATGATCTTCTACCGCAACCTGCTGGGCGCGGCCTTCGAGATCGCCCCCGACCTGACCATGCAGGCCGTGCGGGACGTCGTGGTCAACTTCCGGATGCCCGGACACGGCATGCCGGGCTTCGAGCGGGCGGCCGCGCAGATGGCGATCGGCGAGATCTACAACATGCGCATCCACCACGACGACGTCCTCCAGCCCGTCCTGCGCTTCCTCAAGGTCCTCCAGATCGAGGGCCTCGGCCCCGACGGCCTGCGCGCCCAGGAGGAGCTGGGGCTCTACATGAACGGCCTGGACAGCGAGGCCAGCAAGTTCGACGAGAAGCTCGCGGCCCGCAAGGCCCGGATGGCCTCCCGCGCCGCCGGCTGAGCCGCGCCCCCCGCTCGGGCGGCTCAGCGGCCCTGCCGCTTGAGCCGCCCACGCTCCTTCTCGGAGAGCCCGCCCCACACCCCGAACCTCTCGTCGTGGCTCAGTGCGTACTCCAGGCACGCCAGGCGCCCCTCGCACGCCCCGCACAGCTGCTTCGCCTCACGCGTCGAGGAGCCGGGGGCCGGGAAGAAGAACTCCGGTCCGGCCTGGGCGCACAGGGCGTTCTCGCGCCAGGAGAGGTCGGGGGCCGTCAGCACGTCGGTATCCGTCTGCATGACCGACAGCTTGCCGGGGCACCGTAAACACGCCATCAACGTTCGATCAATGGCGGATACCCAGCGCCGGGAGGACCGTCTCGGCCACCCGGTACGCCTCCTCCAGGAGCGGGTTCCCGGACAGGATGAACGTGTCCACCCCCAGCTCCTGGTACTCCTTGAGCCGCTCCACGACCTGGGCCGTGGAGCCCACGACGGCCGTGCCGGGGCCCGGCCGGAACAGGCTCATGCCGGGCCACAGGTTCGGATGGGTCTCCAGCTCGCGGGCCCGGGCCGGCACCCTGCCGCCGTGCTGGCGGAACTGGCGCTGCCAGCCGACGCCGTCCTCGCCCGCGCGCTCCCCGAGCTGCCGGGCGTACGTCGCCTCGCTGGTCACGTCCAGGAGCCGGTCGGCCGCGGCCCAGGCCTCGTCCTCGGTGTCCCGGACGATCAGGTGGAGCCGCAGCCCGATGCGGAGGGTGCGGCCGTGGGCGGCGGCCCTGGCCCGGACGTGGTCCAGCTTCTCCTTGAGCAGCTGCGGGGGCTCGCCCCAGGTGAGGTAGACGTCGACGTGCTCGGCGGCCATCTCGATGCCGGGCGCCGAGGAGCCGCCGAACCAGAGCGGGACGTGCGGCTCCTGGACGGGACGCAGGTCGCGGAAGGACGCTCCGGCGTTCCTGAGGTCGTAGAACCTCCCCTTGTGGTCGAAGACCTCGCCGGCCGTGAGCCGCTTGACGATCGACCAGTACTCGGCGCTCAGTTCGTACCGCTCGTCGTGCTCGACGTGCAGGCCGTACTCCCGCAGGGAGTTCGTCGATCCGTTGACGACGTTGAACCGGAGCCGGCCGCCGAAGAGGTTGTCGAAGCTCAGCGCCATCTTGGCCAGCAGGGTCGGTGAGATCAGCCCCGGGTGGACGGCGAGCAACGGCTTGAAACGGGTGCTGGTGGAGGCCGCGAGCGCGGAGCCGAGCGGCCACACGTCGTACAGGTCGGTGGCGAGCAGCGCGCCGGTGAAACCGAGGCGTTCGACCGTCCCGGCGAGCTGGGCGAGATAGCCGAGGTCGACGGGGCGGCGGCCCTCCGGCTCCCACGGGTAGGCGCCTTCGCGCGGGATGATGTACCAGAGGACCTCGGGGGCGGGGGTCGTCATCGGGTCACGCCTTCCTGGGCAGGGCGTCGGCGACGGTGATCGCGCGGTCGACGAAGCCGGTGCGGTGGAAGATGTCCGCCGCCCGCTGCTGCTCGGCGATGAACTCCTCGCCGACCTCCTCGATCGTCCAGGGCAGGGCGCGCAGCGCGGTCTCCCAGTCCTCGACCGTGCCGCCCTGGTCGGCGGCGGCGATCTCGGCGGCCTCGCGCGGGTGCGCGGCGGCCCACGCGTCGGCCCGCCGCAGCGCGCGGGTGAGCGCCTCGACGAGCTCGGGCCGCTGCTCGGCCAGGTCGCGGCGGGTGAAGAAGACGGACCGGTCGCTGATGACCTCGCCGGTACGGATCAGGGTGCGCAGACCGCCCCTGCGGCGGGCCGCGGCGAGTTCGGCCCCCTGAGCGACCCAGGCGGTGATCTCGCCGGCCCGCAGCTTCGCCTCGCTGCCGGAGTCGCCGCGTACGGGGGTGATGTCGGTCGCGTACGAGAGTCCGGCGTCGTCCAGGGCCTTGGCCACGAGATGCGTCTGCCAGGAGCCGACGGCGAGGTGGACGGTGCCGCCCTTGAGGTCGGCGACGGTGCGGACCGGGCTGTCCTCGGGGACGAGGAGGGCGCCGTGCTCGGGGCGGGGCGCGGAGACCGCCGTGTAGACGATGTCGTGGCCCGCGGCCTGCGCGGTGACCGGCGGGGTGGAGCCGGTGCCGCCGAAGTCGATGGTGCCGTCGGCGAGGTGGGCGCCGGTGCGGACCCCGTCGGTGTACGGGTGCCAGGTCACGGTCTCGCCGAGGGAGGCGAGCTCCTCCTCCGCGTAGCCGAGGCGGGAGAGGTGGTAGAGGGAGGGGTTGCTGCGGTGGACACCGATGACGACGGTCATGCGGAGACTCCTTCGAGAGGGGCGGCAGGGGCTTCTTCGGGCGTGTGGACGCCGAGGTCGGCGAGGAGGCGGCGGCGCAGGGCCACGAAGGCGGGGTCGCCGGGGTCGCGGGGGCGGGGGACGGTCACGGGCTCGTCGGTGACGAGCCGGCCGTCGCGCAGCACGGCGACCCGGTCGGCGAGGCGTACGGCCTCGTCGACGTCGTGGGTGACCAGCAGCACGGCGGGCCGGTGGATCCGGCGCAGTTCGCCGACGAGGTCCTGCATGCGGAGCCGGGTCAGCGCGTCGAGCGCGGCGAACGGCTCGTCGAGCAGCAGGAGTTCGGGTTCGCGGACCAGCGCCCTGGCGAGGGCGACGCGCTGGGCCTCGCCGCCGGACAGGGTGGCCGGCCAGGCGTCGGCGTGCCGCTCCAGGCCGACCTCGGCGAGCGCCCGCAGTCCGGTCGTCCGCGTCTGCGCGCCACGCGGCAGCCCGACGGTGACGTTGGCGAGGACCTTCTTGGAGGGGATGAGCCGGGGCTCCTGGAAGACGATGGTGCGGGCGGCCGGCACGAGGGCCTCTCCCCCGTCGGCTCCGTCGAGGGCGCCGAGGATGCGCAGCAGGGTGGTCTTGCCGCTGCCGCTGGCACCGAGCAGGGCGACGAACTCGCCGCGCCCGATGGTGAGGTCGAGGCCGTCGAGGACGGCGCGGTCGCCGAAGACCCGGCGCAGTCCCCTGACCCGTACTGCGGTCATTTCGTCCCTCCCGGTCCGGCGGTGCGCCAGGGCATGAGGATCCGCTCCAGGCCGCGGACGAACACGTCGGCGGCGAGGCCGAGGAGTCCGTAGACGAGGATGCAGACGGCGAGGATGTCGGTGCGGGCGTAGCTCTGGGCCTGGGACATCAGATAGCCGATGCCCTCGGTGGCGTTGATCTCCTCGGCAGCGATCAGCGCGATGACGCTCAGGGTCATGGAGAGCCGCAGTCCGGCGAGGAGCGAGGGCAGGGCGCCGGGGAGGACCACCTGGCGGACGATCGCGAGCCGGCCGAGACCGAAGCTGCGCATGGCCTCGACGAGTTTGCGGTCGGTGTTGCGGACGCCGCCGGTGGTGGAGACGTACATCGGGAAGGTGGTGGCGACGGCGATGAGCAGGATCTTCGCGGTCTCGTTGATCCCGAACCAGACCATGAAGAGGGGGACGAGGGAGAGGAAGGGGATGGTGCGGAGGGTCTGGAGGGAGGAGTCGAGGAGTTCGTCGCCGAGCCGGGTGAAGCCGGTGGTGATGCCGAGGGTCAGTCCGGCGGCGAGGCCGATGACCAGACCGAGGCCGGAGCGGGTGAGGGAGGTGGCGAGCGCGTCGGGCAGCTGCCCGTTCCCCCACAACTCACCCACCGCGTCGATGACTTGTGCGGGCGAGGCGAGGACGTCGGGGGTGAGGAGGCCGGTGGCGGAGGAGGCCCACCACAGGGCGAGCAGGGCGAACGGGCCGAGCGCGCGGACGGTGACGGCGTAGGTGCGGGAGCGGGCGCGGCGGACGGGTGGACGCGGTGCGACGAGCCCCTCCGGCCGTTCCTGCTCCTCGGTGGCGGCCGTCATCACAGCTTCTCGACGTCGAGGAGGTGGGCGGCGATGTCGACCTGGTTCGGGGTGACCTTCTGGTCGGCGTAGAAGCGCGCCACGGTCTCGAAGCGCTTGATGTCCTCGGGGCCGATGGGGTCGACCGTGCCGCCCTTGGCGGTGAAGGCGATCTGGACGTCCTTGGCCTTGCCGTTGACGGCCGTGGGGCCGGCGTCGGTGAAGACGTTGAGGTAGGCGGTGGGGTTCTTCTTCTCCTTGGCGCTGTGCTCGTGGAGGTAGGCGTAGAGCGCCTTGACGATCTGGGGGTGCTGCGCGGCGAAGTCCGAACGGACCGCGTTGAGGCTGTAGTTGTCGGAGCCGATGGCGGTTCCGTCGGCGACGAAGTGGGCCTTGCCGCTGCCGATCTCGGCGACGGCGTACGTGGACCAGACGGCCCAGGCGTCGACCTGTCCGGCGTTGAAGACGGCGGCGGTCTGGTCGGGGCGGAGATAGACGCGCTCGACCTTGTCGGCGGGGATCCCGGCCTTGGCGAGGGCCTTGAGGAGCAGGTACTCGCCGGTGCCGCCCTTGTTGACGGCGACCTTGCGGCCGACGAGGTCCTGGACGGAGGTGATGTCCGAGCCCTCGCGGACGAGGATGCCCTCGCCGACGGGGTCGGGGTCGGTGGCGGTGAAGAAGGCGAAGCCGGGGCTCTGCGAGAGGGAGGTGATGCCGGAGGTGATGGAGCCGGTCGCGATGTCCAGCTGGTCGGCGTTCATCGCCTGGGCGGCCGGGGCGAAGGGTCCGGCGCTGCCGGTCCAGGCGACCTTGGCACCGACGGCGGCGAGGGCCTTGTCGAGGCTGCCGTCCTTCTTGCCGCGGGCGAGGACGCCGGCGTTGCCGGGGTCGGGGATGCGCACGGTGACCGTCGCCTCCCCGCCCTTCTTCCCCTTCGGGTCGCCGCCGCCGTCCGCGCCGCCGCAGGCGGTGACGGTGGAGAGGGCGGCGAGGGCCGCCAGAGCGGCGAGCGGGGTGAGTGGGCGCATGACGGTCTTCCTCCGGAAGCGGGTGCGGGTGGGGGGGGGGGGATGCGGGGCAGGTGGGGCGGGGGCGGGGGGTGCGAGGCGGGTGTTACGGGACGGGCTGGGCGGTCGGTTCCGGGGCGGTCGGGTCCTGCGCGGTCGGGTCCTGCGCGGCGGCCGCGATCTGGTGGGCGCGGCGCAGGGGTTCCGGGTCGGTCCAGGCCCGTACGTCCACCGCCTCGGGCAGGAAGCCGTGGGCGCGCAGGGCCTCCTCCTGCCGGGCGAGCAGGTCGAGCCGGGTGCCGGACAGGTCCGGGTGGAGGGTGCGGTGGGTGCCGGGCCGGTAGGCGCCCGCGACGCCCTCGGCGCCCGCCCCGGTCTCGGCGCCGAGGATGCGGGCGACCTCGTCGGGCTCGCCCGCGGCCCAGTCGGCGGCGCGGAGCAGTACGGCGAGGAAGCGCGCCACGAGCTCGGGGTGGTCGTCCAGGAGGTCCTGGTGGACGGTGAGGGGGCGCGGGGTGCCGTTGTTGACGCGGTGCGCGGGGTCGGGCAGTTCGTCGAGCTCGACGGCCACCTCGGCGCCGGCGCGGCGGGCCGCCTCGACGGCGAGGGCCCCCTTCACGTAGACGGCGTCGACCTCGCCCCGGCGCAGGGCGTCGAGCTCGGCCGCCCACTGGCCCTGATGGCCGTCGGCCGGTACGTCGACGAGGACGGCGTCGCCGAGTCCGTACCCGGCCGAGGCCAGGACGCCCTCGAAGCCGCGCAGGGCCATCGCCCGCCAGAAGTCGATGGGCACGGAGTGGCGCGGCACGGCGAGCCGCAGTCCGCGCAAGGCGGCGGCCCCGCGCACCGGGGAGCCGGGGGCGACGAGCACCACCTGGCGCTCCTCGATCCAGGTGAGCCCGACGAGCCGGGTGCGCTCGCCGCGCGAACGGGCCCACAGCGCGGGCACGTTGCCGCCTTCGCGGAAGAGGCCGGGCAGGGCGTGGGTGAAGTGGGTGGCGCGGTCGGCGCCGGGTTCGGCGTCCTGGAGCGAGCGGACGGCGATGCCGTCGGGGGCGAACTCCCCCGCCAGCCAGCCGCGGTCGGCGGCGACGCCGGTGGCGGTGGGGACGGGGCAGCGGGTGAACCAGAGCGTGTCGGGCACGCGGGCGTACGTCATGGAGGGCATCCCGGGATGTGGTGGATCGGGAGAGTCGGGCGGGGCACGGCCTGGGTGGAGGAAGGCTCGTCCGAGAAGGCCGGCGGCCACGGTGGACCGGCAGGACGCCGGTGGGCGTGGGCGCGTGGCGCTCTCGGCGTGTCCGGTCCCGACGGCGTGGCTCGAAAGCCACGGCCGGACGCGCCGGCGATGGCCGGGAGCCGGCCGGGGCAGGACCTCAGGTCAGGCGGGACCTCAGGTCAGGCCGGACGTCGGGCCGGGGCCGGTGTCGGACCGGAGCCGGATGTTCGGCTGGAGCCGGTGTCGGACCGGAGCCGGTGTCCTACCGGAGCCTGGTGTCGGCCTGGAGTCGGTGACGTCCTGGAGCCGGTGTCGGGTCGGGGCGGGTGTCAGCGACAGCCGGTGCCGGTGACGCGTGCCAGGTCGATGTGGCGGCGCCGGGTGAGGGCGAGCGGTACGTGTCGTGCGTTCATCGCGGGCCTGCTCCTTCCGGCTCGGTGCCGCCGTGGTGTGTTGGCCGGAACCTTGCCACGGTTGTTCCACCGCCCACAACTCGGCTCCCACGATGTGGGATTGCGTATGAACGGAGTGTTTCCGACCTTGCCCGGAGCCTGATTCGGCTCCCGCCATGTGGGAGCGTGGGGACCCGATCACCCACGGGGAGCGAACCCTATGACGACCGAGGCCGGCATCGTCCGACCCCCGGCGGGCGCCCAGGCGGTCCGCCGCGCACTGGACGTGCTGCACTGTTTCCACGACAACGGGCCCGACCTGAGCGCCTCCGACCTCGCGCGCCGGCTCGGGCTCTCCACCTCCACGGCGCACCGCCTGGCCCGCACCCTGCTGGGCGCGGGCTTCCTGGAGCAGGACGCCCGGACCGCGCGCTACCGTCTCGGTCCGGCGATGACCGAGCTGGGCCGCCTCTCGTACCACCAGCGGGGGCTGCACCTGGCCGCGCCCGAGCTCTCGGATCTGGCCGAACGGACGGGCGCGACGGCCGACTTGGCGCTGCGGAGCGGTCCGCACGCCGTGATCGTGGCGGGCGGTTCGGTGACCCCGAAGGTGGGGCTGCGCCGGCCGCTGCACTCGACGGCGCTCGGGAAGGTGCTCCTCGCCTGGCCGCGGGCGGGCGAGGCCGGCCCGCGCTCGCTGCCGCCGCTGTACGCGTTCACGGAGCGGACCATCGTCGAACCTCCCGCCCTGGCCGCCGAATTGGCGCGGGTACGGGAGGCGGGATACGCCCTCAACGACGGCGAGTCGGCCCATGGGGTGCGGACGGTGGCCGTGCCGGTCCTGGAACGCACGGGGCACGCCCGGTTCGCGCTCGCGGTCCGCTCGACGCCCGAGCTGATCACCGACGCGCGGCTCGACTGGTACCTGGCCCAGGCGCGGGCCTGCGCGCGGGCCCTGGAGGTGCTGCTGCTCGCCCCGTCGGAGCGGCGGGACCCGGGAGAGCGGGCGGGATAGCCCCCGGAGCGCGAAGATTTCCGCACGGTCGTGCGTTCAGTACGATGGGGTCATGAGCGGCAGCACCGGAAGCGGCACCGGCACCAGGACCGACGGACGCGTCGAGCGGGGCAACCAGACCCGGCGGCTCGTCCTCGGCCGGACGATGGACATCGCCTCGGTCGAGGGCCTCGAAGGCCTGTCCCTGGGACGCATCGCGACCGAGCTGGAGCTGAGCAAGAGCGGCGTCTTCGCCCTCTTCGGCTCCAAGGAGGAGCTCCAGCTCGCGACCGTCAGGGCCGCCGTCGCCGTCTTCGCCGACCGGGTCGTCGCGCCCCTGAAGGACCTGCCGCCGGGCGCGCGGCGGGTCAGCGAGCTGTGCCGGAACTGGCTCGCGTACTCCTCGGAGCGGGTCTTCGCGGGCGGCTGCTTCTTCTACGCGGTCTCGGCCGAGTTCGACGCCCGTACGGGCCCGGTCCACGACGCCGTCGCCGGGACCCGCCGCGACTGGACCGCGTACGTGGAGGGGGCCCTGACGGAGGCGCGTGCCGTCGGGGACTTCACCGAGGACCTGGACGTGGAGCAGCTGGCCTTCGAGGTGATCGCGCTCATGGAGGCGGCCAACGCGCAGTCCGTCCTCTTCGGCGACCCCGGCTCGTACGCCCGCGCCGAACGGGGCATCACGGCACGGCTGCTCGCCTCGGCGACGGACCAGGGCCGGGCGGCGCTCACCGACGAGGCCTGAGCCGAGCCCACCAGGCCGGGCCGGTCCGTGACACCGAGCCGGGGCCGCCCGGCCGGGCTCGTCCCAAGGCTCCTTCCTCTCACGTCCCCGCGCCCACCGCACCCCGGGCCGCCCGCCCGGCTACGGCGCACTCGCTGATCGAGTGAAGGCCAGGTGTCGCGCGTACGCACGCTCCCGAGCGCGCCCGCATGGTGAGCGGGTCGGCCGGAACCGCCTGCACTCCCGCCCGCGGTCCGGTCCGCCCGCTGAGAGGAGCGCGTATGTCCGTCCCGGACACCCCGCCCGGCGCCCGCCGGGGACCACGCCCGCGAAGACGACTCGCCGTCGTGGCCGCCCTGGCCTCCGCCCTGCTGCTGCCCGGCCCCGGCCTGTCCGCCCCGTCCCCCGCGCACGCCGACAGCGCGGGGGCACGGGACATCCGTACGGCCCCGCCGGGCACCGTCCTGACCTGGGGGAGCAACGGGCGCGGCCAGCTCGGCGACGGCAGCACCACGGGTTCGCAACTGGTTCCCGGGCGGGCCTGCGGGAACGTCACCTGCACCACGCCACTCGACAGGTTCGTGCAGGTCGCGGGCGGCGGCGGGCACAACGTCGCGCTGCGCGAGGACGGCACGGTCGTCGCCTGGGGGTCCAACGGCAGCGGTCAGCTCGGCGACGGCAGCAGGAACGACCGGGACACCCCCGTCCAGGTCTGCGCCGTCGGCGAACCCGCGCCGTGCGCGTCCTTCCTGAAGGGTGTCGCCGCCGTCGCCGCCGGCGACAACCACAGCCTCGCCCTGCTCGCCGACGGGACCGTGGTGTCCTGGGGCGCGGGGGGCCTGCTCGGCGACGGCACACTCACGGACGGGCTGACACCCGTCCGGGTCTGCGCCGTCGGGAGCACCGCTCCCTGCACCTCGTACCTGACGGGCATCACCCGCGTCGCCGCCGGCTATCAGCACACCCTCGCGCTGCGCTCCGACGGCTTCGTCACCGCCTGGGGCTACAACGGCAACGGTCAGATCGGCGACGGCACGACCACACCGCGGCCCGGCCCGGTGTTCGTCAACGACGTGTACGACGCCGTCTCCGTGGCGGCCGGCATCTACCACAGCGTCGCGGCGCTCTCCACCGGCTCGGTCACCGCCTGGGGCTACGGCGACGCGCTCGGCGACGGCACCGGTGGCCAGGCCGCCGCCCCCGCGCCGGTCTGCGCGATCGGGCAGACCGCGCCGTGCACCTCGTACCTGACGGGCGTGAGGTCCGTGGCCGCGGGCGCGTTCCACACCCTGGCCGCCCGCGCCGACGGCACCGCCGTGGCCTGGGGCAACAACATCTACGGCCAGCTCGGCGACGGCACCGTCACGAACCGGCGGGTCCCGGTCCAGGTCTGCGCGCCGGGCGGCTGCTCGGGCCATCTGACCGGGGTCTCGGCCGTCGCCGGCGGCGTCTCCGGCTATCACAGCCTCGCGCTGCGCACCGACGGCTCCGTCCGCGCCTGGGGCTTCAACGCCTACGGCCAGCTCGGCGACGGCACCGAGCTGGAGCGCCACACGCCGTTCCGGGTCTGCGCCATCGGCCAGACCTCGCCCTGCCTGCGGTACCTCGAAGGTGTCACGTCGATCTCCGCCGGCGACGCGCACACCATCGCCGTGTCCCGGCCGCTCGCCGACCTGGCGACGTCGATCGCGGCGAGCCCGGAGCCGGTGGCCGACGGCGGCACGCTCACCTACACGGTCCGTGTCCGCAACCACGGCCCGACCGCGGCGGAGGACGTGGTCCTCACCGACAGCCTCCCCGCCACCGTCCGCTTCACCTCGGCCACCCCGTCCTCGGGCACGTGCGACACCCCGGCGGTGGGCAGTACGGACACCGTGACCTGCCGCTTCGGCCCCCTGGCCGCAGGCGGCACGGCGACCCTCACGCTCAAGGTGGTGGTGCGCTCGAAGGCGGCCGTCACCAACGGGGCCTCGGCCACCGCCTCCACCCCCGATCCCCGGACGGGCAACAACGCGGCGACGATCACGACGCCGTCGAGCTGACTCCCTCGCGTGTCGTGACCGCCGGTTCCGTGACGGAGCCGGCGGTCACGAACTCCACCGCCTCGGCCACGACGTCCGCGTCCGTGAGGATGCGCCGGTGGCCGAGTCCGCGGGTGACGACGAGCCGGCCCCGCTCGCGGTGGGTCCGGGCGAGGAACCGCGCCTGGGCCAGGGGCACCATGTCGTCGCCCTCGTCGTGGAACAGCAGGACGGGCGCGCCGAGTTCGCCGGGCGCGTGGTCGGCGCCGAAGCGGTCCCAGACGCCCGGTTCGCCGGGGGCGAGGTGCCCCTCGACGTACCCGCGCATGGCCCGCACCACCCGCTGGTCCAGGCCGAGTCCGGCCCGGAAGCCCTCCATGAGCATGGCGAAGGAGCCGACGCCGCCGAGGCCCACGAAGCGGGCCGTGCGGACGCCGTCGCGGAGGGCGAAGAGCGAGGCGAGGACGCCGAAGGAGTGGGCGACGACCGCCTCGAAGTCGCCGTGCCGGGCGTGCAGTTCCCGGATGATCTCCCGGTACTCGACGATGTTGGTGGCCTTGCCGGAGGACTCCCCGTGGCCGGGTCCGTCGAAGGCGACCGGGCTGTACCCGCGCGCGAGCAGCTCCTCGGCGAAGGCGCCGAGCCGTGAGGCGCGGGAGGACCAGCCGTGGACGAGGAGGACGGGCCGCCGGCCGTCGCCCCAGGCGTACGTGACGACCTCCTTGCCCCGGACGCGGAGGGTCCCGGTGCGGGCGGCGGCGAGGAGCGCCTGCTCCTCCGGCCTCACCTTCGCCCTGCCCAGCGGCCGGACGAAGAGGTGGAAGGCCCAGCGGCCGGCCGGGCCGGGGGCGACGCGTGCGGTGGTGTTCAGGGCGGTGCGGATGAGCGGAGCCATCGGGTACATGCCGGATCTCCTCGGTCGTCCTGGCTACAGAAAAATGCTAGCACGACCGTTCGTGTTGTTTTAGAGTGAACGGCGAGGGCCGGTGGCGCCCACCCGGAGGCGTCACCGGCCCTCAGCCCTCAACCCTCGACAGGAGGCTCCTTCTTCGCCCGGCTCGGCTGCACCCGCTTCGGCTCGCCCGGCATCTTCGGGTACTCCGGCGGGTACGGCAGATCGCCCAGACCGTGCTCCGCCTCGTCCCGCCGGGCCAGTTCGAGCAGCGACTCCAGGCTGAACCGCTCGTCGTCCATGTCCGCGTGGACGTCGCCGACCTCCGCGTACCGGGCAGGCATCGTCCTGATGTCGAAGTCCCGCGGCACGGCCTCGTCGATCTCGTCCCACCGCAGCGGCGCCGAGACGGGGGCGTGCGGGCGGGGACGTACGGAGTAGGCGGAGGCGATCGTGCGGTCCCGGGCCGTCTGGTTGTAGTCGACGAAGATCCGCTCGCCGCGCTCCTCCTTCCACCACTTGATCGTGACCCGGTCCGGCATCCGCCGCTCCAGCTCCCGCCCACAGGCGATGGCCGCCCGTCTGACCTGGGTGAACGTCCACTCGGGGAGGATCGGCACGAAGACGTGGAGGCCCCGGCCGCCCGAGGTCTTCGGCCAGCCGCGCAGTCCGTGCTCGTCGAGGACCGCGCGCAGCTCGTGGGCGGCGCGGACGGCGTCGGTGTAGTCCGTGCCGGGCTGCGGGTCGAGGTCGATGCGCAGCTCGTCGGGATGGTCGGTGTCCTCGCGGCGCACCGGCCAGGGGTGGAAGGTGACGGCGCCGAGGTTGGCCGCCCAGAGCACGGCCGCCGGCTCGGTGGGGCACATCTCGTCGGCCGAACGGCCGCTGGGGAAGGTGATGTGGGCCGTGGGGATCCAGTCGGGCAGGTACTTCGGAGCGCGCTTCTGGAAGAAGGACTCGCCGGTCACCCCGTCGGGGTAGCGCTCCAGGGTGGTGGGGCGGTTCCGCAGGGCGCGGGTGACGCCGTCGCCGACGGCCAGGTAGTACTGGACGAGGTCCATCTTGGTGTAGCCGGGCTCGGGGAAGTACACCTTGTCGGGGTTGGAGACCCGCACGGTCCGGTCGCCGACTTCGAGCTCCACCGCTGCCGCCTTGCCTGCCATGCCCGTCAGCCTAGGGCTCGCCGACAACTCCCGCATACCGGACAATCAGCCCATGGATCTTCCGGTGATGCCGCCCGTGAAACCGATGCTCGCCAAGTCCGTGAAGCGGATCCCGCCCGGGATGCAGTACGAGGCGAAGTGGGACGGCTTCCGCGCGATCGTGCACCGGGACGGGTCGGAGCTGGTCATCGGCAGCCGTACGGGCAAGCCGCTCACCCGCTACTTCCCCGAGCTGGTCGAGGCGCTCGCGGCCCGGCTGCCGGAGCGCTGCGTGGTCGACGGGGAGATCGTGATCGAGCACGAGGGGCGGCTCGACTTCGACCGGCTCTCCGAGCGGATCCATCCGGCGGACTCCCGGGTCCGGATGCTCGCGGAGACGACCCCGGCCCGGTTCATCGCCTTCGACCTGCTCGCCCTCGGGGACGACGCGCTGCTCGACACCCCGCTGAGCGAGCGCCGGGAGGCCCTGGAGCGGGTCCTCGACGGGGTCGACGCGCCGGTCCACCTGGCGCCGGCGACCCGGGACCCCGAGCTCGCCGCGCGCTGGTTCGAGCAGTACGAGGGCGCCGGGCTCGACGGGGTGATCGCCAAGCCGCTCGACCTGCCGTACCGGCCGGACGCCCGCCTCATGTACAAGATCAAGCACGAGCGGACGGCCGATGTCGTCGTGGCCGGATACCGCTTCCACAAGAGCGGGCCGGTGGTCGGCTCGCTGCTGCTCGGCCTGTACGACGACCGGGGCGTCCTCCAGCACGTCGGCGTCTGCGCGGCCTTCACCGCCGCCCGCCGCGCCGAGCTCGTCGAGGAGCTGGAGCCGCTCCGGATGGACCCCCCGGACGGGCATCCGTGGGCGGCCTGGACGGACGAGACCGCGCACGAGGGGGCCCGGTTGCCGGGCGCGCCGAGCCGCTGGTCGGGCAAGAAGGACCTGTCGTGGGTGGCGCTGCGGCCGGAGCGGGTCTGCGAGGTCGGCTACGACCACATGGAGGGGGACCGCTTCCGCCACACCGCGCAGTTCAAGCGGTGGCGCCCGGACCGGACGCCGGAGTCCTGCGGCTACGGGCAGCTGGACGAGCCCGTCTCGTACGATCTGGCCGAGATCCTCACATAGGCCTCACCCGTCCCGAGAGGCGGCCCGGGGCGCAACGTGAGATGCCACACATTCGGCATGCCCGAACCGGCCCCGCTCGCACCGGGCTTCCGGCCGGTACGCGGAGACCGTGCACCGCCCGGCGGCCGCCGCCCTGCCCCGTACCTGCGGGAACGTCCCGAGCACCGGGCACGGCGCCGCGGCGTTCGGGCCGCCCGCCCGTCCGGCGGCCCGTTCCGCTGTTGCCCGGCCGCGACATCGCCGTACCGGAACCCGTACCGCGATCCGGTACGTATGGAGAGGAGACCCTTCCGTACCCTCCCCGGACCGACTAGGACTGACCCGTGATCACCTCGCCCTCGCGCCTCGTTCCCGTACCGATCCCCGACAGCGTGGCCGCGATGATCGGCGCCTGTCTGCCGCTCCACGTCCTCCAGGCGGAGGTCGACGCGGACTGCGCGGCGCGCGAGGTGTACCGCTTCCGGGGACCGCTCTGCGCGGAGGACCGGGCGGACCGCGAGCACGCCCTCGCCGCCCTCGCGCGGGCCAACAAGATCCTCGCCAAGCACCACCCCAAGCTCCCCGTCACCCCCTGACGGGGTACACCTGTTCGGCCGTCCCCCGCATGCATGAGGGCGGCGGCGGTGTGACGCTGCGAGAGTGACCACGACCAGCGACGCAGCGCCCGCGCCCTCGGCCGCCACCGAGCCACCCGTGCTCGACAGCCGCCGCCGCAACATCGTCTTCGGCACGATCATGCTGGGCGTCCTCCTCGCCGCCCTCGACCAGACGATCGTCGGCACCGCCCTGCCCACGATCGTCTCGGACCTCGGCGGCGCCGCCCACATGTCGTGGGTGGTCACCTCGTACCTCCTCGCCGAGACGGTCGCGACCGTCCTCGTCGGCAAGTTCGGCGACCTCTTCGGCCGCAAGGTGATCTTCCAGATCTCCGCGGTCGTCTTCATCACCGGCTCGTTCCTCTGCGGACTCGCCACCAACATGACGCTGCTCATCGTCTGGCGCGGGCTCCAGGGCATCGGCGCCGGCGGTCTCATGGTCACCTCGATGGCGCTCATCGCCGATGTGATCCCGCTGCGCGAACGCGGCAAGTACCAGGGCGCGATCGGCGCCGTGTTCGGTGTCTCGACCGTCATCGGCCCGCTCCTCGGCGGGCTGTTCACCGACCACGCGAGCTGGCGCTGGGCGTTCTACGTGAACGTGCCGATCGCGATCCTGGTCGTGATCGCCGCCGCCCGGACGATCCCCTCGGTGCGCTCGGCGAGCCGGCCGGTCATCGACTACCTCGGCATCGCACTGGTCGCGATCGGCTCCAGCGCCCTGATCCTGGCGACCAGTTGGGGCGGCAACGAGTACGCCTGGGGCTCCGGCGTCATCATCGGGCTCTTCGCGGGCGGCCTCGTCGCCCTGGCGCTGTTCTGCTGGGTGGAGACCCGGGCGGCCGAACCCATGCTGCCCATGCGGCTCTTCGGGAACCCCGTCTTCACGGTCTGCTCCGTGCTCAGCTTCGTCGTCGGCTTCGCCATGCTCGGCGCCATGACCTTCCTGCCGACGTATCTGCAGTACGTCGACGGGGAATCGGCGACGATGTCCGGCATCCGGACCCTGCCCATGGTCATCGGCCTGCTGATCGCCTCCATCTTCAGCGGCAACGTCGTCAGCAAGACCGGCCACTACCGGGTCTTCCCCATCGTCGGCTGTCTGGTGATGGGCGTCGGCCTCTTCCTGCTCTCCCTCATGGGGCCCGACACCGGCACCTGGCTGGAGTCGCTGTACATGTTCGTGCTCGGCGTCGGCATCGGCCTGTGCATGCAGGTCCTGACCATCGCCGTGCAGAACACCGTCGACTACGCCGACCTCGGCACCGCCACCTCCGGCGTCACCTTCTTCCGCACCCTCGGCAGCTCCTTCGGCACCGCCGTCTTCGGCACGATCTACGCCAACTCCCTCAAGCCCAACCTCGCGTCGGGCATCGTCGAGGCCGGCACCATCGCCAGGAGCCTCGGCGTGAACCCGGCGGTGATCCCGCAGGCCGCGCAGAGCCCCGCCGGCCTGCACGGACTCCCGGACCTGATCGCCGAGCCGATCGTCCAGGCATACGCGGACACCCTGCACACCGTCTTCCTCTGGACGGTGCCGGTCGCCGCCGTCGGCTTCGTCGTCGCCCTCTTCCTCAAGCAGGTGGAGCTGCGCGACTCGGCCCGCTCCGCCGCCCCCGACATGGGCGAGGGCTTCGGCTCCCCCACCATGTCCGGCGACTCGGAGAAGCTCCTCGAACTGGCCGTCGGCCGCATCCTGCGCCGCACCGACTACGACACGGCCAAGGCGATCGTCTCCGCGTCCGACACCCGGCTCGACACGGCGGGAGCCTGGGCGGTGATGCAGGTCGAACTCTTCACGCGGACGGTCGGGCACGCCAGCCTCGGCCTGATCTCGGCCGGCCGCCGGGTGCCGCCCGAGGTGCTCCTCCCGGTCTTCGACCGGATGGTCGACGAGGGCTTCCTCACCCGCGACGGCAACCTGCTCTCGCACACGACGGCGGGCAAGCGCGAGGCGGAGGTCATCACCCACGCCTGGGGCCAGTGGCTCTCCGACGTCGTCGCGCAGGAGCGCGGCCGGCCCAGCGGACCCGAGCTGCGGGTCGCGACGGACGCCATCGCCAAGAAGATCGTCGCCGAGGACCTCGCGGCCGGCCTCCCGAGGGGCCGGGTGGCGGTGGGCGCGGGCGTGCGCTGAACCACCGCCCCCGCCCCGCCTCCACGTCAGTCGTAGCGCGTGCAGATCGTCACGGGGAATCTGGCCGACCACTTGTCCGTGGACTCGTCATACCCACGTGCATATCCGTTGTGCGGGCCGTAACAGGGCGCATGGAGATTCGTGTTGACGTTGACCCAGCCTCCGGCGAGGTTGGGGTGCTCCCGGGCCACCACCCACTTCTTGAAATACACCGTGCCGTTGTTGTGCTTCACCATGACGAAGACGTGACGGCCGAGGGTGAAACAGCCGCCCTGTATCTTCAGGTCGCCGTCGAAGTCGTAAGTCGACACCCACGGCGGAGTGGGCGCACAATTCACCAGGGAGACCAGCGTGTGAGCGCCCGCGGGTTCTGCTGGTGTCCGCGCCGATGCCGCACCAGGAACAGCGAGGCTGACGGCGGCTGCCATGATGGTCGCCGTGGCGGCGGTGACATGCCGCCGGCGATGCGCTTTCGAAGGAGCGAGGATACCCATGACCGTTCCTCGTGCATCAATGGAATCGGTATTGCACCGAGTCCAGACGTCGGGCGTCGGGATCAGGGACGCCAAACCCGTTGGGGCGGCCCTTTCACACGCGGGCTCGCCACGGTCGACCGGGGGACGGACCACCGAGTGGTCGAGGTCCAGCCGGCGCCTTGCATTCCTTCGATCAGTCTACTGACGGCCGCAGAAGAGCGGCAAATCGCGCGTCAGTTCCCGGCCGCCCATTGAACATTCAATGGGCGGCCGGACACGGCCTATTCGATGAAGTCGCCGTCCACGTACACCCACGCGCCCTCGTGGCGGGCGAAGCGGCTCCGCTCGTGCAGCGCGCCGGGTTCGCCGCCGTGGACGTAGCGGGCCGTGAAGGTGACGGTGCCCTGCTGGTGGAAGGCCGTGCCCTGACCGGTCTCCTCGATCTCCAGGCCGGCCCAGCGCATCCCCGGGTCGAAGTCGACCTCGCCCGGCCTGGTCTCCGGCGCCCAGGTGCGCAACAGATACGCCTCGTCGCGGACGACGAAGGCGCTGTAGCGCGAGCGCATGAGGAGCTCGGCTGTCGGTGCCGTGCCGGTGCCCGAGTGGAACCGGCCGCAGCACGCGCCGTACGCGGCGTCGAGTCCGCAGGGGCAGGGCGAGGCCGCGGTCACGGCAGGGACGGGCGCGACCGGGGACGTACGGGGGCGGGTCTTGCGTCGGGACATGGCCTCATTGTCCCCCACCCTCCGCGAGGCGGAGACGCCCGGCATGTGGACGCCGCCGTGGACGGCGGTCCGGAATCCCCCTGCTCAGCGGGCCCGTCCGAGTAGCGTACGACCATGAAACTGACGATTCTCGGAGGCGGCGGATTCCGGGTGCCGCTGGTGTACGGCGCCCTCCTCGGCGACCACGCCGAGGGGCGGGTCACCCACGTCACCCTGTACGACCTCGACGAGGGCCGGCTCTCGGCCATCGCGCGGGTCCTCGCGGACCAGGCGGAGGGGGTGCCGGACGCGCCGGCCGTGACGGCGACGACGGACCTGGACGAGGCGCTGCGCGGGGCGGACTTCGTGTTCTCCGCGATCCGGGTCGGCGGTCTGGAAGGCCGCGCGGCCGACGAGCGGATCGCGCTCGCCGAGGGCGTGCTCGGCCAGGAGACGGTGGGCGCGGGCGGCATCGCGTACGGGCTGCGTACCGTGCCCGTGGCCGTACGCATCGCACGGAGGATCGCCGAACTCGCCCCCGACGCCTGGGTCATCAACTTCACCAATCCGGCAGGGCTGGTCACGGAGGCGATGTCCCGCGTCCTCGGCGACCGGGTCGTCGGCATCTGCGACTCCCCCGTGGGCCTCGGCCGCAGGGTCGCCCGCATCCTGGACGCGAACCCCGACGAGGCCTGGATCGACTACGTGGGCCTCAACCACCTGGGCTGGCTGCGGGGGCTGCGGGTCGGCGGACAGGACGTGCTGCCGCGGCTGCTCGCCGACGAGGAGAAGCTCGGCTCCTTCGAGGAGGGCCGGCTGTTCGGCCCGGAGTGGCTCCGCTCGCTGGGCGCGATCCCCAACGAGTACCTGCACTACTACTACTTCAACCGGGAGGCCGTGCACGCCTACCGGACGGCCGAGCGGACGCGCGGGGCGTATCTGCGCGACCAGCAGGGCGCCTTCTACGAGGAGATGGCCAAGCCCGACACGCCGGCCCTCGCCGCCTGGCACCGTACGCTCGCCGACCGAGAGGCCACCTACATGGCCGCCAACCGGGAGGCCGCCGGAATCGGGGAACGCGACGAGGAGGACCTGGAATCGGGCGGCTACGAGAAGGTGGCGCTCGCGCTCATGCGGGCGATCGCCCGGGACGAGCGGACGACCCTCATCCTCAATGTCCGCAACGGCTCGACGCTCTCCGTGCTCGACGCGGACGCCGTGATCGAGGTGCCGTGCTTCGTGGACGCGAACGGCGCCCACCCGGTGTCGGTGGCCCCGCTGCCGTACCACGCCGTCGGCCTGGTGACCGCGGTGAAGGCGGTGGAGCGCGAGGTCCTCGCGGCGGTGGAGAGCGGCTCGCGGGCGACGGCCGTCAAGGCGTTCGCGCTGCATCCGCTGGTGGACTCGGTGACGGTGGCGCGCCGTCTGGTGGAGGGCTACACCGCGGAGCACCCCGGCCTTGCCTGGCTCCGAAGCTGAGACGACCGGGCGGCAAACAGACGACTGACGAACATCTTTACGAGGCCGGGGGTGCGGCCTAGGCTCGCGCCCCATGACCTCACAGCGCAAGGGAGTTCGAGGTGCGGCGGCGCGCCTCGCCGCGGTCTGTCTGCTGGCCGCCGGTCTGCTGGGAACGGCACCGGCGGCCGCCGAAACACCCACGTCCGGTGAGGGGCCGGCCGTCGTCCCCGTACAGACCACCGGGCCCGCCGACCGCCGGTTCAACCTGGTGTTCATGGGCGACGGCTACACCGCGGCCGAGATGCCGGCCTTCCGGGCCGACCTGGAACGGCACCTGAACACCCTGTGGAGCATCGAGCCCTTCGCCTCCTACCGCTCCTACATCAACGTGTGGGCGGTGGAGGCCCCCTCGGCCGAGTCCGGCGTCGACTGCGACCCGGGCCTCACCGCACCCGCCCGCGACACCGCGCTCGACATGGGCTTCTGGGGCGGCTGCGACCCGGACAGCGTGCAGCGGCTGCTCACCGTCGACAGCCGGAAGGCCGCCGCGCTCGCCGACCTCGTCCCCGGCACGAGCCGCGCCAACCGCCAGATCGTCGCCCTCGCCCACAGCTCCACCTACGGCGGCGCGGGCGGAAGTTACGCCACGGCCTCCGGCGGCAACGCCCTCTCCTCGCTCATCACCCCGCACGAGATAGGGCATTCGCTCGGCGGCCTCCAGGACGAGTACGACTACTACGCGCGCGGGGTCCCGGGCGGGGCCTACGAAGGCCCCGAGCCGTCCTCCGTCCACCACACGCTCCTGACGGAGCGCCAGATGCGTGAGCAGCGGGCCAAGTGGTGGCGCTGGCTGGGCGAGGAGAGCGAGTCCGGCGGGGTCATCGGCCGCCACGAGGGCGGCATGTACAGCACGGAGGGCGTCTGGCGCCCGAGCCGCCACTCCCTCATGAAGACCCTCGGCTACGCCTTCGACCAGGTGGAACGCGAGGTGATGGTCCGGGCGATCTCGGCGAAGGTGAACCTGGTCCAGGACCACACCCCGAACACGGCGCCGATCGGAGCGGACCGCACGGTGTGGGTGGACACCCTGCACCCGGTGGGCGGCGCGCTCGCCGTCACCTGGAAGCTGGACGGGCAGGCCCTCGACACCGGCGGCGCCCGCACCGTCGACCTGCGACGGCTGCCGGTCTCCCCCGGCACGCACACCCTGACCGCGACGGTCACCGACCCGACGCCCTTCGTCCGCGACCCGGCCGTCCGCGGCTCGGCGGCGCTCACCCGGACGGTGACGTGGACGGTGGACCCCACACTGAGCACGGTCCGAGGCCCGGAGGATCCCGGCTTCACCGGGCACACCCCGACCGGCTCCCCCGTCGGCGCCCGGAGCGTCGTCCACGCGGACACCACCCACACGGCCCACGGCACCCCCACCGTGCGCTGGCGCCTGGACGGGCGGCCGGTCTCCACGTACGGCCGCAACGACCGTGATCTGAACCTGGGCGCGCTCCCCGTCGCCCCCGGCACGCACACGCTGACCGCGCGCATCCCGGGCACGGACGAGGAGTTGAGCTGGACGGTGGACGCCCTCCCCGCCACCGCCACGTACGAGCTGTCCCAGCCGCTGCGCACGGTCCGGCGTCCCGGGCGGCCGGTGGAGTACGTCTACGACGACGCGTTCACCATGCGGCTGACCGCGCGGGGCGACCGGGACGGGGCCGTCGTCAGCCAGTTCCGCGTCGACGGCGACGGCTGGTACACGTACTACGGCTGGCCGACGGACGCCGGCGCGCCGTTCCGCTTCTCGCCGGGCGGCACGGTGATCGACGACCTCGTGTACGGGAAGCTGGGCCGGAGCCGGGCGGTGCCCTGGGACGACGCGAGCCCGGACTACGGCACGCACACCGTCGAGTACCGCACGATCGACTCGGCCGGGAACACCGGCCGGGCACGGAGCTTCCTGGTGACACTGGTGGAGCCGTAGCCGTAGCCGTCGGACGAGGAGGGGCCCGCCGACGGTGTCGGCGGGCCCGTCGCGTACGCGGGTCGGGTCAGGGCTTGCGGGCCACCGCGGCCCACCCCGGGATGGGGTCGTCGCCCTGGACCGGGACGGGCTCGCCCAGCTCCGGGTGCCAGTCGGCGGTGAGCGAGACGCCGGGCTCGACGAACTCGAGGCCCTCGAAGAACGCGGCCAGCTCGTCGCGCGAGCGGGGCCGCAGGGTCAGCCCGCGCGCCTTGTACATGGCACTCGCCTTCGCCGCGCCCTCGGGGTCGAAGTCCCCGGTGACATGGGAGAGGACGAGGTAGCTGCCCGGCGCGAGCTTCTCGACGATCTTGGAGACCAGTTCGTACGCGCCGTCCTCGTCCCCCACGAAGTGCAGAAGGGCGAGCATCGACAGCGCGATGGGCTGGTCGAAGTCAAGGACCTTTCCGGCCCTTTCGAGGATGATCTCGGGCTCGCGGGCGTCCGCCTGGATGTACTCGGTGGCCCCCTCCGGGGTCGAGCGCAGCAGGGCGGCCGCGTGCGCGAGCACGATCGGGTCGTTGTCGCAGTAGACGATGCGGGACTCCGGCGCGGCCTCCTGCGCGATCTGGTGCAGGTTGGGCTCGGTCGGGATGCCCGTGCCGACGTCCAGGTACTGGCGGACGCCGTGGGCGCTGAGCCAGCGGATGGCACGGTGCATGAAGGCCCGGTTGACGCGGGCCATGTCCCGGCCCCGGGCGTCGACGGTGAGCAGCTGGCGTGCCATCGCCTCGTCGACCGGGTAGTTGTCCTTGCCGCCCAGGAACCAGTCGTACATGCGCGCGGGATGCGGCTTGCTGGTGTCGATCCTCACGGATGTGGGGTCCTGGGTCATCGGCTCTCCTGGTCGGGACGAACGGGTGGCACAGCAACAAGAGTTACGCGATGGTAGGCGTGGGATGGAAGGGGTCAGGTGAGCAGAAAGTCAGCCTGGCCGGATTTGGCGCCCTGGATGAAAGCGGCGATCTCCCCGTGGGTGTAGATGAGCGCTGGTCCTTCAGGGTCTGCGGACTGTCGCACGGCGACTCTGCCGTCGGCCAGCTTCATGGCCTCCACGCAGTTGCCCCCGTTCCCGCCGCTCCAGGGCTTGTGCCAACCCTCGGCACCGAGCTCAGCGGCGGGCATGCCGTTGTATATGCGATCCATTCACAGCTCCTTGCGGAGATTCCGGAGAATCTCCTTCGTGCGTTGTGCAGTCGCGGCCTGCGCCGCCATGCGGTCCATGACCTCCAGGTGGGATGCCACCTCGGGACGCGCGTCGAGGTAGACGGCGCCGGTCAGGTACTCGCTGTAGACCATGTCCGGGAGTTCGGGCATGGCGAAGCGGAAGAGGACGAACGGCCCGTAGGTGCCGGGATGGTGGCCGGACGCGAACTCCGCGATCTGCAGGGTGACGTTCGGCAGCTCTGACGCTTCGAGCAGCCGGTCGAGCTGGTCGCGCATCACTTCGGGCCCGTCGCCGACCGGTCGGCGGAACACCGTCTCGTCCATGATCACCCAGAACTTCGGGGCGTCGTCCCTGGTCAAGAGGGACTGGCGCTCCATCCGCAGGGCTACATGGCGCTCGGCGTCCTCGTCCTTGCCGGCATCGCTGCCGGCACCGACCGCCCCGCTGCGCAGAATGGCGCGGGCGTACTCCTCGGTCTGGAGCAGACCGGGGACGAACTGGGGTTCATAGGCCCGGATGAGGCTCGCGGCCCCCTCCAGGCTGACGTACATGGAGAACCAGCCGGGCAGCACGTCATGGAACCGCTGCCACCAGCCGGGGAGGTTGGCCTCCTCCGCGAGGGCGACGAAGCCCTCGGCCTCGGAGTCCGTGATCCCGTACTCCTTCAACAGGAGCTGCACGTACGGAATCTTCAGCGCGACCTCGGCGGTCTCCATCCGCCGGACGGTGGCCGGGGCCACCCGCAGGATCTTCGCCGCCTCTTCCCGCTTCATGCCGGCCCGCTCGCGCAGGTCCTGCAGACGCTTTCCGAGGACGACCTGTCCCACCGTCGGGGCGGACCGCGGCTCGCTCACTCTCAGACCTCCCCGACGCACTGTTTCGACGAGTGTGCCACGAAGCCGGGCCAGAGAGAACACAGCACTCTGCAATTTTCAGAGTGCCACTTGCCAAGTGTCCGACTCAGGAGGACAGTGTTCCGGTGAACCAGTACACGCTGCCGCCGTGCGCCACCGCGCCACGGCGACAGCGCCGTACGGCAGTCCTGCCCACTGTTGTGAGGAACCGGTCGTGGCTTCTGGTAACGCGCAGCCCTCAGGTCTCATGAGCCCGCGAGCCCCTCGGGTCATGGCCCAGCGCCCACAGCAGCACACCGATCCCGTCCGCCGCTTCGCCTTCGAACTCCCGGCCCTCACCGCCTCCGTCGCCCGCGCCCGCAGACTCGCCGAGGAACGGCTCATCCTCTGGGGCTGCGACCCCGAGATACGCGACACCGTCGCCCTCGTCGTCTCCGAACTCGTCACCAACGCCGTCGTACACACCGCGAGCGACCGCATCGTCTGCGAACTCCGCGAAGGCGAGGACACCCTGCGGATAGCCGTACGGGACGAGGGCGGCCCCGCCGGACCGCGCATACGCGACTGCGGCGAGGAGGAACGCGGCCGCGGCCTCCTCATCGTCGACGCCCTCTGCACCGCCTGGGGCGCCGACCGCACCGGCCACGGCACCGCGCAGATCGTCTGGGCGGAACTCGCCCACGGCATGGGGGAACCGTGCTGAGGTCCCTCCGCATCATCCCGCGCAGCCTCAGGTCCCCCGACGCCACCGGCCGCCCGGCCCTCCGCCCGGGCGACACCGCCGTCCCGGCCCAGCGCCGCTCACCGGAACCCCTCCGCCCCCCGACCCGGGCAGCAGAACTCGGCGCCACCCGCCTCACCGTCCCCGTCGGACTCCACACCGGCCTCGGCTGCGACGCCGTCGGCGTCCCCGCCCGCTTCGGCTTCAAGATCCTCTCCCGGCTCCCCGCCAAGGGCTGCATCTACGCCGACTCCGACTGGTGGTGGTGGCTCGTCCCCGCCGGCTCCGACCACGACCTCACCTGGCCCCTGCCCGCCTGCTACGCCCCCGGCGCCGAGATCCCGGACCGCGGCCCCCGCCTCATCCACCACCCCGACGGCACCTCCCCCTACACCCCGCCGATCCCCCTCTACCTCCTCGTCTGCCAGCTCACGGGCATCGCCCCATCATGGCCGGCACCGCCGGTACGCAGCGCGCTCTGACACATACGGTTGGTGATGACGGCACGGAAGGATCACCCGACCGAGGCCTCTCCACCCCGAGCCCCCGCGCGACCGGCGGGAAACCCCTAGGCTCGATGCCATGTTCACCCCGCAGGGCCCCAGCCTCCGCGAGCTGACCGTCCAGGCCCTCTCCTCGGTCGAGCACGGCTACGACCTGCTCGCGAACAAATTCGACGCGACCCCGTTCCGCACCTCCGACCGGCTCCTGACCGCGGTCGCCGACACCCTGGAGACCCTCGGGCCCTTCGACTCCGGCCTCGACGTCTGCTGCGGAACCGGCGCCGGCCTCGGCGTCCTCCGCTCCGTCTGCGCGGGCCGCGTCACGGGCGTCGACTTCAGTACGGGCATGCTCACCCGGGCCCGGAACGCCCACCCGACCGCCGACCTGGTCCGCGCCGACGCCCTCGCACTCCCCTTCGCCCCGGTCTTCGACCTGGCGGTCAGCTTCGGCGCCTTCGGCCACTTCCTCCCGGCGGCCCAGCGCACCCTCTTCACCCAGGTCCACGCCGCCCTCCGCCCCGGCGGCACCTTCGCCTTCCCCCTCCCGGCCCCACCCCCGGTGGGCTCCCGCCTCTACTGGACCCTGTGGGGCTTCGACACGGCGATGCGCCTGAGGAACGCCGTCTGGCGCCCCCCGTTCGTCATGTACTACCGCACCTTCCGCCTCGCGGACGTCCGCACCCGCCTGGAGGACGCGGGCTTCGAGGTCACTCTCGTCCCGATCGAACCCCTGGGCCACCGCGAGGACGGCAGCCCGCATTGCAGGCTCGTGGTGGCACGGAAGGCGTAGGGGCGACACGTCGGTCGGCGGATCCGACCGCTCCAAGAGGCGGAAAGGCGTCACGTCGGGGATCCGACCGCTCCAGAAGGCGGAAAGGCGTCACGTCAGGGGATCCGACCGCTCCAGAAGGCGGAGGGTCTGCCGTCCGGACCGATGCCGACCTCTACGTCGACCTCCCTCGCCGAACCGGGCGGCAGGTCGAAGCCGTACCCGCCGACGGCCTTGCGTCCGGCAAGCAGGGTGCCGTGAAGCCCGAGCACGGGCGGCGGCTCGGCGTCGAAGACGCGCGCGAGCTCCCGGCCCTCCGCGTCCCGCCCCGTCACCACGACGCTCCCGAGGTCGATCCGCTCGCCGGTGCCGTTCCGTACGGCCACGTCCACCACCACGGCCGTGTACCCCTCCTTGTGCCCCGATGCACCCTGCGAAGGCGAGAAGGTCCTCGGCACGGACACCGTCACCTCGACCCCGTCCGCGTACTTCTGCGTCTCACCGAAGGCGTGCGCACGGTCGACGGAGGTCAGAGCTGTCGGTGCGGGAGATGGAGTGGTCCCGGTACTCCGCGATGCGGGCGTCGAGGGTGACGCCGGTCCCGGAGTCTCCCCCTCGGCCCGCCCACCGCCGTCGAAAACCCCCGCACCCATGAGGATGCCGACCAGGCCCACGACAAGGCCGATCCCGCCGATCAGTAGGGCGAGGAGGAACCACCTCCCCGAGGGCCTCCGCGGGGGCGGGCCGCTCAGGGGCCCGGAGGGTGGACCGGAAGGGGGAGGTCCTGAGGGGGTGCTGCCGTCGGTGCCGTCGGCCATGGGATGCCTCCGCCGCTCGGTGGGCGACGCACGATCACCTCAGCCTAGGACGGTGGCGGGCCCCCCGCGCGGTGAGTGCGACCGGGGACGGCGGGGGCGCGTCAGGCCTTCTTGACCACGCTCGACTTGAGCTGCATCGCCCCGAAGCCGTCGATGCGGCAGTCGATGTCGTGGCCGTCGACGCCGTCGACGAGGCGTATGTTGCGGACCTTGGTGCCGGCCTTGATGCCGGACGGGTTGCCCTTGACCTTGAGCGCCTTGACGACGGTCACGGTGTCGCCGTCACTGAGCACGTTGCCGACGGCGTCCTTGATCACACGCTCCCCGGGGGCATCGGCGGAGCCGGTCGCGCCCTCGGCGGCGGGAACCCACTCGTGGCCGCACTCCGGGCACACCACCAGATTGTTCATCTCGTACGTGTGCTCACTGGAGCACTGGGGGCAAGGAGGAATGTTCTCGTTCACTCCCCCAGGATAGGCGCCGTCCACCCCTCTGAACTCGGACGATGCCCCACCTGTGGATAACGCGAAATGCCGGTCGATTCGAGATCGACCGGCACTTTCACGTGGTGTCCGAGGGGGGACTTGAACCCCCACGCCCGATAAAGGGCACTAGCACCTCAAGCTAGCGCGTCTGCCATTCCGCCACCCGGACAAGGTGTCTGTCGCTCCGGGGTTTCCCCCGCGGCGACAGAGATAACTCTACCAGGGGTTCGAGGTGCCTTTCACCAGCGTTTTCCATGGTCAGTGGGGTGGGACGGCCTCATCGACCGCGATCCGGTCCGGACCGCCCCACCCCCCGTACGGGTTGCTCGCCCCCGTACGCGCAGGGTGACGAGAGCCGCGCGCCCCCGGTCAGCCCTTCTCTCGCAGCGAGTGGAGGTGCGCGCTGGACCTGCGCGCGAAGGTCAGGGAGTCGACGGGGTTGTCGCGCTCCGTCTGCCAGTGGTGGCCGCTCCTGCCGTGGTGGGTGCGGTCGACCGCGGAGATGAAGCGCCGGTAGTCGATGTCCCCGTCCCCCACGTCGGTCATCCGGTAGCCGTAGGGCACCACCGAGTCGTCGCGGTCCCCGTCCTTCACGTGGAAGAGCGGATAGCGCTGCGGCTGGGCCAGGACGTAGTCGAGGGGGTCGAACGGCGCGGGGGTGCCGTCCGGGCGGACCGAGTAGCGGTACTGGCCGACGTACGCCCAGAAGACGTCCATCTCCAGGTGCACGAGCTCGGGGTCGGTCTCGGCGAGGAGGACGTCGTAGAGCCGGACGTCGGGGCGGTCTGTGGCGAAGGAGAACTCCTCCGAGTGGTTGTGCTGGTAGAACTTCATGCCCCGCTCGCGCGCCGCCTCGCCGAACCGGTTGAACTCCTCGGCACAGCGCTTCCAGCCGTCCACGGTGGCGCCGTAGCGCCAGGGGCCGGAGGCGGTGCCGATGTGCGCCAGGCCGAGGGCGGCGGCGTCGTCGAGGACCCGGTCGAGGTTCTGGGCGAAGGTGTACGCGGCGGGGTCGTTCGCGTAGTAGCCGACGTGGCTGCCGATGGCCCGCAGCCCGTGGTCGCGGGTGAGGCTCCTCAGCTCGGCGAGGGTCAGCGGGCCGGCGGCGCCCTGGCCGTATCCGGCGTACTCGACCTCGTCGTAGCCGTACTTCTGCAGCTCGGCGAAGACGGCGGCGAAGCCGAGGGTGGCGACCTTGTCGCGCAGCGAGTAGAGCTGGATGCCGAGGCGCCCCGGCGGCAGGACGGGGCGGCCGGACCCCTCCCCCTGGGTCGCGGGGTCGGCGGCGGTGGCCGCCGCCGCGGGCGCCGCGGCGCCGAGGAGGGCGGCGGCGGTCGCGCCGGCGGCGACGCCCAGCATGTCGCGCCTGCTGAGCCGCCTGCCGAGCTCGGGGTCGGCGGCGCTGTCGGTACGGCCGGTGCGGCGGATACGACTCATCTGTGGATAACTCCTTGGCTGTCGTCGGGGTCTGCTTCACTGGATTCCGGTCGGGGTCGTGGCGGTCCTACGTGACTCCGGCCAGCCTGAGCAGCAGGTTCTTCACATCGGTGGCCGCGACGCGGCCGCTTACGGCGCGGGGGGTGGAGCACAGAATGAGCGGACTTTCGTCCTCGCTCGTGGGGAGGCGGCCATGGCTGCCGCGAAGAGGTGACGGGTCCAGAGGGACGACCGCGAGCCGGTAGCGCATGCCGAGCTTCTTGCGGGCGATCTCCTTGGCCGCCCTGATCCGGACGTACGGGTCGAGCGGGTCCATGAGCAGTTCGGCGGGGTCGTAGCCGGGCTTGCGGTGGATCTCGACGAGCCGGGCGAAGTCGGGGGCGCGGGCGTCGTCGAGCCAGTAGTAGTACGTGAACCAGGCGTCGGGCTCGGCGAGGGCGACCAGCTCCCCCGAGCGCGGGTGGTCGAGGCCGTGTTCCTTCTTGCCGTCGTCGTCGAGCAGCGTGTCGAGACCGGGGAGGTCCGCGAGCGCTTCCCGGACGGCCGGCAGGTCGCCGGGGCGTCGGACGTAGACGTGCGCGATCTGGTGGTCGGCCACGGCGAAGGCCCGGGAGGTCATGGGGTCCAGGTACTCCATGCCGTCCTGGGTGTGGACCTCCAGGAGGCCGGCGCGGCGCAGGGCGCGGTTGATGTCGACGGGCCGGTCGGCGCGGGTGATGCCGTACTCGGAGAGGGCGACGACCGTGCGTCCCTCGGCGCGGGCGTCGGCGAGGAGCGGGGCGAGGACGGTGTCGAGCTCGGCGGCGGCGCGGAAGGAGCGCGGATCGTCGGGGCCGTAGCGCTGGAGGTCGTAGTCGAGGTGCGGGACGTAGCAGAGGGCGAGGTCCGGGCGGCGGGTGCGGAGGATGTGCCGGGTGGCGTCGACGATCCACCGGCTGGAGACGAGGTCGGCGCCCGGGCCCCAGAAGTGGAAGAGGGGGAAGGTGCCGAACTTCTCGGTGAGTTCGTCGTGGAGGGCGGGGGGACGGGTGTAGCAGTCGGGTTCCTTGCGTCCGTCGGCGTAGTAGACGGGTCGGGGGGTGACGGTGATGTCGGTGTCGGCGCCCATGGCGTACCACCAGCAGATGTTGGCGACGGTGTAGCCGGGGTGGGCGCGGCGGGCGGCGTCCCAGAGGCGGTCGCCGGAGACGAGGCCGTTGTGCTGGCGCCACAGCAGGACGTCGCCGAGTTCGCGGAAGTACCAGCCGTTGCCGACGATGCCGTGCTCGGCGGGGAGGGTGCCGGTGAGGAAGGTGGTCTGAGCGGTGCAGGTGACGGCGGGCAGGACGGTGGAGAGCGGGGCCTGGGAGCCGCTGCGGGCGAGGGCGGCGAGGTGGGGCATGTGCGGGAGGAGTCGTGGGGTGAGACCGACGACGTCGAGGACCAGGAGGGGGGTGGGCCGCGTGTCGGTCATGGCAGTTCCTTGAGGCCGAGGTCGGTCATGGCAGTTCCTTGAGGCCGAGGTCGGTCATGGCAGTTCCTTGAGGCCGAGGTCGGTCAGCAGGTCGCGGGCCAGGGTCAGTTCGGCGGCGATGCCGTCGGCGAGCCGGGCCCGGGTGCGGGGGCGCCGGTCGGGAGGGAGGACCTGCCAGGTGTAGGTCTCGACCTCCAGGTGGCGGGTGCGGGGATGCGGGCCGCCGACGAGGAGGGCGAGCGTGTCCCGGAGGACGGGCAGCGTGGAGGCGAGCGGAGGGGCGGGGGGCGTATGCAGCGGTACGTGGAAGTGGGCGCGCCACGGGGTCGCGTCGGGAAGTCCGTGGCCGGGGGCCGTGCCGGGCTTCCCGCCGGGTCCGGGGGCCGGGGTGGCCAGGGCTTCGGGGAGGTCGTCGGTGCCGCGCAGGCCGGCGGCGGTTCTGGTGCGGGTCTGGTGGAGGAAGCGGGGTTCCGCGAAGGCGGCGAGCGCGGTCCTGACCTCGGGGAGGTGCGGGTGCTCGGCGTGCAGGGCGGCGGAGAGCTGGGCCTTGGGGACGGTGATGCCGGCGTCGGCGAGCGACTCCAGGGCGGTGCGCGGGTCCTCGAAGGAGGTCGCGAGGTGGCAGGTGTCGAGGCAGACGCCGATACGAGGGCCGCGGAGGCCCGGCGCGGAGGTGAGCGCGGCGACGGCGTCGGCGACGGTCTCGACGGCGCAGCCGGGTTCCGGTTCGAGGCCGATCCGGATGTTCTTCCCGGTGAGGTCCTCCAGGGCGTCGAGTCGGGTGACGAGGCTGGTCAGGGCGGTGTGGGCGGTGGCGGCGGCCCGGGTGGTCCATCGGGTCCGCCAGGCGAGCGGGAGGGTGGAGACGGAGCCTTCGGTGACGTCCTCGGGGAGGAGAGCGGCGAGGAGGTGGGCCAGGTCGGTGGTGTGGGCGAGGCGTTCGGGGCGGGTCCAGTCGGGCCGGTAGACGCGGTACTTGACCTCGTCGGCGCCGAAGCCCTCGTAGGGGAAGCCGTTCAGGGTGACCACTTCGAGGCCCCGGCGGTCGAGCTCGGCACGCAGCGCCCGGAGCGAGGCCGGGTCGGCGGTCAGGGAGCGGGCGGCGTCCCGGGCGAGCCAGAGGCCGATGCCGAGGCGGTCGCGGCCGAGGCGGCGGCGGACCGGCTCGCAGTGGTCGCGGAGCTGGGCGAGGACGCCGTCGAGGGTCTCGGCCGGGTGCACGTTGGTGCAGTAGGCGAGGTGGACGGTGGAGCCGTCCGGGTGCCGGAAGCGCATCGGGGCGCCTCATTCCCCGCCGCGGAGGACGGAGTTGCCCTCGTGCAGGTCCGGTGGGGCGGGGAGGTCGAGGTGGAGGCGTCCGCCCAGGCCGTAGAAGGCGACGGGGTTGCGCCACAGGACCTGGTCGACGTCGTCGTCCGTGAAGCCGGCGGCGAGCATCGCGTCGGCGACCGCCCGGGTCTTGAGGGGGTCGCTCCGGCCCCAGTCGGCGGCGGAGTTCACGAGGACGCGGCCGGTGCCGTACTCCTTCAGGATCGCGACCGTCCGGTCCTCGTCCATCTTGGTGTCGGGGTAGACGGAGAAGCCGAGCCAGGCGCCGCTGTCGGCGGCCTCCTTGACCGTGGTCTCGTTGAGGTGGTCGAGGAGGACGCGGTCCGGGGGAAGGGCGGACTCGCGGACGACGTCGATCGTGCGGCGCAGGCCGGTGAGCTTGTCGCGGTGCGGGGTGTGGACGAGGGCCGGCAGGCCGTGGTCCGCGGCGAGCTGGAGCTGGGCGGCGAGGGCGGTGTCCTCGGCCGGTGTCAGGGAGTCGTACCCGATCTCGCCGACGGCGACGACGCCGTCCTTGGCGAGGTACCGGGGCAGCGCGTCGAGGACGGGGGTACAGCGGGGGTCGTTGGCCTCCTTGGGGTTGAGGGCCAGGGCGCAGTGGTGGGCGATGCCGTGCTGGGCGGCGCGGAACGGCTCCCAGCCGAGGAGGGAGTCGAAGTAGTCGAGGAAGGAGGCGGGCGAGGTGCGGGGCTGGCCGAGCCAGAAGGAGGGTTCGACGACGGCGCGGACACCGGCGCCGTGCATCGCCCGGTAGTCGTCCGTGGTGCGCGAGGTCATGTGGATGTGCGGGTCGAAGATGCGCATCAGGACTCCTCGGCGGGGGCGGTGAGGACGAGGACGCGGGCCAGGTCGGCGGGGAGGGGGCGGCCTGCGGCGGTGCGTTCGGCGGCGTGGTCGGCGAGCATCCGGGCGAGTTCGGTGTCACCGGCGGCGCGCTCGGCGAGACCGGCCACGGCGGCGACCGGGACTCCGGTGAACAGGCACTTGAGGAGGGCGTGCCGCCAGGCGTGGGGGGTGAGGTGGGTGGCGGCGTAGGGGCCGAGGGCGGCGGCGACGAGGGTGGTGTCGTGGGTGCGGAGGGCGTCCTCGACGAGGGGCAGGGCCTGCGGGCCGGTGACGAGGGAGGGGAGGGCCACGAGGACGGCGCGGCGTTCGGCGGCGGTGCCGTGGTGGTAGAGGCGGGCGAGGGTGTCGGGCCCGGCGCCGGCTGCCCGGAGGAGGCGGGTGCGGACCTCGTCCGCGTGCGCGGGGCCGCAGTGCCGACCGGCGGCCACGAAGTGGGGTTCCCAGGCGGGGGTGCCGCCGGCGGCATCGGCGAGGGCGGTGTCCAGCCAGGCTCGGGCGGTTTCGGTCAGCATGCCGGGGTCTCCTGGCGCAGGAACGAGAGGGAGGAGCGAGCGAGTTCGGGGCCGGCGTGGGAGTGCCGGGGCAGCTCGACGACCGTCAGGCCCGGGTAGCCGGCCGCGGTGAGTTCCGCCAGGGCGGCCAGGACGGGCGGGAAGTCGATCTCCCCGTCGCCGAACGGGAGGTGTTCGTGCACACCGCGTCGCATGTCCTCGATCTGGACGTGGTGGATCCAGGGGGCGGCGGTGCGGAGGCAGTCGGCGGGAGGGAGGGGTTCGAGGCACTGGCAGTGGCCGATGTCGAGGGTGAGACCGAGGACCGAGGGAGGGGGGTTTCCGAGGAGACCGCGCACGTGGTGGAAGTCGTCGAGGGTGGCGAGGAGATGACCGGGTTCGGGTTCGACGGCGAGGGGCACGCGGGCCGCTTCGGCGGCCTCCAGGACGGGAGGGAGTGAGGAGACGAGCCGCTTCCAGGCCTCGTCGGACGGGGTGCCGGCGGGGAGGGTGCCGCTGAAGCAGTGCACGGCGTGCGCGCCGAGGTCGGCGGCCACCCGCACGGCCCGCAGGAGGAGTCGTACGCGGGCGGCGCGGTCCTCCGGGTCCGGGTCGAGCAGCGACGGGCCGTGCTTGCGGCGCGGGTCCAGGACGTAGCGGGCGCCGGTCTCGACGGTCACACCGAGCCCGAGCTCGCCCAGGCGCCGGGCGACCCGGGCGGTGCGGGCGGCCAGGTCGGGGGCGAGGGGGTCGAGGTGCATGTGGTCGAGGGTCAGCCCGACACCGTCGTAGCCGAGGTCGGCGAGCAGCGCGAGGGCGTCGTCGAGACGGAGGTCGGCGAGCCCGTTGGTGCCGTAGCCGAAGCGGGGGGCGGGGCGGAGTGCCGTGCCGTCGTCGGGGTGGCCTACCGGGGAGGGGTGGCTCATGTCGGGCTCACCTTTCGGGCGAGTGCGCGGGCGGCCGGGACCAGGCCGAGGAGGGCGAGCGCGGTCCCGGGCGCCCCACCTCGGGCGGCCAGCGCGGCCTGGAGCGGGATCGTCGCCCGGATCCCACCTCCGACGGCCCGCTCGGTGAGCGCCGCGGACGGGTTGAGCGCGGCGTGCAGGAGGAGGGTGGCGGGGGGTGCGGGCGTAGGCGAGGACCAGCCATGGCCCGAGCCGACGGGAGAGGGGGGAGGTGGGAGCGGGGAGGGTGGGGGGGGGGGGGGGGGGGGGGGGCGGGGGCCCCCGGGGGAGGCGGATTCCGCGGGACCTCTCCGGTGACGGCGCCCTTCCCCGTGCCCGAGGTCGCTCCGGCGACCGCCAGGGTCACGGCGAGGGCGGCGAGGGGGGTGCGGGTGGAGCCGCCCCGGGTTTCGTGTCGGGAGACGGCGGTGACGGCGTAGGTGTGGGCGGCGAGGAGGGCGGCGGGCGGAGGGGAGGGCGCGGGCGGCGTCGAGGGCGGCGGGGGAAGGGTGGGCACGGGCGGCGTCGGGGGCGGCGGAAGGGAGGGCGCGGGCGGCGTCGAGGGCGGGTCGGGGTGTCGGCTTGGCTGAGGCGAGCGCGCCGAGGAGGAGGTCGAGGGCGCGGGCGGTGGCCATGGTGGCGGGGCCGGCCGGGGTGTGTTTGAGGCCGAGGTCGTAGGCCCAGACGGTGGTGGCGAGGGCGGTGGCCGTGACGAGGGCGGGGCGGCCTGCGCGGGAGGCGAGGCCGAGGCCGGCGAGGGTCAGTGCCGCCGAGGCGGCCAGGGCGGCGCCGGGTGTGACGCGGCCCGAGGGGAGGGGCCGATGGGGGCGTTCGAGGGCGTCCTCGTGGCGGTCGGCCCAGTCGTTGAGGGCCATGCCCGCCTCGTACAGGCAGAGGGAGGCGCCGATGGCGTGGAGGGTGCCGCGGCCGGGGCGGGCCCCGGTGGTGGCGGCTCCGGCGAGGGCGTCGCCGGGTACGGAGGGCAGTGCGGAGACGCGGAGCAGCTCCGCCCAGGCGCGTGCCGTTCCGGCGGCGCGGCCGGTCATCGGGCGCCCTGCCCCGGGGTGGGGTCGGCGAGGGTGCGGCCGAAGGCGATGAGGCGGTGGTACTGGTCGGCGAGGGAGGCCGGTGGGGTGCCTTCGGGGTCCTTGAAGTAGAAGGCGAGGTCGTCGAGGGGGCCGGTGCGGCCGGTTTCGTGGGCGCGGGCGGTGAGGCGGGCGAGGTCCAGGACGAGGGGGGCGGCGAGGGCGGAGTCGCAGCCCTGCCAGAGGGTCTGGAGGATCATGCGGGTGCCGAGGAAGCCGTCGAAGGCGATGTGGTCCCAGGCGGTCTTCCACTCCCCCAGGGCGGGGACGTCGTCGATGTGGACCTGGCCTTCGACGGTGGTGCCGAGGGTGTCGGTGAGGACGCGTTCCTTGCCGGCGTTCTTGGCGGCGGCGGCCGCGGGGTCGGCGAGGGCGGCTCCGTCACCGCCGCCGAGGAGGTTGCTGCCGGACCAGGCGCGTACGGTGAGGGCCCGCTGGCGGAACATCGGGGCGAGCACGGCTCGCAGGAGGGTCTGTCCGGTCTTGCCGTCGCGGCCCGCGTGGGGCAGTCCGGTGGCGGCGAGCGGTGCGGCGAGGGCGGGGTGTCGCAGTCCGGTGGACGGGGTGAAGTTGACGTACGGGCAGCCGGCGCGGAGTGCCGCTGCGGCGTAGAGGGTGCTGGGTGGGAGCCCGGCGCCCCCCGACGCCGGCTCCGTGGAGGCCACATTGACGACCACGACGCGGTCCAGGCCAATCCTTCGGCGGAAGTCCGTCAGGTCGATGGTGAAGGCGGTGATGAGCTGTTCGTCGGTGCGGGTGTCGCCGGGGGCGGGTCCGCCGGGGCGGATCTCGAGGTCGGCGGCTTCGAGTTCGGTGGCGACGGCGTGGGCGAGGCCGTGCGGGAGGACGCCGGCGGTGGTGAGTTGTTCGGCGCGTTTGGGGAGGGGGCAGTCGGTGGTGTCGTGGCCGCCGAAGACGAGGGAGGCGAGCGGGGGGAGGCCGGCGTCGGCGAGGTCGGGTGTCTCGGTGGCCATGCCGGTGGGCGGGTGGAGTCCGGCGACGAGGGCGGCGCAGCCGGCCACGGTGGTGGTGGCGACGGAGCCTCTCGCGCCGATGAGCCAGATTCCGGTGCGGGGTGCGGTGGTCATGGCGTCGGCCTCCCTCTGGAGGAGAGCTGGAGGAGAAGGGGGGTGGTGGTGACGGTGGGCGGGGGGTACGGCGCCTCCCCGCCCACCGTCGGCTGTGGCGGACTCCCGTCGGACGGCGGCTCCCGTGAGAGGGCGGCTCCCGTGAGAGGGCGGCTCCCGTAGGGCATGCGCGTCGGACGGCGGGCGTCGGACGGTTCGTCGGACGGCGGGCGTCGGACGGTTCGTCGGACGGTTCGTCGGACGCCGGCTTCAGACGGTCCGTCGGACGGGAGGTCCCGTCAGGAGGGGAGTTCCTTGATGCGGATGTCGCGGAAGGCGACCTGGTCCTCGGCTCCGTGGTTCTGGATGCCGATGTGGCCGTCGGTGAGGCTGCGGGCCGGGTCGGTGTTGGTGAAGTCGTTGATCTTGACGCCGTTGAGGAAGACCTGGAGGCGTTCGCCGGTGACGCGGAGTTCGTACGTGTTCCACTGGCCGGGCGGCCGGAGGGCCTGGTCGCGGGTCTTGAGGTCGGCGGATTTGAAGCCGTAGACGGCTCCGGTGGTGCGGTCGGGGGTGTCGGTGGCGTCGATCTGGACCTCGTAGCCGTTGTTCACGGCGGACCAGGGGTCGTCGGAGGCGGGGAAGCCGAGGAAGACGCCGGAGTTGGAGTCGCCGGTGAGTTTCCAGTCGAGGGTGAGGGAGTAGGAGCGGAATTCCTTGGCCTGGTACCAGAGGAGTCCCATGCCGCCGGTGGAGCGGAGTTCGCCGTCGGTGACGTCGAAGGCGCCGGGTCCGGCCTGTTTCCAGCCCTCGCGGGTCTCGCCGTTGAAGAGGCTGCGGTAGCCGGTCTGCGGGCTGCAGTCGGCCTTGGTCCGGCCGGTGGCGTACTGGAGTCCGCCGAGGAGGTGCTGCCGGAAGGCGGGTTCGGTGTAGGAGTCCTTGGTGTGGCCGCCGCCGGTGTAGAAGGAGCGGCCGCCGCCGTAGGTCTGGCACCAGGCGATGGGGTGGTCGCCCTTCATGGTGCCGCCCTGGTAGGTGGTCTCGTCGAGGGTGGCGAGGACGCGGGCCTGCTCGCGGGGGTTGGTGCGGTAGTTGTACCACTCGTCGGTGCGCTGCCAGGGGCCGTCGAGGTGGGCGGTGGCGGGGTGGGTGTGCTCCTCGACGCGGACGGTGGCGGGCTGGATCTGGGGGTGGGACTGGAAGTAGGCGCCGACGAGCCCGCCGTAGAAGCCCCAGTCGTATTCGGTGTCGGCTGCGGCGTGGATGCCCATGTAGCCGCCGCCGGCGGAGACGTACTGCTCGAAGGCGGTCTGCTGGTCGGTGTCGAGGACGTCGCCGGTGGTGGAGAGGAAGACGACGGCGTCGTAGCGGGCGAGGTTGCCGGTGGTGAACTGGCGTGGTTCTTCGGTGGTGTCGACGACGATGTTGTTGTCGGCGCCGAGTTCCTTGAGGGCGGTGATGCCGCTGGGGATGGAGTCGTGGCGGAAGCCGGCGGTCCTGGAGAAGACGAGGACGCGCTTGGTGGTGCGGTCGATGGGTGTGCTGGAGAGGGTGAAGTCGTCGAGGTCGTAGAGGGCTCCGGCGCCGCCCTTGAAGACGAGGTAGAGCTGGGTGGTCCTGCGGGGTGCGGCGCGCAGGGGGATGTCGATGTCCTGGAAGGTCTCCCAGCTGCCGGTGACGGGGACGGGGGCGGTGCCGAGGAGGGTGCCGGTGGGTGAGCCGGTGCGGACTTCGAGGAGGCCGCCGGCGCCGCCGGAGGAGATGCGGGCGGTGAGGTGGGTGGCGCCGGCGAGGTGGTAGGGGGTGAAGGCGATCCAGTCGCCGTTGTCGATGTCGCCGACGGTGCGGCCGCCGTGGGCCTGGGTCTTGTCGTAGGTGCGGATGCCGCTCTGGGTGTCGAAGTGTTCGGCCTGGCGGTGGCGGGGCTGGAGTTTGGCCTGGTCGCTGCCGGTGAGGGCGGGCTGTCCGCCGCCGCCGTTGTCGGTGTATTCGGCGTTGAAGACGGCGAAGATGTTGGCGTCGTCGTCGTGGCCGCCGTCGGCGGAGGTCTTGATGGTGCCGGTGCAGCCGTTGGCGGTGGTGACGGGGTGGCCGTGGCTGTCGTGGCCGAGGACGTAGGTGACCTTGATCTTGGTGCAGTCGATCGGGCCGGTGGCGGAGTCTTCGGGGTCGTTGACGGTGACCTTGAAGGGGATGTCGTCGCCGAAGGAGAAGAGGGCGCCGTCGGTGGGGAGTCGGAGGGTGACCTTGGGTGCGGTGTTGCCGACGGTGAGGTGGACGGAGGCGGATCCGGTGCGGCCGGTGGTGTCCTTGGCGGTCACGGTCGCCACGTAGGTGCCGTTGGTGCGGTAGGTGTGGGTGGGGTTGGCGGTGGTGGCGGTGGTGCCGTCGCCGAAGTCCCAGCTGTAGGTGAGGGGGTCGCCGTCGGCGTCGGTGGTGCCGGCGGCGGAGAGGGTGACCTTGAGGGGTGCGGTGCCGGAGGTCTTGTCGGCGCTCGCTTCGGCGACGGGTGAGTGGCCGCCGGTGGCGTTCTCGATGCGGTAGAGGCCGGAGTTGTGGTCGCCGCCGAACCAGGCGGTGCCGTAGTCGAGGACGTAGAGGGCGCCGTCGGGGCCGAAGGCCATGTCCATGATCTGGGTGCCGGTCCAGGGGACGGGGTTGATGGAGCGGACGGTGCCGTCGGTGTCCTGGTCGATGCGCTTGATCCAGCGGCGGCCGAATTCTCCGGCGAAGAAGTCGCCGTCGTAGGACTCGGGGAACTTGACCGGGGAGGTGTTGGCGGGGTCGTAGCGGTAGACGGGTCCGCCCATGGGTGATTCGGAGCCGGTGCCGAACTCGGGTACGGAGCCGCCGTTGTAGGGGATCCAGGCGGGTTCGGCCGGGGGCAGGTCGACGAGTCCGGTGTTGTACGGGGATTCGTTCTTCAGTGCGGCGCAGTCGAAGGTGGCGCCTGAGGTGCCGGTGGTGAAGTCGTAGGCGACGTAGGGGTCGTTCTTGCCGGTGCAGAAGGGCCAGCCGAAGTTGCCGGGTCGGGTGACGCGGGCGAACTCGACCTGTCCGGCGGGGCCGCGCTTCGGGTCGGCGGCGCCGGCGTCGGGGCCGTAGTCGCCGACGTACAGGACGCCGGTGGTCTTGTCGACGCTGAAGCGGAAGGGGTTGCGGAAGCCCATGGCGTAGATCTCGGGCCGGGTCTTGGCGGTGCCGGGGGCGAAGAGGTTGCCGTCGGGGACGGTGTAGCTGCCGTCGTCGGCGACCTTGATGCGGAGGATCTTGCCGCGGAGGTCGTTGGTGTTGCCGGAGGTGCGGCGGGCGTCGAAGGCGGGGTTGCGGCCGGGGCGGGTGTCCATGGGGGTGAAGCCGTCGGAGGCGAAGGGGTTGGAGTCGTCGCCGGTCGACAGGTAGAGGTTGCCCTGGGCGTCGAAGTCGATGTCTCCGCCGACGTGGCAGCAGATGCCGCGGGTGGCGGGGATGTCGAGGACCTTCTTCTCGCTGCTGTTGTCGAGGGTGAAGTCGGTGTCGAGCGTGAAGCGGGAGAGGCGGTTGACGCCGTCGTACGGGGCGAACTGGGCCGGGGTGCCGTCGTTGGGGGCGTCGCCGGCGGGGGTGTCCAGGGGTGGGGCGTAGTAGAGGTAGATGGCCCTGTTCCGGGCGAAGTCGGGGTCGAGGCCGATGCCCTGGAGGCCTTCCTCGTCGTGGGAGTAGACGGGGACGGTGCCGATGACGGTGGTGTTGCCGGCGGCGTCGGTGCGGCGGAGTTCGCCGCCGCGGTCGGTGTGCAGGACGCTGCGGTCGGGGAGTACGGCGAGGGACATGGGTTCGCCGACTTCCTCGCCGCCCTTGGCGAGGGTGACCTGCTGGAACTCCTCGCCGGAAGCGGCGGCGGGGGTTTCGGGTTCGGCCGCGAGGACCTGGGGGGCGCCGAGGGCGAGGAGTCCGACGGTGAGGAGGGCGAGGGTCTTCCTGGCTCGGAGTCGTTGTCTGTGCACGGATGTCCTCCGGAGTAGGGGTGTGCGGGTGTCCGGGGACCGGCGTGCGCCGTCACGCTGGTCGAAGGGGCCAGTTACGCCATGTACACATCAGGGACCGTAGCGAGGTTCGTCCACTCCGTGAACCCCTTGTGCACGCATCGGTCGAACTTTCCACCGCGAGAGGACAAAGCCTCCGCGGTGGAAGCGCGGGACGTCAGTCACCGCCCCCGAAGGCGGCGTCGAACGAGGCCGCCGGAGGGTCGAAGTCGTACCGCTTGAGGAAGGAGAGCGCCTCGGGCGCCCCGGTCAGCCGGTCCATGCCGGCGTCCTCCCACTCCACGGAGACCGGTCCGCCGTAGCCGATGGACCGCAGCATCCGGAAGACGTCCTCCCAGGGCACGTCGCCGTGCCCGGCGGAGACGAAGTCCCAGCCGCGCCGGGGATCGCCCCAGGGCAGATGGGAGCCGAGCCGCCCGTTGCGGCCGTCGAGCCGCTTGCGGGCCTCCTTGCAGTCCACGTGGTAGATCCGGTCGCGGAAGTCCCACAGGAAGCCGACGGGATCGAGGTCCTGCCAGACGAAGTGGCTCGGGTCGAAGTTGAGCCCGAAGGCCGGCCTGCGGCCGACGGCGTCCAGGGCCCGCTGGGTGGTCCAGTAGTCGTACGCGATCTCGCTGGGGTGCACCTCGTGGGCGAAGCGCACCCCTTCGGCGTCGAAGACGTCGAGGATCGGGTTCCACCGTTCGGCGAAGTCCTCGAAGCCGCGCTCGATCATGCGCTCGGGGACGGGTGGGAACATCGCCACCAGGTGCCAGATCGACGAGCCGGTGAAGCCGACGACGGTGTCGACGCCGAGCGCCGCCGCGGCCCGCGCGGTGTCCGCGAGCTCGCGCGCGGCCCGCCGCCGGACCCCCTCGGCGTCGCCGTCGCCCCAGATCCGGGCGGGCACGATCGCCTGGTGGCGTTCGTCGATCGGATGGTCGCAGACGGCCTGTCCCACCAGGTGGTTGGAGATCGCCCAGCACTTCAGGCCGTACGCGTCGAGCAGTTCGCGTCTCCCCTTGACGTACGCGGGGTCGGCGAGGGCCTTGTCGACTTCGAAGTGATCTCCCCAGCAGGCGAGTTCGAGGCCGTCGTAGCCGAAGTCGCGGGCGAGCCGGCAGACCTCCTCCAGGGGCAGGTCGGCCCATTGGCCGGTGAAGAGGGTGAAGGGTCGTGGCACGGTCGGGCGCCTCCTAGCCGGATACGGGGGTGGTCGGTACGGGGGTGGTCGGTACGGGGGTGGTCGGTACGGGGGTGGTCGGTACGGGGGTGTAGACGGCGTTGTTCCGGGCGCTGTCCTCCACCGCCGCCAGGACGCGCTGGACCTGGAGGCCGTCGGCGAAGGAGGGCGCGGGGGCGGTGCCGCCGGCGATGGCGTGGACGAGGTCGCGGGCCTGGTGGGCGAAGGTGTGCTCGTAGCCGAGTCCGTGGCCGGGCGGCCACCAGCCCTCCAGGTACGGGTGGCCGGGTTCGGTCACGAGGATGCGGCGGAAGCCGGCCGAGACGGCGGGCTCGGTGTGGTCGTGGAAGGACAGTTCGTTGAGCCGCTCCAGGTCGAAGGCGAGGGAGCCCTTCTCGCCGTTGATCTCCAGGCGCAGCGCGTTCTTGCGTCCGGAGGCCATCCGGGTGGCCTCGAAGGAGGCGAGCGCCCCGGAGGCGAGCCGCCCGGTGAAGAGGGCGGCGTCGTCGACGGTGACCTGCCCGTACTCCTCCGAGCCCGCTCCCCCGCCGAGACCGCCCGCGCCGGCTCCGGCGAGCCTCGGCCGTTTCCGTACGAAGGTCTCGGTGAGCGCCGACACGCCGACCAGCGGCTCCCCCGCGAGGTACTGGGCGAGGTCGACGGCGTGGGCGCCCAGGTCCCCGAGCGCGCCCGAGCCGGCGTGCTCGCGCTCCAGGCGCCAGGTCAGCGGGAAGTCGGGGTCGACGAGCCAGTCCTGGAGGTACGTGACGCGGACGTGCCGCAGGGTGCCGAGCCGGCCGTCGGCGACGAGGCTGCGGGCGTACGTGAGGGCGGGCACCCGGCGGTAGTTGAAGCCGACCATGGCGATCTGGCCGCGGGCGGCGGCGGCCTCGGCGGCCGCCGCCATCGTCTCGGCCTCGGCGACCGAGTTGGCGAGCGGTTTCTCGCACAGCACGTGCTTGCCGGCCTCCAGGGCGGCGACGGCGATCTCCGCATGGCTGTCGCCCGGGGTGCAGACGTCGACGAGCTGGACGTCCTCGCGGGCGATCAGGGCCCGCCAGTCGGTCTCTGCGGCGGCCCAGCCGTGCCGGCGGGCGGCGGCCCGGACGGCGTCGGCGTCGCGCCCGGCGACGGCGGCGAGGACCGGTCGCAGCGGCAGGTCGAAGGCGCGGCCCGCGGTGCGCCAGCCCTGTGAGTGGGCGGCGCCCATGAACGCGTAGCCGACCATGCCGACGCCGAGCGCCGGCGGTGCGGCCCCGCTCTCCGTCTGTTCCATACGGTTCCTCCGTTTCGTGGTGCGCGGCGAGTGGCTCCCGGGACCGGCGAGGTCAGTTGAAGCCGGTGGGGAGGTACTCGTCGACGTTCTCCTTGGTGACGACGGCCGAGTAGAGGGTGATCGAGGCGGGGATCTCCAGCTCGGCCATGCCGCCGATCCCCTTCTTCTGGCCGAGGGCGCGGGCGAGGTCGATCGCGGAGGCGGCCATGGTCGGCGGGTAGAGGACGGTGGCCTTGAGGACGCTGTCGTCGGCCTTGATGGCGTCCATGGCGGACTTGGCTCCGGCGCCGCCGACCATGAGGAAGTCCTTGCGGCCGGCCTGGGCGATGGCGCGGAGCGCGCCGACGCCCTGGTCGTCGTCGTGGTTCCACAGGGCGTCGAACTTCGGCTGTGCCTGGAGGAGTTGGGCCATCTTGGCCTGTCCGGACTCGACGGTGAAGTCGGCGGCCTGGCGGGCGACCTTGCGGATGTTGGGGTAGTTCTTGAGGGCGTCGTCGAAGCCCTGGGTGCGCTGCTTGGTGAGTTCCAGACTGTCCATGCCGGCGAGTTCGACGACGGTGGCGTCCGGCTTGTCCTTGAGCTGTTCGCCGATGAAGCGGCCGGCGTTGAGGCCCATGCCGTAGTTGTCGCCGCCGATCCAGCAGCGGTAGGCCTGTGGGGAGGCGAAGATCCTGTCCAGGTTGACGACGGGGATGCCGGCCTTCATGGCCTGGAGGCCGACCTGGGTGAGGGCCTTGCCGTCGGCGGGGAGGACGACGAGGACGTCGACCTTCTTGTTGATGAGGGTCTGGACCTGGCCGATCTGGGCGGCGGTGTCGTTGGAGCCCTCGGTGATCTCCAGGGTGACGTCGGAGTACTTCTTGGCGCGCCGTTCGGCGTTCTCGTTGATGGCGTTGAGCCAGCCGTGGTCGGCCTGCGGTCCGGCGAAGCCGATGGTGACGGGGGTGCCCGGCTTGTCGTCGGCGGCGGGGGCGGCGCTCGCGACGGGGGCTGTGTCCTTGGCGTTCCTCGGTTCGTTGCTGGTGCAGGCGGTGAGGAGGGCTCCTGCGGAGACGGCGGCACCGCCGAGGAGGAGGTGTCTGCGGCTGGTTTCGGGCATGGCGGGTCAACCCTTCGAGGAGAAGGACTACGGGGGAAGGACTGCGGGGGAAGGACTGCGGGGGAAGGACTGCGGGGGAACTGCGGAGGGGACTACAGGGGGAGGTCAGGCGTCGGTGTCGCGGACCGTGCGGCGCTGGACCAGGACGGCGGCGACGATGATCGCGCCCTTGGCGATCTGCTGGACGTCGCTCTGCAGGTTGTTGAGGGCGAAGATGTTGGTGATGGTGGTGAAGACGAGGACGCCGAGGACGGAGCCGACGATGGTGCCGCGGCCGCCGCTGAGGAGGGTGCCGCCGATGATCGCGGCGGCGATGGCGTCGAGTTCGTACAGGTTGCCGTTGGTGTTCTGGCCGGACCCCGCGAGGACGATCAGGAGGAAGGCGGCGACGCCGCAGCACAGGCCGGACAGCAGATAGAGGAAGAGGCGCTGGCGGCGGACGTCGATGCCGGCGAGGCGGGCCGCCTCGGGGTTGCCGCCGACGGCGATCGTGCGGCGGCCGAAGGTGGTGCGGTTGAGCACGACCCAGCCGGCGGCGGTGACGGCGGCGAAGACGAGGACCAGCGGCGGGATCCCGAGGACGTAGGCGTCGGGGACGCCGAGGTCGAGGACGGACGGGACGGTGACGATCTGCGTCCTGCCGTCGGTGATCTGCAGGGCGAGACCGCGGGCGGAGGCGAGCATCGCGAGGGTGGCGATGAAGGGGACCATCCCGCCGTACGCGACGAGGACGCCGTTCACCAGGCCGCAGCCGAGGCCGACGACCACCGCCGTGAAGAGGATGCCGGCGAAGCCGAACTCCTGGGTGGCGAGGGTGGTGGCCCAGACGGAGGCGAGGGCGACGATCGCGCCGACGGAGAGGTCGATGCCGCCGCTCGTGATGACGAAGGTCATGCCGACGGTGACGACGCCGATGACGGAGGCCTGCGTCAGGACGAGCTGGAGGTTGGAGGTGGCGAGGAACTCTGCGGGCCGGGTGAGGCCGCCGACGGCGACCAGGGCGGCCAGGACGCCGAGCAGGGACAGGTTGCGGACGTCGGCCCTCAGGCCGAGTGCGCGGCGGCGGCCTTCCCGGGCCGGCACCTCGGCCGGGCTGGTGAGCGTCATGCCGTCGGACTCCCTTCCATCACGAGGTCGAGTACGCGGTGTTCGTCGAGGTCGCGGGCGGGCGCCTCGTGGACGACCCGGCCCTCGCGCAGGACCAGGACGCGGTCGGCGAGGCCGAGGACTTCGGGGACCTCGCTGGAGACGAGGAGGACGGCGAGGCCGTCGTCGGCGAGGCGGCGGATGACGGCGTACAGCTCGGCGCGGGCGCCGACGTCGACGCCGCGGGTGGGTTCGTCGAGGAGGAGGACCCGGCAGCCGCGGAGCAGCCAGCGGGCGAGGACCGCTTTCTGCTGGTTGCCGCCGGAGAGGGTGCGGACGCGGGCGTCGGGGTGGTCGGGGCGGAGGGACAGCTCGCGGGTCGCGGCCCTGGCGGTCGCCCGTTCGGCGGTGCGGTCGATCCAGCCGGCCCGGGAGAAGCGGGCGAGGGAGGAGAGGGAGACGTTGCGGGTGACGGATTCGAGGAGGAGCAGGCCCTGGGCCTTGCGTTCCTCGGGGGCGAGGCCGAGGCCAGCGCGGACTGCGGCGGGGACGCTGCCGGGCCGCAGGGGCCGCCCGTCGACGAGGACGCGGCCGGCGGTGGGTCTGCGCGCCCCGTAGACGGTCTCCAGGATCTCCGAGCGGCCGGAGCCGACGAGCCCGGCGAGGCCGACGATCTCCCCGGGGCGCAGTTCGAGGTCGAGCGGCTCGAACTCCCCTTTCCTGGCGAGGCCCTGGACGCGGAGGACGGGTTCGGTGGTGGGGGTCCGGTCGGGCCGGTCCGGGAAGACGTACGGGACGTCCCGGCCGGTCATGAGGGCGACGACGTCCCGGGTGGGGGTGGTCGCGGCGGGCAGTCCGCGGGCGACGGCCCGGCCATCCTTGAGGACGGTGACGCGGTCGCCGATGCGGCGGATCTCCTCCAGGCGGTGGGAGATGTAGACGACGGCGACGCCTTCCGCGGTGAGGTCGGCGACGATCCGGAAGAGGTTGTCGACCTCGTCGGGGTCGAGGGCGGCGGAGGGTTCGTCCATGACGATGAGACGGACGTCGTGGGAGAGGGCGCGGGCCATGGAGACGATCTGCTGCTGGGCGGCGGAGAGTTCGCCGACGCGGCGGGCGGGGTCGATCTCGGGGTGGCCGAGGCGTGTGAGGAGTGCGGTGGTGGTGGCCCGTGCGGCGCGGGTGCGGACGAAGCCGGCGGTGGTGGGCTCGTGTCCGAGGTGGACGTTCTCGGCGACGGTGAGGCCTTCGACGAGGTCGAGCTCCTGGTAGATGGTGGCGATGCCGAGGCGGACGGCGGCGCTCGGGGAGCGGAGCCGGACGGGTTCGCCGTTCCAGGTGATGTGCCCGTCGTCGGGCTGGTGGGCGCCGGCGAGGACCTTGATGAGGGTGGATTTGCCGGCGCCGTTCTGGCCGAGGAGGCAGTGGACCTCGCCGGGGGTGACGTCGAGGTCCACGCCGTCGAGGGCGCGGACGCCGGGGAAGGACTTGGTGATTCCGGACATGGTGAGCAGGGGTGGGTGGTTCTGGGGCATGACGGGGGTCCCCTCGGCGGGCGGGTGCGGGTGGCCGTCCGGCGGTGGGGTGGCCTGGGGTGGTGGGGTTCGGGGGTGGGCGGGCGGATGCGGCCCGGTGGGTGGTGTGTGCCCACCCGTTCCGCCTGGGGGTCCCCCCGGACGGAGTTCGGGGGAGGAACGTGTGCCCACGGACCGGCGGTTACGCCGGGGAGAAGAGGTGGTCGCTGATGAGGCGGGCCGCGCCGGTGACGCCGGCGGTCTGGCCGAGCTCGCCCAGGACGATGGGGAGGTTGCCGGTGGCCAGGGGCAGGGACTGCCGGTAGACCTGGGTGCGGACACTGGCGAGGAGGTTGTGACCGAGGCCGGTGACGCCGCCGCCGATCACCACCAGACCGGGGTTGAAGAAGCTGACGAGTCCGGCGATGACCTGCCCGACCCGGTTGCCGCCCTCGCGGATGAGGGCGAGTGAGGTGGCGTCGCCCGCGGCGGCGGCCGCGGCGACGTCGGCGCCGGTGAGGTGTCCGGCCGCCGCGAGGCGGGCGGCGAGCTCCTCCGAGCGGCCGGCGCGCGCCGCATCCTCGGCGTCGCGGGCCAGGGCGGCGCCGCTGAAGTGGGCTTCCAGGCAGCCGTTGTTGCCGCAGGCGCAGGGGCGGCCCTCGGGTTCGACCTGGATGTGTCCGATGTCGCCGGCGCTGCCCGTCGTACCGCGGTAGACCTCGCCGCCGACGACGATGCCGCAGCCGATGCCGGTGCCGATCTTGACGCAGAGGAAGTCGCCGACGGAGCGGGCGACGCCGGCGTGCTGCTCCCCCATGGCCATGAGGTTCACGTCGTTGTCGACCATGACGGGGCAGCCGAGTTCCTGGCTGAGGGCCTCCCGTACGGGGAAGCCGTCCCAGCCGGGCATGATCGGGGGTGCGACGGGGACGCCCTCGGGGAAGCGGACGGGTCCGGGGACGCCGATGCCGGCGCCGTCGAATCCTTCCGCGATGCCCGTGGAGCGGAGCTTCGCCGCCATCGACAAGGCCTGTTCGAAGACGGCGACGGGGCCCTCGCGGACGTCCATGGGGTGGTTGAGGTGCCCGAGCACCTCCAGCTCGGCGTTGGTGACGGCCACGTCGATGGACGTGGCGCCGATGTCGATGCCGAGGAAGCGGAGTTCGGGCGCGAGGCGGATGTTGTGCGAGCGGCGGCCGCCGCGGGAGGCGGCGAGGCCGTCGGCGACGACGAGGCCGGTCTCCAGGAGCCGGTCGACCTCGACGGCGAGCTTGGAGCGCGAGAGGTCGATCTGGTCTCCCAGCTGCGCGCGGGAGTTGGGTCCTCCGTCGCGCAACAGCCGGAGGAGTCGCGCCTGGTGCCGGTTGGCAGGTCGTGCCGTCATGCGCCTCACGCGTCCCTCCCTCTCGCACACGCTCGTGTTCGGGCTTTCGAGGGGAACGTAGCAGTGGCGTACCGGGGTGGGAAGAAGTTGCGCAGGAATCCGGCCCCACTTTTTCCCGCCTGGGGACAAAGAAGGGTTCGGGTGGGGAGAAGAGGGTGGTCAGCGCACCTCGACCAGACGGGCCGAGACGACCACGTTGCCGGCGTAGCCGTTCTCCTCGGTGAAGGTGCCGCCGCAGGTGATCAGGCGCAGTTCGGGGACGTCGGCGTCGCCGTAGACCCGTTCGGCGGGGAAGTTCTGCTTGGGGACGACCTCGACCCCGTACACGGCGAAGACGGCGGTCCTGCCGTCGCGGCGGGCGATCTCGACGCGGTGTCCCTTGGCAAGGGCGCCGAGGTCGTAGAAGACGGCCCGGCCGTTCGGGGTGTCGACGTGGCCGACGACGACGGCGGTGCCGCGCTCGCCGGGGGTGACCGCGCCGGTGAACCAGCCCGCGAGCCGGCCGTCCTCGGGCGGCGGGGCCTCGATCCAGCCGTCGGCGTCGAGTCCCACCCCGGTGACGGCGGCGTCGACGCGGACGGCGGGGACGCGGACCCGGACCGGGGGCGAGGCGGGCAGCGGAGGGGGTACGGGCAAGGGGGCGAGGGCTGCGAGGCCGGCGCGGGTCCCGTCGGGCGCGGCCGCGGCGAGGGGCTGCGGCGGGCCGGACCCCTGGAGCTCCCCCGTACCGCCGCGCACGAGGTGGACGCCGACGAGGAGGACGACGGCGACGACGCCCCAGGCGCCGCGCCGTCCGGTGCGGTCCGGCTGTGCCGTGCCGTCCGGGCCTCCCGTGCCGTCCGCACGCCCCACGTCCGCGCTCCTCCTCGTGTGCCGTGTGCCGTGCGCCGTGTGCAGTGCGCCGTGTGTCGTGTGTCGTGCGCCGTGTGCTGGCGCCCCTCCGCCCCGGACCTCGTCACACCGGGGCGGAGGGGCCGTTTCTGGCCCCCGGGGCCCGGCCGTCAGGTGCGGCCGTCGGCGCGGCGGCGGGTGAGCACGACGGCGGCGCCGAGCGCTCCGGCGATGAGCAGGACGCCGGTGACGACTTCGGTGGTGCCGAGCCCGTCGGTGTCGGCGCCGGAGGCGGCGGCGGTTCCGTAGCCGGCCTTCACGCCCTTGTGGGCTCCGGTGTGGGTGGCGGTGTCGTGTCCGGTGGTGCCGCCGGTGTCGCCGCCCGGGGTGATGGTGAGCGGCGCGGTGCCCCGCTCGCCCTTGCAGTCGAAGGTGATCTCGTACTGGGCGCCGGCCTTGGCGTCGACGTCCACGGTCGCGGTGCCCGGGCGGCCCTCGTTGAGGGTCACGGTCTCGAACACGGTGGAGGTGACGGTCACGGACGGGACTTCGCAGCCCTCGGACGTGAGGGTGACGGTGCCGCCGGGGGCGATCGTCGCGGGGGTGACGGAGAAGCCGAACGACGTGATGTTGTTGTTGCCGTCGCCGGCCAGGGCCAGGGGCGCGACCGACACGACGGCGACGGCGCTGAGCAGGGCGGCGGAAGCGGCACGTATCGCGCGCATGGCGGTCCTCCAGATCGCGTGAGGGCTCGGAAGCGGAGCGATTCCGCGTCCGGGAAGGGACGACCCTCACCGCGATCGAAGCTAGGTCCGCGCCGGGTCCGCCGCCACCGGTCTCCGCCGAACGGGTCACGGCCCCGACCCCTGGGGCCGGAGGCCGGCGCCCAGCCGGCCGAGGCCCCGGGTCCCGGAATCCCCGGAGCCCCTACGGCACCCGGACGACCTGTCCCGCGTACGACAGGTTGCCGCCGAAGCCGAAGAGCAGGACCGGGGCGCCGGACGGCAGCTCGCCGCGTTCGACCAGCTTGGCCAGGGCCAGCGGGATGGAGGCGGCCGAGGTGTTGCCGGAGTCGACGACGTCCCGGGCCACGACCGCGTTCACGGCGCCGATCTTCGCGGCGAGCGGCTCGATGATCCGCAGGTTGGCCTGGTGCAGGACGACGCCCGCGAGGTCCTCGGGGGCGATGCCGGAGCGCTCGCAGGTCTGCCGGGCGAGGGCGGGCAGCTGCTGGGTGGCCCAGCGGTAGACGGACTGGCCCTCCTGGGCGAAGCGCGGCGGGGTGCCCTCGATGCGGACGGCGTGGCCCATCTCCGGGACGGAGCCCCACAGGACCGGGCCGATGGCGCCGGTGTCGGTCTCGGTGGCCTCGACGATCGCGGCGCCGGCCCCGTCACCGGTGAGGACGCAGGTGGTGCGGTCGGTCCAGTCGGTGATCTCGGTCATCTTGTCGGCGCCGATGACGAGGGCGCGGCGGGAGGCCCCGGCCCGGATGGCGTGGTCGGCGGTGGCCAGGGCGTGGGTGAAGCCGGCGCAGACCACGTTGAGGTCCATGGTGGCGGGCGATCCCATGCCGAGGCGGGCGGCGACGCGGGCGGCCGTGTTGGGCGAGCGGTCGATCGCGGTGGAGGTGGCGACGAGGACGAGGTCGATGTCGTCGACGGTGAGGCCGGCGGTGGCGATCGCCTTGCCGGCCGCGTGGGCGGCGAGCTCGTCGACGGGCTCGTCGGGCCCGGCGACGTGGCGGGTGCGGATGCCGACCCGGCTGAGGATCCACTCGTCGCTCGTGTCGACGAGCTCGGCGAGATCGTGGTTGGTCAGCACCTTGGCGGGCTGGTAGTGCCCGAGCGCGGCAATGCGAGTGCCCGTCATACTCGGGACCCCCTAGGTGGTTCGTTCGTCCGGCAGGATCCCCCAGTCTTGCCAGCGACTGATCAGTAACAGGTGACGTAAACCACCAACATTCCCCCGAATCGCTTGGCCGACCGTGACAACGGGCCGGGGACGAGCGGGTGCGCGGCTGCGCCTGCGGGGGTGGGGCGTGGCGGAGAATGGGGCGGTCAGGGCCTTCCCGGCCTTCCTGCGGAGAGAATCGAGTGCGGTCACGATGGGACGGGTCACCGAGCGACGGCGTGTCCTGCGGATCCGGGGCGGTGCGGTCACCACGCGGCCCGACACCCTGGTGGCGGAGGAGCCGCTGGAGATCCGGCTGAACGGGCGGCCGATCGCGATCACCATGCGCACGCCGGGCGACGACTTCGCGCTCGCGGCGGGTTTCCTGGTGAGCGAAGGGGTTCTGGCGGCGGCCGAGGACGTGCGGAACATCGTGTACTGCGCGGGCGCCACGGACGACGGCCGGAACACGTACAACGTGGTGGACGTGCAGCTGGCCCCCGGGGTGAAGGTCCCGGACATCACCCTTGAGCGGAACGTGTACACGACGTCCTCGTGCGGGCTGTGCGGCAAGGCCAGCCTGGACGCGGTCCGCACCACGGCCCGTTTCCCGATCGCCGACACTCCCCCGCTGCGGATCGCCCCCGAGCTGCTGTCGGTGCTCCCGGAGCGGCTGCGGGCGGCGCAGCGGGTGTTCGACTCGACGGGCGGTCTGCACGCGGCGGCGCTGTTCTCGGAGGACGGCGAGCTGCTGGACGTTCGGGAGGACGTGGGCCGGCACAACGCGGTGGACAAGCTGGTGGGGCGGGCGCTGCGGGAGGGGCTGCTTCCGCTGGAGCGTGCGGTGCTGCTGGTGTCGGGGCGGGCTTCGTTCGAGCTGGCGCAGAAGGCGGTGATGGCGGGGATCCCGGTGCTCGCCGCGGTGTCCGCGCCGTCCTCGCTGGCCGTGGACCTGGCCGCCGAGACGGGCCTGACGCTGGTCGGCTTCCTGCGCGGGCCGGACATGAACGTGTACGCGGGCGAGCACCGGATCGATGTGAAGGCGCCCTAGCTAGTTCTTCGGCGGGTCGATCATCTGGAGGGCGAGGGTGTCGGGCGGCGGGACGACGCCGGGGCCGCCGGCGGCCGTCCAGGCGAGGACCTCGTCGAGGCAGTCCTCGTCGGCGCTCCAGCCGATCCAGGCGGCCCGGCCGCCCCTGCGCCGCCCCTCGGTCGACGGCTGGACCACGAGAACGTTCGCCTGCGCGCAGGGGCCGAGGCAGTCGCTGGTGCGGACGAGCAGCCGGCCCCCGGAGGCCGCGGCGGCCTCGCGGAGGCGGGCGAGCTGCCCGGCGTGGTCCATGCCGGGGTTCTTGCGGGGGTCTCCGCAGCAGCAGCCCCGGCAGACGACGAGGGAGCAGGGGCGGGCCCCGTACCGTATCGGGACCGGGGTCACTCGGGTCCGTCCAGGGTGATGGCGGAGACGGGGGCGACCGTGCCGAGGCGAGGGAAGTCCAGGTCGACGGAGGCGCGGTGCTCGTCGGCGGTGAGGGCGGACATGGCGTCCTCGGCGAAGACGAGGTCGTAGCCCAGGTCGCAGGCGGCGCGGGCGGTGGACTCGACGCCGAGGTTGGTGGCGATGCCGCCGAGGACGAGGGTGGTGGCGCCGAGTCCGGCGAGGAGCTCGTGGAGTCCGGTGTCCTGGAAGCCGCCGATGGTGCGCTTGACGACGACGGGGTCGCCGTCCCGGACGAGGTCGGGGACGAGTTCGCTGCCGGGCGGCTGGGTGTCGACGTTCGGCCGCTCGACGCGGATGTGGACGACGGGCGCGCCGGCGGTCCGGAAGGTGTCGGCGAGCCGGGCGGCGGCGGTGAGGACGTCGGTGCCGGGGCGGGGGGCGAGGGGCAGCGCGACGATGCGTTCCATCAGGTCGACGAGGACGAGCGCGGTGCGGCCGGGATCGAGTGCGGGCATGGGAGCACCGTAGCGGCCCGGATGATCATCAGGTGCCCGGCGTCGGCACCTCGGGGCCGTGTACGGCTCCGGGGGCCGCGGCCCCGGGGCCGGTCGCCGGCTTCTGGGCGGCGTGCGGGCCGGCGGGTTCGGGGTCCCTCGAACGGCGCTTCGCGATGACCGCGCAGACCATCAGCTGCATCTGGTGGAAGAGCATCAGCGGGAGCACGGCGAGGGAGGCCTGCGGGCCGAAGAGGACGCTGGCCATCGGCAGCCCGGCCGCGAGGCTCTTCTTGGAGCCGGCGAACTGGATCGCGATCCGGTCGGCCCGGTCGAAGCCGAGGCGCCTGGCTCCGTACCAGGTCAGGGCCAGCATCACCGCGAGGAGTACGGCCTCGACGGCGAGGAGCGCGCCGAGCCGCGCGGGGGTCACCAGGTGCCAGATGCCGGCGACCATGCCCTGGCTGAAGGCGGTGTAGACGACGAGGAGGATCGAGCCCCGGTCGACGTAGCCGAGGACCTTCTTGTGCCGGACGAGGAGGCCTCCGACCCAGCGGCGCAGGAACTGCCCGGTCAGGAAGGGCACGAGGAGCTGGAGGACGATCTTCAGGAGCGCGTCGGCGGAGAGGCCGCCCGCGCTGTTGCCGAGGAGCAGGGCCGCGAGCAGCGGGGTGAGGACGATGCCGGTGAGCGAGGAGAACGAGCCGGCGCAGATCGCGGCGGGCACGTTGCCCCGGGCGATCGAGGTGAACGCGATGGAGGACTGGATGGTGGACGGCACCAGGCAGAGGAAGAGGAAGCCGCTGTAGAGCTGTGGGGTGAGGATGCCGGGCACGAGGCCGCGGGCGGCGAGGCCGAGGAGCGGGAAGAGCAGGAAGGTGCAGCCGAGGACGGTGAGGTGGAGCCGCCAGTGCTTGAGGCCGTCGAGGGCCTCGCGGGTGGAGAGCCGGGCGCCGTAGAGGAAGAAGAGCAGGGCGACGGCCCCGGTCGACGCGCCTTCCGTGACCGTCGCGGCGGCCCCGGAGGCGGGGAGGAGCGCGGCGAGGGCGACCGTGCCGAGCAGCGCGAGGACGTAGCCGTCGACGGGCAGCCGGGACGGCAGGCGGAGGGGGCGGCGGGCGGGACGGCCGGGCGTGCGGGGGGTCATGGGCTCCAGTGCTCCAACGGAGGATCGCGCCCGTCCATCCTGCTCCACGGACCGGTGATCGGGAATCCCGTACAGCGCTCTGACTGTCATCACGGTTCGCGATAACGTCGTGTCGTGTACGAGCCCACCCAGCTGCGGACCTTCCTCGCCGTGGCCCAGACCCTGAGCTTCACGCGGGCCGCGGACCGTCTCGGGCTGCGCCAGTCGACGGTCAGCCAGCATGTGCGGCGCCTGGAGGAGGCGACGGGCCGGCCGCTGTTCGCGCGGGACACGCATCGCGTGGAGCTGACGGAGGACGGCGAGGCGATGCTCGGGTTCGCGCGCACGATCCTCCAGGCGCACGAGCGGGCGGCGGCCTTCTTCGGCGGGACGCGGTTGCGGGGGCGGCTGCGGTTCGGCGCCTCGGAGGACTTCGTGACGACCCGGCTGCCGGAGATCCTGGAGTCCTTCCGGCGTGAGCATCCCGAGGTCGATCTGGAGCTGACGGTCGAACTGTCCGGGACGCTGCAGGCGCGGCTCGCCGCCGGGCGTCTCGATCTGATCCTGGCCAAGCGGCGCGGGGCGGAGAGCGAGGGGCGGCTCGTGTGGGAGGACACGCTCATCTGGATCGGGGCGCCGGGGCTGCGGCTCGATCCGGACCGGCCGGTGCCGCTGATCCTGTATCCGCCGCCGGGGATCACCCGGGCGCGGGCCCTGGAGGCGCTGGAGGCGCAGGGCAGGGCGTGGCGGATCGCGTGCACGAGTTCCAGCCTGAGTGCGAACGTGGCGGCGGCCCGCGCGGGGCTCGGGGTGATGGCGCACACGCGGGGCCTGGTGCCGCCGGGGCTGGTCCCGGTGCCGGCGCGTGCGGGGCTCCCGGAGCTCGGGGACGTGGGGTTCGTGCTGCGCAAGGGGCGCAGGGGCGGGGAGACCCAGGAGGCGGCGGACGCGCTCGCGGAGGCGATCCTGGCGGGCGGCGACCGGCTGCACCGGCCGCGCTGACCCCGTGACAACCGGCCGCGCCGAACCCGTGACGGGCCGACCGCACCGGCCGCGCCGAACCCGTGACGGCCGACTGCACCGGCCGCGCCGAACCCCATGACGGCCGGCTCCGCCCACCCCGTCGAACCGTCGGTAACCGCTTGCGGCGCCTGGGGTGAGGGTGCGGCGAGAAGCCGCCGTCGCGGCGCTTCGGGGGCGGGGGCGTGAGCGGGCGGTACAGATTCCGTGGAGATTCGCCCCCGGAGGACGTACCGTCCGGTCGGCAACGACCCCGAGACACCCCCGACTTGGCCGCCTCACCGGCCCTGACCTGTGTGAACGCGGAATGTCCCGGCTTGGTGAAGGCCCTCCCCCCGGCCGGTCGGGTGGGGTACCGTCACCGGCGCCGTACGGAGTGCGACAACGGGCTTTTCCAGCCACGAGCCGTCGAGGAGCAGGTCAGTGCGCGAGTTCACCGTGCCGCCCGTCGAGGCGGCGCCTCAGGTCGGCGGTCTGGCGGACGCCGTGTTCGACCGCGGCCTCGCCGAGCCGGACCGGATCGTTCTCGGCCGCAAGGCCCCCGACGGGCAGTGGCACGACGTGACCGCCGCGCGGTTCCGGGACGAGGTCCTGGCGCTGGCGAAGGGGCTGATCGCGGAGGGCGTGCGGTTCGGCGACCGGGTCGCGCTCATGGCCCGGACCCGGTACGAGTGGACGCTCTTCGACTTCGCCCTGTGGACGCTGGGCGCGCAGCCGGTGCCGGTCTATCCGACCTCCTCCGCCGAGCAGGTCTTCTGGATGCTGCACGACGCCGAGGTCACGGCCTGCGTGGTGGAGCACGAGGACCACGCGATGACGATCGGTTCGGTGATCGACCGGCTCCCGCGGCTCCAGCGGCTGTGGCAGCTGGACGCGGACGCGGTGGGCGAGCTGACGGCGGCGGGCACGGACATCGACGAGGACGTCGTGCACCGGCACCGGCGGGCGGTGACCCCGGAGACGGTCGCGACGATCATCTACACCTCGGGGACGACCGGCCGCCCCAAGGGCTGTGTGATCACCCACGCGAACCTGATGTTCGAGACGGACATGGTGATGGGCCGCTGGGAGCCGGTGTTCCGCTCGCGCCCCGACGAGCAGGCCTCGACGCTGCTGTTCCTGCCGCTCGCGCACGTCTTCGGGCGGATGGTGGAGGTCGCGGCGGTCCGCGGCGGGGTGAAGCTGGGGCACCAGCCGGTGATGGCGGCGGCCGAGCTGCTCCCGGACCTGGTGGCGTTCCGCCCGAGCTTCGTGCTCGCCGTGCCGTACGTCTTCGAGAAGGTCTTCCGCGCGGCCCGCCGCAAGGCGGAGAGCGAGGGGAAGGCGGGCCCCTTCGACAAGGCCGTGGAGGTGGCGATCGCGTACGCGGAGGCGCTGGAGCAGAAGGCCTTCGGGACCGGTCCCGGGCCGTCGGCGGCGCTGCGGGTACAGCACCAGTTCTTCGAGAAGACGGTGTACGTCAAGGTGCGGGCGGCCCTGGGCGGGCGGGTGCGGCACGCGATGTCGGGCGGTTCGGCGATGGACCGCCGGCAGGGACTGTTCTTCGCGGGCGCGGGCGTCACGGTCTTCGAGGGCTACGGCCTCACCGAGTCCTCGGCCGCCGCGACGGCGAATCCGCCCGGGCGGACCAAGTACGGCACGGTGGGCCAGCCGGTCCCGGGGACGACGGTCCACATCGCGGAGGACGGCGAGGTGTGGCTCCACGGCGGCCAGGTCTTCTCCGGCTATCTGAACGCCCCGGAGGCGACGGCCGCCGTCCTCAACGACGGCTGGCTGGCCACCGGCGACATCGGCGCGCTCGACGCGGACGGCTATCTGACGATCACCGGGCGGAAGAAGGAGATCCTGGTGACCTCGGGCGGCAAGAGCGTCTCCCCCACCGCCCTGGAGGAGCGGGTGCGGGCGCATCCGCTGATCGCCCAGTGCATCGTGGTCGGCAACGACCGCCCGTACATCGCCGCGCTCGTGACGGTCGACCACGAGGCCGTGGAGCACTGGCTGGCGATGCAGGGGCGGGCCCCGCTGTCCCCGGCGGAGCTGGTCCGCGACCCGGCCCTGGAGACCGAGATCCGGCGCGGGGTGGTGGCGGCGAACACCCTGGTCTCGCAGGCGGAGTCGATCCGGACGTTCCGGATCCTGGCGCATCCGTTCAGCGAGGAGCACGGACTGCTCACCCCCTCGCTGAAGCTGAAGCGCAAGGCGATCGAACGGGCGTATGCGGCGGAGGTCGCGGCGCTGTACGGCTGACGGGAGCCGTACGGCTGACGGAATGCGGGGCGGTCTGTGATCGTTGACGCTGGGAGTACCCGAATTTCCCGGGCGCCCGTTCGCCCCGCGACGACGTAAGGATCCATCCCACGTGAGCACGGACAGCAACGTTCCCTCGGTCACCCTGAACAACGGCGTGAGCATGCCGCAGCTGGGCTTCGGCGTCTGGCAGGTGCCGGACGACGAGGCGACGGCGGCCGTGGCGACGGCCCTGGAGGCCGGGTACCGCTCGATCGACACCGCCGCGATCTACGAGAACGAGCGGGGCACGGGCCGTGCCGTCGCCGAGTCGGGGATCGCCCGCGAGGAGCTGTTCGTCACCACGAAGCTGTGGAACAGCGAGCAGGGGTACGACGCGACGCTGCGCGCCTTCGACGCCTCCCTCGACAAGCTGGGCCTCGACCACGTCGACCTGTACCTGATCCACTGGCCCGTGCCGGCCAAGGACGCGTACGTCGACACGTACCGCGCGTTCGAGAAGATCCTCGCGGACGGGCGCGCCCGGGCGATCGGCGTCTCGAACTTCCTCCCGGAGCACCTGGAGCGGCTGATCGGCGAGACCTCGGTCGTGCCCGCCGTCAACCAGATCGAGCTGCACCCGCAGCTCGCCCAGGCGGAGTCGCGCGAGGTGCACGCCAAGTACGGCATCGCGACCGAGGCGTGGTCGCCGCTCGGCCAGGGCAGGGGGCTCCTGGACGTCCCGGCGATCGTCGCGATCGGCCGCAAGCACGGGCGGACGCCGGCCCAGGTGGTGCTGCGCTGGCACCTCCAGCTGGGGAACGTGGTGATCCCCAAGTCGGTCACCCCCTCGCGGATCCGGGAGAACATCGACGTGTTCGGCTTCGAGCTGGACGACGAGGACCTGGCGGCGATCGCCGCCCTCGACGAGAGCCGCCGACTGGGCCCGAACCCGGCGGAGTTCAACGTCGGCGCCTGAAGGACACGGAGGGGGTGGGCTCGGCGCGCCGCGTCGGCGGCGCGCCGTCTCGGCCGCCGTGCGGCACGCCGTCCCGGCGGCGCCCCGCCTCAGTAACCGTCCACGCCGAGCTCGGTGATCGAGGAGAAGAGGTGCTCCCACACCTCGGCGCCGGGCGCGCCGTCGGCCAGCGCCCCGGCGTCCACCTCCGACATCTCCCGGAGGAACGTCTTCACGCCGTCCTCACCCGGATACGGGTCCCAGCAGGCGCCCATGTGACGGCGGACGCCCTCCAGGAACCGGACGAAGGACTCCAGATCGCGGACCAGCGGGAAGACGGCGTCGCCGCCGGGGCCGTGGCTTCCGTCCGGCTGCCGCAGGCCGACGGCGCCGGTCCCGGGGTGGACGAAGACCTCCCCGGGGTCGCAGTACCCGAGGTCGAACTCCCCCACGCGCAGCAGGCCCTCGGGGCCCGGGCCCAGCGGCTCGGCGGCGAGCGCGAAGGACGTGACGCCGGCCCCCCAGTGGCGGGGCAGTCCGGCCTCGGTGAGCAGTGTCCTGGTCGGTTCGTGCGTGAGCGCGGCGGGCAGCTCGGCCGCCGGGACGCGGAGGACCCCGGAGGGTCCGAAGACCCCGTCGAGCCGGGCCGCGGTGAGCGGCCCGTCCGCGTTCCTCGTGCCGGGCCGGAACCACGGGCCGCCGTCCGCCGGTACCGGGCCGGAGGAATCGGCCCCGCCCGTCGGCCAGTCGGCGAGGGCCGTGTCGTTCTGCTCCACCACGGCCACTCCGCGCGCGTCGAGGAAGACGTAGCGGCCGCCGTCCAGCGGGATCGGCTCCTCCCAGGCGTCGGGGCCGCGCAGCGCCCAGGACGCGTCGTCGCCGTCGAACAGCCAGGGCCCGTCCGGCTCGTCACCCTCGTACGGTTCGGCCGTGCCCTCGACGGGAGCGGGCCGGGGCCGGCCGGTGGCGAGGTCGAACCAGGTGTCCTCGCACCACAGGGCCCAGACCTTCAGGAGCGGGGTGCCCCCGGCCTCGTACACCTCGGCGGAGCGGTCGCCGCTGAGGTTCGGCGCGGCCTCGTGGGCGCCGACCGGCCGCCACCAGGCCCACACCGTCCGCCACGGCAGCCCCGGTTCGGCGGCCGCCACACGCTCGGCGTACTCGCGGTGGCCGAGGACGGTCGCCGCGAAGTGCAGCCAGGAGGCGAACTCGGCGGAGGTCACCGGTGCGCTCCCGAACACGGCCTCGGCCTGGGTGAACACCTCGCGGCCGACGCCTCCTTGCTCGTCCGGCAGGGTGTCGAGGCGGGCGCGGAGCTCGGCGCGGTCGTGGCGCAGGACCTGGGCGGGGTCGTCGAGCAGGGTAGGGAGATCGGGATCGGTCACCGGCCCATCGTGCCAGCCGGTCGCGCCCGGCGGGGCGGCAGCCGGCCTCCTTGTCGTACCCGGGACGTAGGGTCGGAGACGCCCCTGAGGGGTGCGTGCGGTGGTGACGGTCGCGCGGTGCGACTGCCCGGCGAGGAGAAGGAGTCGGTACGGTGAGCGGTGCCCCGGAGCCCGTCGAGGAGGGCCTCTACCGGGTGCGGAACGTGGCCAGCGGGCTGCTCCTGGAGGTGTACGAGGGGTCGAGCCGCAGCGGCGCGAAGGTGCAGCAGGGCACCGGGAACGGAACTCCCGGACAGCACTGGCACATCGCGTCCGTGCCGAACGGCGGCGGGCTCTACCACCTGGTCAACGCGGCCAGCGGCAAACGGCTCGACGTGGCGAACGCCTCCACGGAGAACGGCGCCGGCATCCAGCAGTGGAGGCCCAACAACTTCGGCGCGCAGGAGTGGATCATCGAGCAGGACCTCCAGTCGCCGGGGACGGTGGCCCTGGTGAGCTTCGTCAGCGGCCTCTTCCTGGAGGTCGCCGACGCGTCGAAGGAGGACGGGGGGAGCATCCGGCAGTGGGAGGACACCGACTCGCCGTTCCAGTGGTGGCGGCTTGAGCCGGTGTCCTGACCCGGGCCCTGTGCGGGCTCAGCCCTTGCGGGCGGTGTGCACGGTGTGGGCGGTGAGGTGGAACAGGTCCGTGCGGTGGTGCAGGGACAGTGCGTCGGCCGGGTCGAGCAGCCGGTCGAGGGTCTCCTTGTCGTCGGCGTCGATCCGCGCGGCCAGGCCGTCCCGCAGGCGCTCGTAGTGGGCGAGGGCCAGCTCCCGGACGGCCGGTGACACGGGCGCGGGGACGTCCACGAGGAACGTGCGGGTGCCGGACGGGGTGAGACCGGCGCCGGTGAGCAGGGCCCGCCAGTCGTCCGGCTCGTCCTTGGCCCCGGGCAGTTCGGCGCGCATCTCGCCGAACCAGTCGGCGTGGACGGCGTCGAGGCGGGCCTCGAGACCGGGCCGGCCGATCCCGATGTTCTGGGGCAGGTGCCGCCGGGGCAGCCCGCCCTCGACGAGGACGATCAGCCCGCCGGGGTTCAGGATGCCGGCGAACTCCGCGAGCGCGGCGCTCTGGTCGCCCATGTGGTGCAGGGAGTTGCCCGCCCAGATGAGGTCGGCCTGCCCCAGGGTGCCGATGGCTTCCGGGAGTTCGGCGTGGAGGGTGGAGACCCTCGCGCCGAGGTGACGGGCCTCGGCGCGGGCCCGGGCCAGGGCGAGGAGTTCGGGGGCGCCGTCGACGGCGACGGCCTCGGCGGCCGGGAACGCCTCGGCGAGCAGGCTGGTCACCACGCCGGGACCGCTGCCGACGTCGAGGATCCGGCGGACGCCCTGCACCGGCGCGAGGGTGCCCAGCCAGGCGGCGGCCTCCGCGTAGGCGGGGCTCGCGATCTCGGCCTGCCGCTCCAGGAGCGGAGCCATCTCGCTCCAGTCGAGGTGGGTGTGGTCGTGGGGTCGCCGGTCGTGACCGGTGCCGTGCTGATGGCCGTGGTGGGACGCGTGATGCTGGCTCATGGCTCCAGGGTGCGACGGGCCGGCCGCGCACGCGAGAAATGTTGCCGGTCCGGCAACATCGACCGGTCCGGCACCATCGACGGGTCCAGCGGCCGCGACCGATCCGGCGACCTCGCCCGGCCCGGCAACATCGACCGGTCCGGCGTCTTCCCGTGGATCGGTCAGTCGCGGCTCCGGTGCTCCTGCGGGCTGATGCCCCGTACCCGCTTGAAGGCGGCGCTCAGGGCGAACGCGCCGCTGTAGCCGACCTGCCGGGCGACGGACTCGACGGTGGCGTCCGACTCGCGCAGCAGATCGGCGGCGAGCGCGAGCCGCCAGCCGGTGAGGTACGCCATGGGGGGCTCCCCGACGAGTTCGGTGAACCGGCGGGCGAGCGCGGCCCGGGACACGCCCGCCTTCGTGGCGAGCGAGGCGACGGTCCACGGGTGGGCGGGGTCGTTCTGGAGCAGTCGGAGCGCCCGGCCGACCACGGGGTCGCCCATCGCGCGGTACCAGGCGGGCGCCTCGGCGCCGGGCCGGGAGAACCAGGCGCGGACGGCGGCGATGAGCAGCAGGTCGAGGACCCGGTCGAGGACGACGCTCTGGCCGGGTTCGTCGCGGGAGATCTCCTCGTCGAGGAAGGGCATGAGGGGGCAGTTCCACACGTCGGCGGGCAGGTGCGCCAGGCCGGGCAGGGCGTCGAGGAGTCTGCGGCCGACCTCGCCGTCCATCAGGTAGGTGCCGACGAGGACGGTGGTGCCGCCGTCCGGGGCGTTGCCCCAGGTGCGGACGCCGAGGCGCATGGACTGGGCGAGCGGTTCCCCGGTGAGGGTGGTGCAGCGGCCGTCGGGGCCGATCCTGGCGCGGGGCGGGGCGTCGGGGGTGTGGGCGACGGTGTACGGCTCGGGGCCGCGGGCGATGGCGATGTCCCCGGGGCGCAGCAGGACGGGTGCGCCGGTGCCGGGGACGATCCAGGCCTCGCCCTCGGTGACGCACATGAGGCAGACCGGGGCCTCGTCCTCGATGCGTACGGACCACGGCGGTTCCATGATCATGCGGAGCAGGAAGGCGCCCTTGGCGCGTGGCCCGTCGAGGAGTCCGGCGAGTGCGTCCATGGGGCGCAAGCGTAGGGCGTTCCGGGCCTGAGACGCAGGCGTAGGCGGGTGAGACGGTGCAGCATGGGCGGGCGGCTCCCGGGGCGGGAGTCTTGAGCCATGACGACGCAGACGAACAACACGCAGAACACGACGGTCCTGGTGACGAGCGCCACCGGCAAGACGGGGCGGCGGGTGGCCGAGCGTCTTGCCGCCCGCGGCCTGACCGTCAGGGCCGGGTCCCGGAGCGGGGCGACCGTCTTCGACTGGGAGGCCCCGGAGACCTGGGGGCCCGCGCTGCGGGGCGCGGACGCCGCGTACGTGGCCTACTACCCGGACCTGGCCGCCCCCGGGGCGGTCGGGGCGATGGAGGCCTTCGGCCGGCTCGCCGTGGAGAACGGGGTCCGGCGGCTCACCCTGCTCTCCGGGCGCGGGGAGCCGGAGGCGGTGCTCGCGGAGGAGGCGCTGCGGGCGGCGGCGTCCGGGGCCGAACTGACCGTCGTACGGGCCTCGTTCTTCGCGCAGAACTTCTCCGAGGGGCTGCTCGCGGAGGGCGTCGCGGAGGGGGCGGTGGTGTTCCCGGCCGGGGACACGGCCGAGCCGTTCATCCACGCGGACGACCTGGCGGACGTCGTCGTCGAGACCCTGACGGCGGACGGGCACGCGGGGCGGGTGCACGAGGTGACGGGTCCCCGGCCGGTGGGCTTCGCGGAGGTGGCGGCGGAGATCTCCCGCGCCTCGGGCCGCCCGGTGGTGTACGAGGCGGTGTCCGCGGCCGAATACGCCGGTCAGCTCGCCGGGTTCGGGCTGCCGGCCCCGGAGGCGGAGTGGCTGGCGGCGCTGTTCGCGACGCTCCTCGACGGGCACAACGCCTCGGCGACGGACGGGGTGAAGCGGGTCCTGGGGCGGGAGCCGCGTTCCTTCGCCGAGTTCGCGGCGGAGGTGTGGGGCTGGCCCTGGCCCTGAGAGGCCCGTCCGGCGGTACGCGTTCAGGCGTACCGCGCGGCCAGGGTCCGTACGGTCGCGGCGATGCGGTCGCGGAGGTCCTCGGGGGCGAGGACCTCCACTTCCGCGCCGAGTCCGAGGAAGGTGTCGTGGGCGTGTTCGGGCGTCTCGACGGGGAGGGTGGCGCGGATCCAGCCGTCGGGTTCGGGGGTGCCGGTGGCGGCGAGTGCCCGGGCGGCGGCGCCGGTGAGGCGAGCGGCGCCGCCCGGGGAGATCCGTACGACGGCATCGCCCTGGTGGAGCCGCCGGTGGAAGTCCTCCTGGCCGGCCCGCCAGTGCGCGGCGAGGTCGAAGTCCTCGGGGACGGCGGCCTCCTCGTCGGTGACGGTGAGGGCGAGGATCTGGTCGACGCGGTAGGTGCGCGGTCCGGGTCCGGCGATCAGGTACCAGCGGCCGGCCTTGAGGACGAGACCGTACGGCTCCAGGCGCCGGTCGACGTCCGTCGGTTCCTTCCAGCGCCGGTAGCGGACCTCCAGGACCCGTCCGGTGCGGACCGCGTCGGCGACCTCGGGCAGGAACGGGGCCTCGTCGCCCTCGTCGTACCAGCCGGGGGCGTCGATGTGGAAGCGGCCCCGCAGCCGGTCGACGTGCTCGCGCAGGGCGGCCGGGAGGGCCGCGCGCAGTTTCAGCTGGGCGTCGGCGAAGTGCGGGCCGAGTCCGAGTCCTTCGGCGGCCCCGGGCATGCCGGCGAGGACCAGCGCCTCGGCCTCTCGGGCGAACAGGTCGCCGAGGCGGGTGCGGCTGCCGGGCAGGAGCCGGTAGCCGCCGCGGTGCCCGGCGTCGCCGTAGAGGGGCACGCCGGCGGCGTGCAGGGCCTCGACGTCGCGGTAGACGGTGCGGACGGAGACCCCGAGCTCCTCGGCGAGCCGGCCGGCGGTCATCCGGCCGCCGGTCTGGAGCAGCAGGAGGATCGAGAGAAGACGGCTGGACTTCACTGACACAAGATGTCAGTGAAGGGTTCCTACAGTCCAGCCATGGCTTTCGCAGAGAAGAACCTCCTCGCGCTGCCGCCGGTCGAGATCGCCGGTCGGCACCTGAAGCGCTACCACGTCACGGCCGACCCCGAGGGCATCGAACCGGAGGTGGAGAAGGCGGCGTACGCGCTGCTTCCGGAGCTGCTCCCGGCGACGGACGGCACCCCGGGGGCGGGTTTCGTGGTGCTGCACCGGGGCGGTGACAGCGGCGCGTACCTCAACGCGTACAGCTGGGTGTGGGACAACGTGCTGCACTTCGGCGGCGGGGCGGCCGGTCAGCCCGCCCTGGACTGCCCCGACACCGATCCGGCGCACTTCGTCCGGGTCGACCGCTCGTGGATCGGCTGTGTCTGGGAGCTGGCGCCGCTCGAACACGAACGGCGGGCCTGGATACGGCACGTGCTGTCGCCCGGGAGCCCGGATCTGGCCGGCTATCTGGCGGACGCGCTGCCCTCCGGCACGACGGGAGGCCGCGCGTGACCGCCGACGGGTTCGCCTTCCTCGACGGCCGGTGGCGGGTCCGCAACCGCCGCCTCGCCGACTTCCTCGACCCGGAGAGCGGGTGGAAGGAGTTCGAGGGGCACACGACCGGCTCGCTGTTCTGGGACGGCCGGGCGCACGTGGACGAGATCGTCTTCCCCTCGGAGGGGTTCAGCGGGCTGACGCTGCGGCTGTACGAGCCGGAGACCGGCGAGTGGACGCTGAACTGGTCCAACAGCCGTACGGGAAGGCTGGATCCGCCGGTACGGGGCCGGTTCGCCGCGGACGGGACGGGCGAGTTCCACGGCACCGACTCCTACGAGGGGCGGCCCGTCCGCGTGCGGTTCCGGTGGTCGGGGATCACGGCGGACGCGGCCCGCTGGGAGCAGGCGTTCGCGATGGCGGGCACCGACGCGTGGGTGACGAACTGGGTGATGGAGTTCAGCCGCGCCTGACGAAGCTCGCGAGCCGGTAACGGGGGTCGGCTCGGGGGCGGTCCTGGTCCGGGAGCGCGGACAGCGCGGCCGCGAGCGTGTCGACGGTCGCGGGGTCGCCGTCGAACCAGGAGGCGAAGTATCCGGCGCGCAGCTTCCGGACGGTGTCGCGCGGGGTGTTGCCCTGTCCGTGGCCGGTGAAGCGGGTGCCGGCGGCGGGGTCGAGGCCGTGGGCGGCCGCGGTCGCGGTGACGAGGTCGGCGCGGTCGGAGGCGGCGTCGGCGGAGCGGTACGGGCGGAGGACCTCGTCGATGTCGCTGCCGACGTCGTGGGCGGCGTCCTTGTCGACGGTGACGACGAGGACGCCGCCGGGGCGCAGCACCCGGGCCGCCTCGGCGACGATGTCCGCCGCGAAGGGCACGAGGTGCAGCAGCCAGACGGCGGCGACGGCGTCCAGGGAGGCGTCGGGCAGCGGCAGCCGCCGGGCGTCGGCGCGTACGGCGCGGCCGGGGGTCCGGCCGGCGGCGACCCGCGCCATGGCGTGGGCGGCGTCGGCCCCGTACACGCGCAGGCCCGGCCGGGCGAGGCGTTCGGTGACGAGGCCGGTGCCGCAGGCGAGGTCGAGCAGGGTGCGGGCGCCGGGCGGGACGAGCCGCAGGACGGCCTCGGCGGCCGCCTCGGCGCGGGGCACCCCGCCGCGGGTCCGGTCGTAGTGCGCTGCCTCGGCCTCGTAGTCGAGCACGGTCTCCGCCATGCCCGTGATCCTAACGAGGCGTCAGCTCGCGCCGTGGCCGGGGGCGATCCGTTCGACGCGGTCGGCGAGTTCGAAGTCCTTCTCGGTGACGGCGGGGCCCGCGGAGTGGGTGTTCACGGCGAGGGCGACCGTGTTGTAGCCGAGGGTGAGGTCGGAGTGGTGGTCGAGCTCCTGCTGGATCTGGGCCACGTGGACGACGAGCGCGGTCGCCGCGAAGTGGTCGCCGAGCCGGTAGGTCCGGGTGAGCCGGTCCGCGTCGACGGACCAGCCGGGGAGCTCCCTCAGGCGGTCCTCGATCTCCTTCTGCGACAGCGGCTGTGTGGGCACGGCGGTGCTCCCTCCGGTCGGGTGCTGCGGGGTGACGGGGTGACGGACAGGGGCCCCGGGGGAAAGCTACCCGGCGTCCCCCTCTGGGATACCGTCTGGCCATGACAACTGTCGTGAGCGACACGGGGGTGGGGCCGCTGCTGCGCGGATGGCGTGAGCAGCGGCGGCTGAGCCAGCTGGAGCTGGCGCTGCGCGCGGACTCGTCGGCGCGGCACATCTCCTTCGTGGAGACGGGCCGTTCCCGGCCGAGCGAGGAGATGGTCCTGAAGCTCGCCGAGCACCTGGAGGTGCCGGTGCGCGAGCGGAACGGGCTGCTGCTCGCGGCGGGATACGCGCCCCGGTACGCGGAGTCGCCGCTGGACGCGCCGCGTCTGGAGACCCTGCGCTGGGGGATCCAGCAGCTGCTCGACGGGTACGAGCCGTATCCGGCGCTCGTGGTCGACGGTACGTACACCGTGGTGGCGGCGAACCGGGGGATCGAGCTGCTCCTCGGCGGGATTCCGGAGCACCTCCTCGCCCCGCCGATGAACGCGATGCGGCTCACCCTGCACCCGGAGGGCCTGGCGCCGCGGATCCGGAACCTGCGGGAGTGGCGGGGCCACCTCCTGGCCCAGATGGAGCGTCAGATCGCGCTGGCCCGTTCGGAGCCGCTGCGCGAGCTGTACGAGGAGGTGGCGGCGTATCCGCTGCCCGAGCGGATCGATCCGGAGGACCGGCCGGACGCGGAGCCGTACCCGTACTTCGCGCTGCCGCTGCGGATCGAGCACGACGGGCGGGTGCTGTCGTTCGTGTCGTCGATCTCGACGTTCAACACGCCGATGGACGTGACCGTCGCCGAGCTGGCCATCGAGACGTTCCTCCCGGCCGACCCGGAGACGGTCGCGTACCTGCGGTCGCTCGCCGCGGCCGCGGCGGGCGCCTGACCTTCAGCGGGCCGCGGGCGCGGCGGCCCTGAGGGCGGCCCACTGGAGCGCGGCGAAGCCGGCGACGGTGGCGGCCTGCATCGGGGTCCACAGCAGGCCGGCGGTGGTCGGCTCCAGCCAGGCGACGAGGGCGACGACGCTGAGGACGGCCCAGAGGACGTTGGCGTCGACGACGAGCTTCACGGCGAGCGCCGGGGGCTGCGGGCGGCTCGCGAGCCAGGCGACGCCGGCGGCGAACGCGGTGAGGAAGACGCCGAGTTCGAGGAGGAGTCCCGCGTCGACGCCGAGGAGTTCGCCGAGCGGGCCGGAGGCGGCGAGGTAGGCGATCCCGTTGGCCCCGGTGACGACGGCGTCGAGGGCGAGGAAGCGGCGCACCGCGGACTGGGGCCGGGTGGTACGGGCGAGGCCGGCGAGCAGGGCCTGGGACATGGCGGATCACCCTCCAGAGGGAGACGTTCGTGCTGGTGGTGGGCCCGGAGCCCGAGCGGAGTGCGCCGCCCGGGTTCCGGTGTCCCTGAGCATGCCGGGCGGCGCGGAGGGGGTCGATTACGCCGGAGGTAATGCGGGAGGTCGAGCCGGACGCCGTGTCGTGGTCGTGCCGGTCCGCGGGCGGCCGTGCCGTCGCTGCCCCCGGGTGAGTAGTCTTCGCGCCGGGGTGGCCGGAACCGGTGCCCCGGAGGGGGAGATCACGGATGGCGTGGAACAGGGAACGGGCCATGGTGGCCACCGGGGACGATCACAAGGTGACGCCCGCGGAGCTCTTCTTCGACCTGGTGTTCGTGTATGCGATCACGCAGGTCACCGCCCTCATGGCGGCCGCGCCCTCGCCGGTGCGGATGGTGGGCGCGATGGTCGTGCTCGCGCTGCTGTGGTGGTGCTGGTGCGCCTTCGCCTGGCTGGGCAATGTCGTACGGGCCGATTCCGGCGCCCTGTTCGGCGTCCTCGTCACCGTGATGGCCGTCGTCCTGATCGTGTCCCTCGCCGTGCCCAGGGTCTTCACGGACACGCCGGGCGGGCTCTCGGAGCCGTTGGTGTTCGTGCTCTGCTACGGCGCGGTGCGCACCCTGCACCTGGCCTCGTACTGGCTCTCCAGCCCTGGGGACGCCGCGCTGCGGGCCACCCTGCGGCGCACGGCCATGGCGTCCGTGCTGCCGCCGCTGGTGCTGCTGCTCATCGGCTGCGCGTACGACGGGCGGGTCCAGCTCCTGTGGTGGCTGGGTGCGGTGGCCGTCGACTACGGCGGGATCTACGTCACCGGTTCCTCCGGCTGGCGGGTCAACTCCCCCGGGCACTTCGCCGAGCGCCACGGTCTGATCGTGATCATCGCCCTGGGCGAGTCCATCGTGGCGATGGGCGTCGGTGTGGCCGAGCGCCCGCTCTCCTCCGCGGTGCTCGGCGCCTCGGCCGCGGGGCTGCTGCTCTCGGCGGGGCTGTGGCGGCTGTACTTCCGGCAGCTCGGCGAGGCCGCCGAGCACCGTCTCACCGGGCTCGACGGCGACGAGCGCACCCGCTTCGCGCGGGACGTCTACACCTTCCTGCACCTGCCGCTGGTCGCGGGCGTCGTGCTCTGCGCGCTCGGGATGAAGAAGGTCCTCCAGCAGGTCGCCGACAGCGCGCACTACGACCTGGCCGAGCCGCTGCACGGCGCCGTGGCCTGGTCGCTGACCGGGGGTGTCGGTGTCTATCTGCTGGGCGCCGCCGCGATCGTGCTGCGCACCTCGGGCCGGCGGCCGACCGCCCTGGCCGTGGGCGGGGTGTGCTGCCTGGCGGCGGGCCCGCTGGTGAGCCTGGTCCCGGCCCTGGTGGCCCTCGTGGTCCTGGCCTTGACGGCGACGGTCCTGGTGAGCCTGCACACGAGGCGGGGCACGGGCCGGTCGCCCGAGGCGCAGGCGGCCTGAGGCGGGCGCGGCCGGGCGGGGAGGGCCGGAGGCCGGAGCGGGGAGGGCCGGACCGCCCGGCCCGGGCCTCAAGCGCAGGTCACAGGGCTCGGGCTGGAGGATCGTGACGGTTCGCCGGGCACGGAGCCGGGTGAACGTACAAGATCCAGAAGATGGGCGCGCGGGCGCAGCCAGCTCGTCAAACTGGCCCCATGGCCCCCACCAGCCCCACTCTCATAGGTTCCGTCCGTCGCGCGCTGGCTCTGCTCGAACTCGTCGCCGAGCACGGCGAACTCACCGCCAAGCGCCTCTCACGGATGGCCGGGCTGCCCCTGGCCACCACGTACCACCTGCTGCGCACCCTCGTCCACGACGGCCATCTGCGCCATGAGCGCGGGGCGTTCCGGCTCGGGCCCGCCGCGCCGCGGCTCGCCGGGCAGGAGCCCGGACACGGCGCCCGGCTGCCGGACTGGCTGCGGACGCTGGGCGAGGAGCTCGACGCGCCCGTCTACTACGCGGTCTTGGACGACGGCGAGGTGGAGGTCGTCATGGGTGTGGACGTCCCGGGGCGCCCGGTCCCCGAGGAGTGGGCGGAGTTCCGCGCCACCGCGCACGCCCACGCGCTCGGGCAGTGTCTCCTCGCCCAGCTGGACCCGGAGGCCCGCCGGGCGTATCTGGCGCGGCGGCCGGTGAGCCGGCTGACGCCGAGGACGGTCCTGGACGAGGAGGCGCTCATGCGCAGGCTGGCCGGGTTCCGCCCGGGCGTGCCGGTGGTCGAGCGGGAGGAGTACATGCTCGGCACGGTGTGCGGGGCCGTGCCGATCACGGTCGGCGGGGTCCACTCGGCGGTGGGGTTCTCGCTGCCGGTGGACGAGGAGGACCGTCTTGAGGAGACGGCGCTGCGGCTGCGCGCCCGGCTCGAACGGGCGTTGACGGCCCATGCCTTCACGGTGCTGACCTGACGTCCGTCGGCCTCCCGGAGGTGGGCCCCGGGAGGCCGGTGGCGGGGGTCAGCCCAGGGGGCGTTCCCGGCGGAGGCCGTCCTCCCGGCGGGCGGGCGGCTCGGGCACCGGCGCGGGTGCGGGGGTGCCGGGCTCGGGGGCGGTGGCGCGTTCGGTGCGCCGGGCGCGGGAGGCCTCGGCGCGCAGCAGGGCCTGGAGGACGGCGTACGGGTCGACGGGCATGACGGAGCTCCTCGTGGTACGGGGGTGATGGGGGACTGCGGGGGGGAGGCGGGGCCTCTCAGCAGCGCATCACCACGCACCGGAGCGCGTCGTCGTCGCGCGGGGCGGGTACGGGGGCGGGCACGCGGGCCCGGCGGGGGCCGGCGGGCCGGGGCACGGGCACGGCGGGGCGCGGGCCCGTGCCGGCCCGCCGGGTCCGGCCGGGCAGTCCGGCCTCGGTGGCGGCCTGGTCGTGGGTCTCGCCGCCCGGGTCCGAGGCCGGGGCGGCGGCCGCGGCGCGCGTCTCGGCGACGGGGAGCGCGGCGGCGGCCCCGGTGCCGAGCAGCGCGGCGAGGACGAGGAGGAGCGCGATCCACCGGTGTCGGTCCCGGTCCGGGCGCGCCCGGTGCCCCGCCGGGGTGGCGGGCGCGGCGGGCGTCTGGCGCGCGGGGCTCACGGAGATCCGTACTGCCCCGCCGTACGAGGAGTACGGCGTCCCCGGTCCGAGATCCGCCCGGGCGGCCTACGCGCGGACCCCCGGATTCACCGCCCTGGCCGTCAGGCCGTGGCGCGCTGCTTGCGGGCCGCCATCCACGCGTACACGAGGACGCCCACGAAGAGGAAGAGGACGCCCTGGTAGACGGCGGCGTAGCCGGAGCCGGCGACGAGCCAGAGGGAGAAGCCGAAGGCGGCGAGGGCGAGGACGCCGTCGCGGGCGAGCCGGGCCCGGGACACCTTCTCGGACTGCCCGGAGAGCAGGAAGTAGATCTGGGCGGCGGTGGACAGCAGGTAGGGCACGGTGGCGGTGAAGGTGGTGACGAGGACGAGGATCTCGAAGACGCCCTTCGTGCCGGCGGTGTAGTTGTAGACCGTCAGGAACGAGGCGAGGACGACGGTGACGAGGACGCCGACGGTCGGCACGCCGCGCCGCTTGACGGTGAAGACCTTGGGGAAGAGTCCGTCGCGGGCGGCCGCGTAGGGGGCCTGGGCGCTGAGCAGGGTCCAGCCGTTGAGGGCGCCGAGCATGGAGACCATGGCCATGCAGGCGACGGCGGCGCCGCCCCAGGAGCCGCCGAACATGGCGTTCACGGCGTCGGAGAAGGGCGCGGTGGAGGCGACGAGCTTGTCGTGGGCGACGGTGCCGAAGACGGAGAGGGTGCCGAGCAGGTAGACCGCGGCGGCGCCGAGGGTGCCGAGGACGGTGGCGCGGCCGACGTTGCGGCGGGGGTCGCGGACCTCGCCGGCACTGACGGCGGCGGACTCGACGCCGAGGTAGCTGAAGAGCAGGATCGCGGCGGAGGCGGAGACCGCGCCGAGCGCGCTGCCCTCGCTCGGGTGGAAGGGCCCGAGGTTGGCGCTGTCGAAGAAGAACAGGCCGCCGACGGCGACCAGGATCAGCGGGACGAACTTGAGGACGGTCGCGACGAGCTGCACGGCGCCGACGTACCGGGTGCCGGCCAGGTTGGCGAGCGCGGGCAGCCACTGGAAGGCCAGGGCGGCGGCGATGGTGGCGGGCTTGGACGCGTGGACGGGCACGAGGACGTCGAGGTAGCCGACGGCGGCGACGGCGAGGGCGGCGTTGGAGACCCAGGCGGTGATCCAGTACGACCAGGCGGCGAGGAAGCCGGCGAAGTCGCCGAAGGCGGCGCGGGCGTACACGTAGGGTCCGCCGGTCTGCGGCAGGCGGTGGGCGAGCCGGCCGAAGACGAGGGCGAGGGCGATCGCGCCGAGGGTGAGGACGCCGAAGGCGACGAGGCTGAGGGTGCCGTACGGGGCGACGGAGGCCGGCAGCAGGAAGATGCCGCCGCCGATGATGTTGCCCATGACCAGGGCGGTCGCGATGGGGAGTCCGAAGCGGCGGGCGTGCCGGGTGCCCTCCTCCGGCCGGGGGCCCTCCTCGTGCCGGGCGCCCTCCTCCGGCCGGGTGCTCTCGTGCTGTGCCGTGTCCCGCTGTGGAGTTGTGGTGGCCGTGCTCATGGGGTGGTGCGCCTTCCGTCGTGCAAATCCGGACCATCGTCCGGTAACGGCGAACAGGCGTCCAAATCAGCGGTTTTTGTCCTGCGTGACCGGGTCATCAACCGGAAGAAGTGATTCCGATGCGCCCGTGGACGAGGAAATCTCCCGGGGCCCCAGCGGCACCTGGGGACCCGAGGACTCGCGCAGCCAGCGCCGCAGCACCCGGTGCACCTGCTCCGCCCCCACCAGCTCCTCCCCCTCCCCCACCGGCGGCGAGAGGTCCGGCGGCGAGAGCAGGAAGGCGTGCGACTGCTCGCCGCCGAGACCGCCGTGCGAGCCGATCTGCTCCTCGAAGGCGTGCACGCTGCCCGTCGCCGGGTCGTACATGGAGTTGACCATGATGTCCGCGACGTGCGGGAAGCCGTCCGTGCGCCGCACCGCCCGCGCCGCGCCCCGCCCGAAGACGGCGAGCGGCCCGTCGTCCGCGAGCTCGGCGACCGGCACCTCCACCCCGTCGCGGGCGAGCACCACCGAACCGTGCTCGGCGCTCGCCACGAGCACGAAACCGACTCCCGGATGGTGCGCCAGGGTCCGCAGCAGCGCCGGATGGCGGCGGTCGATCTCCTCCCGGGTCATCCGGTGCGGCACATCGGGGAAGGAGACCAGACCGAGGTTCCCCGAGGCGAGGACCACCGGCTCGGAGAGCCGGGCGGGCAGCTCCCGCGCCGTCTCGCCGTTCTCGTCCACCGGCCGGTGCAGGGCGCTGCGCAGCGCGTCCCTGGCCGCGTCCCGCGCCTCCGAAGCTCCCCCGGACTCCGTCCGGGGGTGCCCCCACCGGGTCCGCCGCACCCGGCGCGGCACCGGGAGCCCGCACCCGGCCCGTACGAGTTCCTTGAGCGTCAGACCGTACGCCGACGCGAAGGTCTCGCCCGGGGACTGCCCGTGGTCGGAGAGGAGGACGATCCGGTACGGGCGCGGGGCGTGCTCGGCGACGGTCTCGATGAGCGCGATCGCCCGGTCGAGGCGCTTCAGGACCTGGTCCGTGTCGCGGCCGTGCGGTCCCGAGTGGTGCGCCACCTCGTCGTACGCGACGAGATCGGCGTAGACCGCGGTCCGGCCGGCCAGCATGTCCCCCATCACGGCGGAGACCACGACGTCCCGCTCGACGACCGTCGCGAAGGCCCGGACGAAGGGGTACGTGCCGCCGCGCGAGACCCTCGGGGTCTCCCGGCGCAGCCGTGCCCGCGTCGACTGGTACATCTCCCGGACGCACTCGGTGACGAGCGATCCGGCGGTGCGGACGGCGTTGGCCGGGTCGGAGAAGTACGCGAAGTAGCCGGCCCGGGAGCGGTTGCGGCGGCCCCGGCGGGCCGCCATCGACAGGACGAGGGCGAGCTGGTCGGCGCCGCCGCTGAAGAGGTTGCCCCGGGAGGCCCCGTCGACGGTGAGCAGACCGGCGTCCCCGGTGCGGCGCACGGCCCGCCGCTGGAGCTCGACCGCGCTCGCCGGGCGGTTCGACACCATGAGCCGGCCGGTGTCCTTCTCGTACCAGCGGAAGGCGGGCACGTCCTCGTTGGAGCCGTGCAGGATGCCGAGCTGGCTGGCGCCGGTCTGGCTGGACCAGTCGGTGCGCCAGGGGGTGAGCCGGTGGCCGGCGTCCAGCCAGCCCGCGACGGTCGGCATGAGGCCGTCGGCGACGGCGCCGCGCAGCACGTGGTGGCCGACGCCGTCGAGCTGGAGGAAGACCGTGCCGGGCACCGCCCCCGCCAGGTCGACCGGGTCACGGGGGCGGGTGCGGCCGGTGAGCCGGTAGAGCCGGCGCCGGTAGGCGTCGTCGTCGCGGACGGCGAGGGCCGTGGAGGTGCCGGAGGCGACGGCGGACATGACGGCGGCGACCACGACGGCGGTCTCGGGGTCGGCGGCGCCGCGCCCGTCGGGGATCAGCCACAGCGCGACGAGCAGCAGCGAGCCGTTGAGGAAGAAGACGAGCAGGCCGAGGACGAGTGCCGGGACGAGCAGCAGGGCCCGCACGATCACCGGCCAGACGAGCGCGCCGAGCAGACCGAAGGCGCCCGCGGCCGTGGCGGCGGTGAGGGCGGTTCGCGTGAAGCTGTCGCCGTCGGCGGACTGGAGCTGGAAGTCGGGGAGCAGCCCGGCGAGGACGAGCATCGTGAGCGTGGACACCGCCCACACCGCGACCATCCGCCACACCGCTCTGCCCGCGGACCGCCAGCGGTCGGCGCCACCCCATCGCCCGTCACCCACGCCCGCTTCACCTTTCGCCCGTTTCCTGCCTCAAGCGTGGCACAACGGCCGCGATCGGGCGGGCGGGAAGGGCGTGGGGCGTACGGGCGGGGCCCCGGGAGCCGTCGGTGGCGACGGAGCCTCAGGAGCCGTCGTACCCGGCGGTGGGCATCGACAGCCGCCGGTGCACCCCGGCCTTCGCCGCCGTGTCGTACGGGGGTTCGTCAAGTCCGACGGTCTCCACCCGCACACCGCGCCGCTCGCACTCGGCGCGGAAGCCGGGCACCGAGGTCAGCGCGCGGGCGAGGACCCGCTCGCTGGGGGCCACGAAGAGGTCCACCGTCCCGGCCTCCACGTCGGCCCAGAGCTCCGCGTGGTCCGGGCGGATTCCGTAACAGAACAGCTGGCGGGCGAGCACGTACCCCTTGTCGTCCGCCCAGCGGGCGCACACCGCGTGCTGGCCGCGCGTGTCGACAAGGAAGGGGTCGCTGTCCAGCTCTTCGAGCGGGGTGAGGCTGGCGATCGCCGCCACCCGAACGTCGTCCATGGGCCGACCCTACTGCCGGAAGGTGATGCCCGAACATCCTCCGGAGCATGCTCCGGACATTTACTCTCGTTACGGAACGAGCACGGACGACGCGGAGCAGAAGGGCGGCATGCCGGTGGAGGTCACCTGGTGGGGTCACGCGACCTGCACGGTCGAGGACTCCGGGGTCCGGTTCCTCACCGATCCGCTGTTCGCGCGGCGGCTCGCCCATCTGCGCCGGCGGCGCGGCGCCCTGCCGCCGCCCGAGGCCGCCCGGGCCGAGGCCGTCCTCGTCTCGCACCTGCACGCCGACCACCTCCATCTCTCCTCCCTCGCGCAGCTCCCGCCGGGGACGCGGATCCTCGTGCCGCGCGGCGCGCCCGCCGCCGTACCGGGTCTTCGCCGGCTCGACCGGCACGGGCTGCGGCTGACCGAGGTGGAGCCGGGCGACGCGGTGACGGTGGAGGGCGTGACCGTACGGGCCGTGCCGGCGCTCCACGACGGGCGGCGGCTCCCGGTCGGGCCGCACCGCTCCCCCGCGCTCGGGTACGTCGTGGAGGGCGAGGCGCGGACGTACTTCGCCGGGGACACCGGTCTCTTCGACGGCATGGCGGACGCGGTGGGCCCGGTGGACGTGGCCCTGCTGCCGGTCGGCGGCTGGGGGCCGTTCCTCGGGCACGGTCATCTGGACGCGGGGCGGGCGGCCGAGGCGCTCGCCGCGCTCTCGCCGGCGGCGGCGGTGCCGGTGCACTTCGGCACGTACTGGCCGATCGGGCTCGACGGGGTGCGGCCGCACGAGTTCCACGCGCCGGGCGACGAGTTCGTCCGGCACGCGGCCCGGCTCGCGCCGAAGGTGGCGGTCCACCTCCTCGGCCACGGCGACCGGGTGCGGCCGGAGGTCGCGCGGTGACGGAGGAACCGCTGGAGGTCGCCCGGTGACGGAAGAACCGTTGGAGGTCGCCCGGTGATCGGTGGTCTCACCGGCATGGTCACGGCGGTGCGCGAGCTGCCGCCGGAGTCGACGCAGCAGGCGGTCGGCTATCCCTCGCTGTTCCTGCTCGTGGCGCTCGGCGCGCTGGTGCCGGTCGTGCCGACGGGCGCGATCGTCAGTTCGGCGGCGGTGGTCGCCTTCCACCAGTCCTCGCCGTTCTCGCTGCTCTTCGTCTTCCTGGTGTCGGCGCTCGCCGCGCTGCTCGGCGACACCGCGCTCTACTGGCTCGGGCAGCGCGGGGTCCGTTCCCGCAACGGCTCGCGGTGGCTCGCCGCCCTGCGGTCCCGGGTGACGCCGGACCGTCTCGCGCACGCGCAGGAACGGCTCGACACGCACCAGGTGTCGGTGCTCGTGCTGTCCCGGCTCGTGCCGGCCGGCCGGATCCCGGTGATGCTGGCGTGTCTGCTCGCCGGGATGCCGCTGCGCCGCTTCGTCCGGGGGGACGCGGCGGCGTGCCTGGCGTGGGCGGCGACGTACCAGCTGATCGGGATCCTGGGCGGCTCGCTCTTCCCCGAGCCCTGGCAGGGAGTGGTCGCGGCGGTGGGTCTGACGGTGCTGCTCAGCGCGGTCCCGGCGCTGTGGCGGCGGCTCCGCGGGACACCTCGGGAGGCGCCGTCAGGGAACGAGCACCCGTGAGGCGCCGACCGGCAGGTCCCACAGGTCCTCGCGGGACAGGCCGGCCTTCTCCCAGGCGGCCCTGACCCGGGTGAGGGGTTCGAGGACCGGCTCGGAGGAGAGCACGAACGTGGCCCAGTGCATGGGCGCCATCCGCCGCGCGCCGAGGTCCTGGTGGGCGCGGACCGCCTCCTCGGGGTCGGTGTGGACGTCGCTGAGCCACCAGCGGGGGTCGTACGCGCCGATCGGGAGCAGCGCCAGGTCGATGCCGGGGTAGCGGCGGCCGATCTCGGCGAACCAGTGGCCGTATCCGCTGTCCCCGGCGAAGTGGACGCGGCGCCCTGCCCGGTCGGTGAGCACCCAGCCGCCCCACAGGGAGCGGCAGGTGTCCAGGAGGGTGCGCTTGGACCAGTGGTGCGCGGGGACGAAGTCGAAGCGGACGCCGTCGAGTTCGGCGGCCTCCCACCAGTCGAGCTCGGTGACGCGGCTGAACCGGCGGCGGGTGAACCAGCGGCCGAGTCCGGCCGGGACGAAGAGCGGGGTGTGCCGGGGCAGCCGTTTGAGGGTGGGGCCGTCGAGGTGGTCGAAGTGGTTGTGGCTGATGACCACGGCGTCGACGGGCGGCAGGTCCTCCCAGCGGACCCCGACGGGGGTGAGCCGGGCCGGTGTGCCGAAGATGCGGCGGGACCAGACGGGGTCGGTGAGGACGGTGAGTCCGCCGACGCGCAGGATCCAGCTGGCGTGCCCGGCCCAGGTGACGGCGAGGGTCTCGGGTCCGGCGGGCGGCAGCGGGCCGGGCTCGAAGGGCAGCAGGGGGATGTCGCGGAGGCCCTCGGCGCGCGGGCGTACGGCTCCTTCGCGGGCGAGGCGGGCCAGGGCCCGGACGCCGGGGAGGGGTGCGGTGAGCCGGTCGGCGAAGGTGCGCGGCCAGTCCTGGCGCAGCCGTCCGAGGGGCTGGAGGACGGGCGTGGGCGCGGGGGCGGGGGGCGCGACCCGGCCGGGGTACGGGGCCTGTCCGGCCCGGGCGGGGGGTGCCGTCCGTTCGGTCATCTGCGGGCTCCGTTCCGCTCGTGCGCGACGCTGCGGGGAGGGGTCGTGGGACGGCGGCGAGGGAAAGCGTGCCTCTTCGCCGTCATCGGAGTTCCTCCAGGGCTCTCCCGAACTCCTCCAACGCCCGGGCCACATGGGGTAGTTCCACGGGTTCGGGCGCTCCGAGGGTCTCGGCGCGTTCCTCCTCGGTGCCGCCGAGGAACATGCCGGTGCCGAACCGGACGCGCAGGGCGCCGAGTTCGTCGCCGAAGCGGTGGCCGCCGGTCGCCGGGGCGCCGAGCCGCTCGGTGAGGTGGCTCTCCAGTTCCAGGGAGTCGGTGACGCCCCGGGCGGCGAGCCCGGCGCGCAGCGGGCCGAGGTCGGCGTAGAGGTGGCGGCCGGCCTGCGGGGGCCGGGCGAGGGCTCCGGCGTCGAGGACGGCGCGGTACGCGGCCGTGGCGAGCAGTCCGTGGACGGTGGCGGCGCGCCGGGCCCTCACGGCGACGTCCTCGGGTTCGTCGAGGGCGTGGGCCATGGCGGGGGCGACGGGCCCGGGGACGAGGGCGCCGACGGCGGTGAGCACGTCGAGGACGCGGGCCCTGGGGTCGGTCCAGCGGTCGGCGCGGGACGGGTCGGTGGGCGGGAAGCGGGCGACGGCACAGGGCCAGGCGGCGGGGGTGAGGGCGCCGCCGAGGTCGGTGAGGACGGTGACGTCGTCGGGGCACATCTCGGCGGGGCTGAGCAGCATGGTGTCGTGCGGGTGGTGGAGGGTGTCGCGCCAGGTCTCGTCGCTGATGACGTGGAGGCCCTCGGCGACGGCGGCCTCGCAGGCCTCGCGGACGAGTTCGGGCGGGGCGACGGTGGCGGTGGGGTCGTCGGCGACGGAGAGCAGCAGGACGCGGGGGTCGCCGCCCTCGGCGCGGATCCGCCGGACGGTCTCCAGGAGGGCGTACGGGTCGGGGACGCCGCCGGCCTCGGCGGGCGTGGGCACGTGGTAGGCGGGCCGGCCGAGGAGGCGGGCCTGCGGGGTCCACCAGGCGGGGCAGGGGCGGGGCAGCAGGAGGTCGCCGCCGTGGGCGGCGATCAGGGCGAGCAGGAGGGCGGGGGCGCCGGGGGCGGCGGCGACGTCCTCGGGGTGGGTGCGCAGGCCGCGGCGCCACCAGTAGCCGGCGGCGGCCTCGCGCAGGACGGGCCCGCCGCCGGGCGGCTCGGGGGTGGCGCGTCCGGCGGCCGCGGCGAGGAGCCCGGCGAGTCCGGGCAGGACGGGGAGGCCGCTGTCGGGTGCGGGTGGTCCGTAGCGCACCGGGCCGCGGCCTTCCGGAGCCGTCTGCCGCATGTCCCGTACCTCCTGAGCGCGCGGGGGCGCCGGGCAGGCACCCCCGGACCCTTTATACGGAGGTTCGGGCGTTTCCGCCCCTTCAGACGACGGTGACCGGGTGACGCACGACCGCGTTGAAGAGGTACCCCTGGGTGTTGTGGACGGCCCGCTCGGGCTGGGTGTTGCCGGCGGCGTCGGTGGTGCGGGAGAGCAGCGTGGCCGGTCCGGTGGTGTGCGGGCGCCACGGCACGCTCCAGCGGACCCAGCCGTCGCGGCGCGGGGTGTCGTGGAGGTGGGCGTGCCGCCAGTGGGTGCCGCCGTCGGTGGAGACCTCCACGGTCCGCACGGGCGCGAGGGCGGACCAGGCGCGGCCGGTGAGCCGGTGGAGGCGGCCGGCCTCCAGGGTGGCGCCGAAGGGCAGCTGGTAGGAGGACTTGAGGGTCTGGCGGGTGATCGGCGCGCTGCCGCCGGCGGGGTGGGCGTCGCCGAAGAGGCGGTACCAGGTGGTGGACCAGGGCGAGGTGAGCGGCTTGGTGGAGACCTCGATGTCGCCGAGCCACTTGATGGAGGCGATGCCGATCCAGGAGGGCACGACGAGCCGGACGGGGTGTCCGTGGTCGTACGGGAGGGGCTCGCCGTTCATCTCGTACGCCAGGATCACGTCGTCGAGGGCCTTGGCGACCGGCAGCGGGCGACGGACCCGGCCGTAGTCGGTGCCGCCGGAGACGTACGGGTCGTCCAGGCCGCGCGGCTGGACGTCGACGGCGTCGTGGGCGATCCCGGCGCGCCGGAGCACGTCGGCGAGGCGGACGCCGCGCCAGCGGGCGGCCCCGACGGCGCCGAGGGTCCAGGCGGTGCCGGTGACCGGCTCGCCCTGCTGGGTGGTGTAGAGGGTGCGGCCGTTTCCGGCGCATTCGATCAGGGCCGTCCGGGTGACGGAGGGCAGGTCGCGGAGCTGCCCGTAGGTGAAGGTGACGGGGGTGCGGCCGTGGAGTCCGTCGCCCCAGAGGGTCAGCCGCCAGTCGGAGGCGTCGAGGACGGGGGTGGAGGTGTGGTTGCGGACGAAGAAGCGGTCGGCGGGGGTGAGGAGGCCGGTGTCGGCGAAGGTCTCGTAGCGGGCCTCGGCATTGGTCCCGCGGACCGTGAAGTACTCCGGGGGAAGGGCTTTGACGATGCCGGGCGCGGAGCCCGGCACGAGGTTCGCGGGATCGGCGTACGCGGGGGCGGCGGCGAGCCCGCCGAGGGCGGAGACCGCCGGACCCGCTGCGAGCAGCTTCAGGAGGGAGCGGCGGGCGGGCGCGGGCGAGTGCGGCACGGGACTCCTCGGCACGTGGGAGAGACGGACCGCCGGGCGGCGGCGGGCCCACCCTAGGGGCGCGGGGGCGGCCGGGACGGTCCGTTCACGGGGCTGTCACACAAGGGTTGACCAGTCCGGAGGCCGGGCTGCCGGGGCGCGTTCGCCAGGTCGGCGGTCGGGGCGCCGGGGCTCGTTCGCCAGGTCGGCGGTCGGGGCGCCGGGGCTCGTTCGCCAGGTCGGCGGTCGGGGCGCCGGGTCCAGGGGAATGCGCCGGGCGCCGCCGGAATGCGGAGGCGGCCGAGGTGCGCGCGGGGCCAGAATGCCGCATGCCGATACGTGAAGCGCTTCCCGGGGACGCGGCGGCCCTCGCCGCCGTGCACGTCCTGTCCTGGCGGGCCGCCTACCGCGACCTGCTGCCCGGCCCGTACCTCGACGCCCTGGACGTCGGGGAGCGCGCCGCCGTCTGGCGCGCCCGTCTCACGGCCCCCGACCGGCCCACGGTGCTCGTGGCGACGGCGGACGACGGGCGGCTCGTCGCGTTCTCCTGCTTCCGGCCGTGGCCGGACGGGGAGTTCGCGCCGGGGAGCACGGCCGAGCTCGCGGCGCTGTACGCCCTGCCGGAGGTGTGGGGTACGGGCGTCGGGCGGGCGCTCCTCTCCGCGTCCACCGAGGCGCTCGTCGCGGCCGGGTTCCGGGCGGCGGCGCTGTGGGTGTTCGCGGGCAACGCGCGGGGCCGCGGGTTCTACGAGGCCGGGGGCTGGCGGCCGGACGGAACGGCGGTGCGGGAGGAGACGGGTGGCCGGGTCCTGGAGGAACTCCGCTACCGGCGGGAGCTGTTGACATGAGCGAGTGTCCATATCCCAAGACGCGGGTCTCATTATTCGGCCGCGGTGCGTACGGTGGAGACACGCACCCACACCGAGGGAGTCGCTTCGATGACGCACGCCTCCGCGCAGCCCGCGGCCCATGAGACCGCCGTCTACACGCACGGCCACCACGAGTCGGTCCTGCGCTCGCACAGCTGGCGGACCGCCGCCAACTCCGCCGCCTACCTGCTGCCCGAACTGCGCGCGGGCCTGGACGTCCTGGACGTGGGCTGCGGGCCCGGCACCATCACCGCCGACCTGGCCGCGCTGGTCGCGCCGGGCCGGGTGACCGCGGTCGACGCGGCCGAGGACGTGCTGGCCAAGGCCCGCGCCGTCGCGGCCGAACGCGGCCTGGAGAACGTCGAGTTCGCGGTCGCCGACGTCCACGCCCTGGACTTCCCCGACGACTCCTTCGACGTCGTCCACGCCCATCAGGTGCTGCAGCACGTCGGCGACCCGGTCCAGGCGCTGCGCGAGATGCGGCGCGTGTGCCGGCCCGGCGGGGTCGTCGCGGCCCGCGACAGCGACTACGGGGCCTTCGCCTGGTTCCCCGAGCGGCCCGCCCTGGACGGCTGGCTGGACCTGTACCACCGGGTCGCGCGCGCCAACGGCGGCGAACCGGACGCGGGACGGCGGCTGTTCTCCTGGGCCCGGCAGGCCGGCTTCACCGACGTCACGACGACGGCCGGCACCTGGTGCTTCGCCACCCCGGAGGAGCGGGACTGGTGGAGCGGTCTGTGGGCGGACCGTACGACCGCCTCCGGCTACGCCGACCTGGCCGTCACAGGCGGGCACGCGACCGCCGGCGAACTGGCGTCGATCGCGGAGGCCTGGCGGGAGTGGGGCAAGCAGGAGGACGCCTGGTTCATGGTCCCGCACGGCGAGATCGTGTGCCGGGTGTCCTGACCGGACCGGCGCGGGCCCGGCCGGCGTTCCCGGCGGGCCCACGCCGCACATCAGCTCGGGCGCATGCGGAACTCGTAGGCGTCCGGCAGGGGTTCGTCGGTGAGTTCCGCCCAGACCTCGCCGAGGATCTCCGCGCCCTCGCGCAGGTCCGCGACCTCGAAGCCCTCGTCGAAGACCGCGCGGGCCTCGGCCGGCCGGCCCTCGGCGAGCAGGATCCGGACCTCCAGCAGACGGAACGCGCCCCTCCCCCGCACCTCGTCCGGCAGCCGCGCCCACAGCTCCCGGGCCCTGGCGGCACGGCCCGTGGCGAGCAGCGCCGCCACGCCCTCGCGGCCGAGCGCCGCGGCCACCGCCACGCCGCCGTCCCGGCCCTCGTGGTCGGCGAAGGCCTCCGCGAACCGCTCGGCGGCCCGCTCCGGGTGACCGTCCTCCCGGTCGGCGACGGCCAGGCAGTACAGCAGCGGCCAGCGCACCTCGGCCCGGCGCAGTCCGCGCTCCCAGCTCCGTACCGCCTGGGCGCGGTCCCCGGCGTGCCACTGGGCGATGCCGAGGTGGTACTCGGTGGACGGGTCGGCCGGCGCGGTCTCCAGCATGTCCCGCCAGGGCGCGGCGACCAGCGGCGCGCCCGGCCCCGCGCCCTTCGCCGGGGGCGGCAGGACGCCGGTGCGCAGGAGTTCCCGCCAGGGTTCCTGGTCCGGGCCGAGCGTCGACTCGGGGAAGGGCGTACCGGGCAACACGTGTCCCCCGCGCAGGACTTCGAGCGCTCCCCAGCCCGAGCCGGCCGCGAGGACGGTCTCCGGCTCGGTGTCCGCCGCGCCCTCCCGCCAGGCGGTGTACGCGGCGTCGACGGCGGCGCGGGGCAGTGCCGTCTCCAGCCGGTGCTCGACGTCGGCGCGTGCGGCGGCCCAGTCGGCGCCGAGCGCCGCGGCGGGGTCGGCGGCGAGCGGTCCGTACGCCTCCAGCCAGCTGAACTCCGCCTCGCCCGCGAGCTCCAGGTGTTCCAGCTGGGTGCGGGCGAGTCCCGCCTGTATCTCGGCGTAGCCGGGGGTGCCGGGTTCGGTCAGCCACTCCTGCCAGCGCCTGCCGCCGCGCTCGGTGCCCCACAGGAAGAGCTTGCGGCCGCGCAGCACGTCGGTGGAGGTCTGGACGAGTCCGTGGCCGTCCGCGTCGAGGGCGGCGATCCAGCGGCGCTGCTCCTCGGGCAGGTCGTAGAAGAAGTCGGCTGCGTGGGCGCCGTTCAGCGGGTACGAGCGGTCGGTGCCGTCCTCGGTGACGGGCACGGGCAGGCGGTTCAGGCCGCGGTCGTAGCCGTGGTGCCAGGCCGCGTCGGCGGGGGCGAGGACCCTGCGCTCCTCGGGGACGGCGATGTTGGACCACCAGTAGGCGGGGGCGGTCCGCTCGTGGGGGTTGCGGATGCGGACGCCGACGTAGAGGAAGTCCGAGCCCTCCGGGAGCCACAGATCGACCTGGAACGGCAGGTCGCGCAGCCGCTCCCACTCCCACAGGCGGAGCATCGGACCGCCGTCGGGGGCGCGGACGGTCGCCGCGTGGAGGGGCGAGCAGGAGAGGGTGGTGTGGCCGGTCGCCCCGATGTTCCACTCGATGCCGCCGGAGAACCAGGCGCCGTTGAGGGCGAATGCGGCGGGCTGGAGGACGGGGTTGCGGTAGAGGAGTTCGCGTCCGGTGGGCTTGTGGTGCAGGGAGTGGACGCGGCCGCCGAGACCGGGCAGCACGGTCACCCGGAGCCGGTCGTTCTCGATCACGATCGTGTCGAGGTCCGCGGGGGTGCGCGCGCGGCCGTAGCCGTCGCGCACGGGGGCGGGGAGCAGGCTGCGCAGGGGCGCCCGTCCGATGCCCCGGGCCATGTCGCGCGGGAGCTCCGCGAGGGTCCGCGCGTCGACCGCGTGGGCCCCGGCGCCGGCGGGGGCCCGTAGTGCGGGGAGAGGGTTGTCCGGGCCCAACGGGGCCGCGGGCAGCGTCAGTACGGCACGTCGTACGGTCGTCATTGATCCATGGAACACGGCGGAGCCGGTCCTGACCAGGGGTTCTCCACGGTTCTCCGCGTCCGGCTGCGGCACGGGAGCCGGGCCCGGGCGCCCGGATATTCCGGGCGGCGACGGTGCCCGCGGCCGTAGGGTGACGGGTCGGAACCATGGCACAGGGGCACAGGGAGTACGAGGAATGGGCACGCAGCACACCTACCGGGTCATCGTGCGCGGCACGTTCGACGGTCTGTCGGAGGAGAGCCGGTCCCGGCTGCTCGCCGAGGTGGACGCGCACGGGCTGACGGCGATGCAGTTCACGGAGGAGGGCTCGCTGGCCTACGACCGGACCCTGAAGCACTTCTCGTACCGTCTGGTCGTCGTCTCGGACTCCGAGGACGGCGACGAGATGGCGGGCGCGATCGCCGAGGACCGGGTGGAGCGGGCGCTCGGGGAGCTGGGCCACGGGTACAAGGCGCTGCGGTCGACGGTGACGGACCTGGACACGATGAAGATCAACCGCAAGCGCTAGGCCGCCGTGATGGCCCAGCGTTCGTGGTCGCGCCAGGCGCCGTCGATGTGCAGCATCGCGGGCGAGAAGCCCTCCAGGCGGAAGCCGGCGCGGCGGACGAGGGCGCGGGAGGCGGTGTTGCGCGGCTGGATGTTCGCCTCCAGGCGGTGCAGCTCCAGGGGGCCGAAGGCGTGGGCCATGACCAGGCCGAGGGCCTCGGTGAGCAGTCCGCGTCCGGCGGCGTGCGCGAAGGCGCCGTAGCCGAGGGCGCCGCTGCGGAAGGCGCCGCGGACGATGTTGTTGATGTTGACGAAGCCGGCGATCCCGCCGGCTTCGGCGCGCTCGCAGACGAGGAAGCCGGCGCGGGCGGGGTCGCCGGCCAGGGCGCCCGCGTAGGTGGCGTACGCCTCGGGTGTGCACGGCGGGAAGAGCCAGGGGTGGTGGAGCTCCCGGCTCTCACGGGCACGGGCGGTGAACTCCTCGGCGTCGGCCGCGGAGAACGGGCGCAGGCCCACGCGGGGCCCGGCGGCGAGGTAGGAACCGGGGTCGTCGAACATACGGGCCAGGCTATGCGGCGGGGGCGGGACACGCCCCGTGGTGGGCATGCGTTCCGCCGGCGCCCACCCCGTTGTGGGGCGGCGTCAGCGCCGGGCGTCGCGGACGCGGGGCGGGCAGGTCTCGCCCTTCCGTACGACTCCGATCATGACGGTGGTGCGCCGGTCGAGGGCCGTGCCCGCCGCCGGGTACTGGGTGCAGACCTGCCAGCGCGGCGGCCACAGCACCCGCCGGTCGCGGCCGCTCACGTCGTGGACGTCGAGCCGGGTCCGGCGGGGCAGACGGGTGAAGACCCGCCACAGGCCCCGGCCGAGGAAGTCGGGCATCGGCCGTGTCCCGGCCTCGTCGTCGGGTGCGGCGGCCTCCTCCGCCGAGGAGGCGGCGAGGGCCGCGAGCGCGAGGACCGCGCCGCCGACGACGACGGCCGCCCGCCTCACTTCCGCCTCCGGGCCGCGACGTAGTAGCCGCAGGCGGCGCCGAGGAGTGCGGTCACGAGCAGGGCCACGTAGAGCGGCATGATGACTTCCGGGATCAGCAGGCGGATCTTCACCTCGCGGGTGTTCTCGAAGATGAAGACCAGGGTGAGGACCGCGACCGCGATCATCGCGATCCGGCCCGGGGTGAAGGCGCCGGCGAACCGGGACGAGGTGTCCCCGCCCGCTGTCCGTGGCGTCTGCTTCGGACTCATTGCCCGGCCCCTCTCCTCCGTCGTGCCGTCGGTCGTACCCGGCCACAGCCGTGGCACCAGAATGGGACGCGCGGCGCCCGCCCGTGACGGCGAGGAGAGCCGTACGGGTGACTTGTCAGACAACGTGGGCCGACTACCGTGGTGCGAAGACCGGCGGAGAACAGGCCGGGGACGAGACGAGGAGGGGCCGTGGCGGTCAGCGGACAGCGGCGGCGACCGGTCGTGGCGCTCTACGAGCGGATCGCGGACGCCGTCCACGACGGCACCTATCCGCCGGGCTCCACGCTCCCCTCCGAGCCGAAGCTCGCCGCCGAGCTGGGCGTCAGCCGGCCGGCCCTGCGCGAGGCCCTGCTGCTGCTCCAGGAGGACGGCGTCCTCACCGTGCGGCGCGGGGTGGGCCGCACCGTCAACGACCGTCCGCCCCGGCGGGGCTTCGAGCACGTCCAGCCCCTGGAGCAGCTGATCGGCGTGGGCACTCCGCTGCGGGTGCGGGCGCTGGTGCGGACCGTCGAGGAACCGACCGACTTCACCACCCAGCACCTGCTCGCGCCCGCCCGCGCCGAGCTGCGGTTCTGGGAGTCCGTCCTGACCGGGGAGGGCGCGGCGGCGGCGCTGAGCCACGAGTGGGCGGCGCCGGAGGAGCTGCTCGGCCGGGTGCACCCGGAGTTCGCACGGGCCCTGCGGGAGGCGGCGGCGGACACCGGGGGCGCGGTCTCGATGCTCGCGGTCCTGGTCGCGGCCTCTCGGGAGACGGCCCTGAGCGCGCACAGCGGGATCACGGCGACGCTGCTCGGGCGGCGGCGCGGGGAGCAGCTGGGCCGCCCTGCGGACACCCCTGCGGTCCTGGTCACCCAGGTGGTGCGGGTCGGTGAGACCCCGGTCCTCGCGGCCAAGCACATGCTCCCGACGGGCACGCCCGCGCTGCCGGTGCTGCAGTCGCACTGAGGCCGCGAGAAGGGGCCCGTGGGGGGCCTGCCGGGTCCGTCACAGCACCCGGCCCGGCCTTGGCGTACACTTCCCCGCCATGCACTTGTCTGACAACCCTGCCACGCCTGCCGCCGCCACCGTCTCCGAGTGGATCCGCCGGGCCCCCAAGGCCGTCCTCCACGACCACCTCGACGGCGGGCTGCGCCCCGCGACCATCGTCGAGCTGGCGCGGGAGTGCGGCTACACCGCGCTGCCGACCGAGGACCCGGCCGAGCTCGCGGTCTGGTTCCGGGACGCCGCCGACTCCGGTTCGCTGGAGCGCTACCTGGAGACCTTCGCGCACACCTGCGCGGTCATGCAGACCCGCGAGGCGCTCGCGCGCATCGCGGCCGAGTGCGCCGAGGACCTGGCGGCCGACGGTGTCGTCTACGCCGAGATCCGTTACGCCCCCGAGCAGCACCTGGAGGGCGGTCTCACCCTCGACGAGGTCGTCGAGGCGGTCAACGACGGCTTCCGCGAGGGCGAGCGCCGCACCGGCGGCCGGATCACCGTCCGCACCCTGCTCACCGGCATGCGGCACACCGACCGCTCCCTGGAGATCGCGCAGCTCACGGTCGCGCACCGCGACAACGGCGTGGCCGGCTTCGACATAGCGGGCGGCGAGATCGGCAACCCGCCGGCCCGCCACCTCGCCGCGTTCCAGCACCTGAAGCGGGAGAACTGCCACTACACGATCCACGCCGGCGAGGCCGTCGGCGCGGAGTCGATCCACGAGGCGGTGCAGGTCTGCGGCACCGAGCGGATCGGCCACGGCGTGCGGATCACGGACGACATCGCCGAGGACGGCACGCTGGGCCGGCTCGCCTCGTACGTCCGGGACAACCGCATCGCCCTGGAGGTCTGCCCGACGTCCAACCTGCAGACGGGCGCCGCGAAGGACTACGCCTCGCACCCGATCGACGAGCTGCGCCGCCTCGGCTTCCGGATCACGCTGAACACGGACAACCGGCTGGTCTCCGGCACCACCATGAGCGAGGAGTTCCAGCACATGGTGGACGCCTTCGGGTACGGCCCGGAGGTCTTCGAGGAGTTCACGGTCGCCGCCCTGGAGGCCGCGTTCCTGCCGCTGCCGGAGCGGCAGCGGCTCGTCGACGAGGTGGTCCGCCCGGGGTACGCGGCGCTGTAGGACGCGCTATCCGACCCTGCCCCGCACCAGGGGCAGGGACAGCGTCCCCGTGGACTCGGGGGCGCTGACGACGGTCACCGGCTTGATGCCGCGGTTGCCGGAGTACGCGGTGTCGCTCGCGGCGACGACGAACTCCAGCCGGTGGCCGGACTCGTAGCGGTGGACGATGCCCGGCAGCTCGACGGTGAACGGCCGGGTGACGTCGGGGACGCGTACGGGCGCGACCAGCCGGTTCACCAGGGTCTTCGTGCCGTCGGGCGCGACGTCGTACAGCTTCGCGAAGAGGACGAGCTTGTCGGCGGCGTCGCCCGAGTCCTGGACGCGCTCGGCCGCCGGGGACACCACCCGGAGGGTCGCCCTGGGCGCGCCGACGAGGTCGACGGGCTCGGTGAGCGGGGCGCTGCTCCAGCCGAGGTAGGTGCCGGCGATGTCGTACGGCCGGGGGTCGGGGAGCCCGATCATGCCGGCGAGCGAGGACTCCGAATGGCTGGTCGGGACGAGCCAGTTGCTGTACCGGCGGGAGCCGCGGGCGACCTTCGTACGGTTGTCGACGAGCTTGCCGTCGCCGGAGAGGTACAGCTTCTGGCTGAGCGCCGGGACCCGGTCGGAGGTGCCGTAGCCGCTCTGTCCGTCGCGGTACCAGGCGAAGGCGGGGCCGGGGTCCGCGGCGGCGTTCTTCCGGAGGTACCGGTCGAACCAGGCGAGGACGCGCTGCCCGACGTAGCTTCCCTCCGGGTTCCCGAGGTCGAGTTCGCCCGGCCGTTGTCCCCCGCTGTGGCCCCAGGACTGCCAGATCATCCGGGTGTCGACGCCCCGCTCGCGCAGCTTGTCGTAGGTGGCGCGGGCCTCGTTGAGGTTGAACAGGCTGTCGGACTGGCCCTGGACGATCAGGGTGGGGGCGGTGATCCGGTCGAGGTAGGAGACCGGGGAGACGCTGCGGGCGTAGGCGAGCATCCGCTCGCTCGCGGCGGCCGGGTAGCGGCCGGAGTCGAGCAGCTTGATGGTGTCGCAGGCGTCGGTGACGAAGTGCAGGCAGCCGAGGGAGTTGATCCGGCTGGGGTCGAGCGACGGGGAGAGCAGGGGCTGGCCCTCGCCGATGAGGTAGAAGCCGTTGGCCCACTGCCATTTGAAGACGCCGGGGGTGTTCCGGTCGGCGGCGTTGGGGGCGAGCGCGTACGCGAGGTCGTTCCAGGTGATGAGGGGGACGAGAGCGTCGATACGGGGGTCGACGGAGGCGGCCGCGAGCTGGACGGCGCCGCCGTAGGAGCCGCCGATCATGCCGACGCGCGGGTCGTCCGCGGCGTCCCGGGTGACGAAGTCGGCGCGGGTGCCGTCGTCGGCGGCGCGGCTGCCGGCGAGGAAGTCGACGAGGCGGGCTGCTGCCCTGCCGTCGGCCTCCGGGGCGTCGAGGGATATCAGGCAGCCTGACTTCCCGAAGCCGAGGCCCGAGTAGACGAGGCCGACGTAGCCGCGCTCGGCGAAGGCCCTGCCGATGGCGGCGGTGGATCCGTCGCTCTTGCTGCCGCCGAAGCCGTTGGTGGCGAGGACGGCGGGCGCGGGGTGCGCGGCGTCCACTCCGGCCGGGCGGTAGAGGTCGGCGTCGACGGTGCAACTCCGGCCGCCCGCCTCGACGGTGAACCGGAGCGGGGTGACGGTGTACGGGGCGTCCTCGGGCTCCGCGCCGGCGGCGGGCGCGGCGAGGGCGAGCGGTGCGGCGAGCGCGGCCGCACCGGCCACGAGCGCGAGGACCTTGCGGGATCGGGGCACGGCACGGGACACGGAGACCTCCACGCTGAGGGCGGCGCCGGGAGACCCGGGTACCTACCGACTGGTAGGTACCCGGGGCAGCGCCCATGCTGTGACACGTGTCATAGCCCCGTCAACGCACCGGACGAAGGTTGTTGACGCAGATTCAGTGAAGGTGGCGCGCCCCGCTCCGGCGGCCGGGTCCCGCGATCCCCCGCCCGCCCCTCGATGGGAGAATGGCGGCATGACAGGCGCTGAGGAATTCAGACCCGAATCGGAGCGGGTGACGCGCGCGCTGCGCGACCAGATCATCGACGGGACCCGGGCACCCGGCAGCAGGCTGGTGGAGCGGGAGATCGCGGCCGAGCTGGACGTCAGCCGGCTGCCCGTCCGTGACGCCCTGCGGGACCTGGTCGCGGAGGGCCTGGTGACGCCGCGGCCGCGCACCTGGGCCGTGGTCCGTGAGTTCAGCGCGTCCGACATCTCGGACCTCGGCGAGGTCCGGTCCGCCCTGGAGATCCTCGGCTTCCGGCTCGCCGCGCAGCGCCGCACCCGGGCGGGGCTCGCCAAGCTCCGCGCCGACCTCGACGCCGAACTGGCGGCGGCGGCCAAGGGCGACGGCCCGGCCGCGCGGCGGGCGGCCGCCGACTTCCACGAGACCGTCACGGAGCTCGCGGACAACGCGCTGCTCAGCGAGCTCAACGCGACGCTGCGCAGCCGGATGCGCTGGATGCTCGGACAGCACGACGACTTCACCGTCGTCGCCGAGGAGCACGCGGAGCTGTACCGGGGGATCGAGGCGCGGGACGTGGAGCGTGTCGAGAAGCTGGCCCTGCGCCACCTGGAGACGAGCCGGGACGAGGCCGCCGCACACCAGCGCAGGACGGCGGCGGAGTAACCCTCCCGGCGCCGTCGGCAGCGGGTCACGATCGATCCGACCTCATGATCGAACTCGCCGGGCGGGGTCGCGTCGGCGTCGTACGGACGTGGGTCCGTTCAGCGCAGGGCCGGTGCGTCCAGGGTGAGCGTGCCCGTGTCCGCGTCGAGTACGGCGGGCAGGCCGAGCGGCAGCGTCAGGGCGGTCGGGCTGTGTCCGAAGCCCATCTCCTCCAGGACCGGCACGCCGAGGCCGCCGAGCCGGTCGGCGAGGACCGCGCGCACCTCCTCGTACGGGCCGCACTCCTCCCAGGAGCCGAGGCCGACGGCCGCGACCCCGTCGAGCCAGCCGGAGCGCAGGAGTTGGGTCAGGATGCGGTCGAGGCGGTACGGCTCCTCGCCCACGTCCTCCAGGAGCAGCAGCCCACCGCGCGCCGAGGCCCGTCCGTGCGGGGTGCCGAGGTCGGCGGCGAGGAGGCTGACGCAGCCGCCGAGCGTCACGCCCCGGGCGCGGCCCGGCACCAGGGCCCGTGCGGTCGCCGGGGCGAGCGTCAGGACGGTCTCGGGCGCGAAGAGGGTGGCCCGCAGCGACTCCTGGGTGGTGGCGTCCGCGAGGAACGTGCCGGCGGCGACCATCGGTCCGTGCAGGGTGGCGAAACCCGCGCGGACGGCGAAGGCCTCGTGCAGGGCGGTGACGTCGCTGTAGCCGACGAACGCCTTGGGCCCGGCCGCCCGGATCGCCGTCCAGTCCATCAGGTCCACCATGCGCTGGGCCCCGAATCCGCCGCGCGCGCAGAGCACGGCGGAGACGGTGGGGTCGCACCAGGCCTCGGTCAGATCGCGGGCCCTCGCCCGGTCCGTCCCGGCGAGGTACCCGAGGGTGGGGTGGGCGTCCAGGACGTGCGGGGCGACGACCGGTTCGAGACCCCAGCCGCGCAGGACGTCGAGCCCGGCGGTGAGCCGCTCCTCGGGTATGGGCCCGCTGGGGGCGACGACGGCGACCCGTGCCCCGGGCGCGAGCCGCTCGGCCCGGGCCAGGGCGTCCACCGGGGTCACCTGCGGTACTCCAGATCCGCCGTGTCCGGGCGCTCGATCCCGAAGGTCCCTACGTACAGCGCGAGTTCGGCCTCCAGCGCCCGGATCATGGTGTCGGCCCTGCGGAAGCCGTGCCCCTCCCCCTCGAAGGCGAGGTAGGCGTGCGGGACGCCCCGGCCGGCCGTGCGGGCGAGGAAGCGCTCGGCCTGCGCGGGCGGGCAGATGACGTCGTCGAGGCCCTGGAGCAGCAGGAACGGGACCGTGACCCGGTCGACGTGCTCGATGGGCGAGCGCTCCTTGTAGCGGGCGGGCACCTCGTCGAGCGGTCCGATCAGTCCGTGGAGGTACTGGGACTCGAAGTCGTGGGTCTCGTCGGTGGCCCAGCCCCGCAGGTCGAGGATGGGGTAGATGATCGTGCCGCAGGCGTACACGTCGGTGGAGACGAGGGACGCGGCGGTCGTCCAGCCGCCCGCGCTGCCGCCGCGCACCGCGAGCCGGGCCGGGTCGGCGGTGCCCTCGGCGGCGAGCGCCGCCGCGACGGCCGCGCAGTCCTCGACGTCGACGACGCCCCACTGCTCGCGCAGCCGCTCCCGGTACTCCCGGCCGTAGCCGGTGGAGCCGCCGTAGTTGACCTCGGCGACGCCGATGCCCCGCGAGGTGAAGTAGGCGATCTCCAGGTCGAGGACGAGCGGGGCGTGCCCGGTGGGCCCGCCGTGCGCCCAGATCACATAGGGCGGCAGCTCGCCCTCGGGCCCGGTGAAACCGGGGTGGTGGGGTGCGTAGACCTGTGCGTGGATCTCCCGCCCGCCGGGGCCGGTGAAGGTGCGGATCCGGGGCTCGGGAAGGTGGGCGGGGTCGACGGCGTCGCTGTGCGCGGCGCCGACGACCCGGCTGCGGCCGGTGCAGGTGTCGAGCTCGACGAGCTCGTAGGAGCGGTGCGGTCCCGCGGCGACGCCGACCACGCGGGTGCCGTGCGCGGCGAGGGTGGAGGCCCACTCCGTGCGGGTGCCGCCCGCGTCGACGAGGGCGCGGCGCTCGGGGTCGAGGATCCCGAGGGTGGTGGTGCCCCTGCCGTGGACGACGGCGATCAGCCCGTTCTCCAGGGGCGTGAACCAGCGGAGTCCGATCTTCCAGAGCGGGCCGCCGAACTCATCGGCGCGCGGGCAGAGCGCCTCGGGTTCCGCGAGGCCGCCATCGGTGTCCACCTCCGCGCGGTAGAGGTTCCACCAGCCGGTGCGGTCGCTGACGAACAGCAGCCGGCCGGCCGCGTCCCAGTCGACCTGCGGGATCGACTCGGCGATCCCCCCGGCGACGGTCCTGGCCTCGCCGAAGGTGCCGTCGGTGGTGACCTCGGCGAGCAGGACCTCGGTGCCGTCCCAGGGCATCCGGGGGTGGTCCCAGGCGAGCCAGGCGGCCCGGCGGCCGTCCGGGGAGAGCCGGGGTCCGGTCACGAACCGGTGGCGGCCGTCGGAGAGTTCACGGACGGCGGTGCGGTCCTCGGCGGCCGAGCCGTCGAGGGGCACGGCGGCGAGGACGCGGCGCACGTCGGTCGGCGCGGGACCGGTGAACTCCTCCAGGACGCACCAGACCTCGCCCCGCTCCGGGTGGATCACCGGGTCCACCCAGCGCAGTCCGCCGCCGACGGCGGAGACCGGGGTGAGCGGCCGCGGCTCCGCGCCGGGGGCATCGGGTTCGTACGCGTAGAGCCGCTGGTCGGGGAAGTGGCAGAACACGGCGAGCGGTCCGTCCGCCGGGCGCGCGACCGCGGCCCACGGCTGCCCGCCGTACTCGATCACCCGGCTGCGCACGTTCCACGGGGCGGGCAGCAGGCTCTCCTCGGTCCCGTCGGCGCGCCGCCGGACGAGGGCCCGCCGGCCGCCCTCCTCGGGACGGGGCGCGGTCCACCACAGCTCGTCGCCGACGGTGCCGAGGTACTCGGGACGTCCGTCGCGCGCGGCGGCGAGCGCGGCGCTCACGGGTGAAGGCCAGCTGCCGTACCCGGCCGTGGTCGTGGCCATGGAGTCTCCCCCTGTCATGGGCCTGTCTCCCCCTGTCACGGGCCTACGCGGACTTCAGATAGTGGTCGAGCACCCGGACGCCGAAGTGCAGGGCGTCCACCGGGACCCGCTCGTCGACGCCGTGGAAGAGCGCCCCGTAGTCGAGGTCCGGGGGCAGCCGGAGCGGCGAGAAGCCGTAGCCGGTGATCCCGAGCCGCGAGAACTGCTTGGCGTCGGTGCCGCCGGACATGGTGAACGGCACTACGTGCCCGGCCGGGTCGAAGCGCTCGACGGCGGCCCGGAGCTTGGCGAAGGTCGGCGAGTCGACCGGGGCCTCCAGGGGCACCTCGCGGTGGTGGAACTCCCACTCCACGTCGGGTCCGGTGAGCTGGTCCATGGTCGCGGCGAACTCCTCCTCGGAGCCCGGCAGCATCCGCCCGTCGATGTAGGCGACGGCCTGGCCCGGGATGACGTTGACCTTGTAACCGGCTTCGAGCATCGTCGGGTTGGCGCTGTTGCGGACGGTCGCCTCGACGAGGGCGGCGGCGGGGCCGAGCTTGTCGAGCAGGAGGTCCACGTCCAGGTCGGGGGCGCTCGTGTCGACGTCGATGCCGTACAGCGCGGCCAGTTCGGTGAGGGCCGCGCGGACGGTCGTGGTGAGACGGACCGGCCAGGCGTGGTTGCCGATCCGGGCGACGGCCGTGGCGAGGCGGGTGACGGCGTTGGCCGTGTTCACCTTGGAGCCGTGGCCGGCCCGGCCGTGGGCGGTGAGCTTGAGCCAGGCGGTGCCCCGCTCCCCCGCCGCGATCGGGTAGAGGGTGGTGCCGGGCTGCGGGTGGAAGCTGAACGCCCCGGACTCGCTGATGCCCTCCGTACAGCCCTCGAAGAGGGCGGCGTGCCGGTCGGCGAGGAAGCCGGAGCCGTCCTCGGCGCTGGCCTCCTCGTCGGCGGTGTAGGCGAGGACGATGTCCCGGCGCGGGCGGATGCCGTGGCGGGCCCAGTTCCGGACGACGGCCAGGACCATCGCGTCCATGTTCTTCATGTCGACGGCGCCGCGCCCCCACACGAGGCCGTCGCGGACCTCGCCGGAGAAGGGGTGCACGGTCCACTCCGCGGGGTCGGCGGGCACCACGTCCAGATGGCCGTGGACGAGGAGCGCCTCGGCCGAGGGATCGGTGCCGGGGATCCGCGCCACCACGTTGGTGCGGCCGGGGGTCCGCTCCAGGAGGGTCGGCTCGATCCCCGCGTCCGCGAGCCGCTCGGCGACGTACTCGGCGGCCGGCCGCTCGCGGCAGTCGCCGCCGCCCCGGTTGGTGGTGTCGATGCGGATGAGCTCGGAGGTGAAGGTGACCACCTCGTCGAGCGCCGTCGTGTCCGGGCCCCGGACCTCCTCAGCCATACTGCTCCTCCACCGCGGCCGAGACGATGGTCGTGACCGCCTTGAACGTGCGAATTGCCTCGTACATCGTCTCGCTGGTGTACGCGACGCGCCGCTCGCCGCTCCGCGCCACGCCGGGAACCACCGTGGCGGCGGCGCCCAGGTGCTCGGCGTCGAACTCCAGCTCCACGGTGAACGGGCCGCCCCGGACCGGCTCGTGCCGGACGGCGAGCGCGGTGGCCGTCTTGGCGGCGGCCCGGATGTCGGCGGCGGTCCTGGCCGGTGTCCGGCACACCGCCGCGTACCGCGAGACGTGGTCCTTGACGGCGACCTTGGGCGCCTCCGGCGCGTACCCGAGGGCGTCCTCGCAGGTCAGGTCGTCCCCGGTGACGAGGACGACGGGCACGCCGTACTCCGCGACCACATGGGCGTTGAGCACGCCCTCGCTCGCCGGCTCGCCGTTGAGCCAGACCCCGGTGATGGAGTTGGCGAGGTAGGTGTGCGCGAGGACGCCCTCGGCACCGGCGCCGGTGTGGTAGCCGACGAAGGCGATGCCGTCGACGTCCCCGTGCTGCACGCCCTCGACCATCGACAGGGACTTGTGTCGCCCGGTGATCATCTCGGCCCGCTCGTCGAGCTGCTCCAGGAGCAGGTTCCGCATGGTCGAGTGCGCCTCGTTGATGAGGACCTCGTCCGCGCCGCCGTCGAAGAAGCCGAGCACGGCGGCGTTCACGTCGGAGGTGAACATCGCGCGGCACCGCTCCCACTGGGGCGTGCCGGGCATCACGTCGGCGGGCCAGGTCACACCGGTCGCGCCCTCCATGTCGGCGCTGATGAGGATCTTCATGCCTGGCACCGTACGCGCCGCCCGGCCGCCCTACCACCCCTGTGGATAACCGCCGTTGGAGTGGACCACTGGCACCCACCGGACGGCCGTACGGATCACCGGGCCGGTTCCGGATACCGCCGCGGGTCCTCCTCCGCGAACCGGCGCAGCGCGGCGGCGGCCCGCTGTTCGGGCGGGGTGCCGTCGTCGGGGAGCAGCCACACGTACTGCCGCGGCTGCACGTCCGGCGCGCCGCCGGCGGTCGGGGGCAGGTCGTCGTACGTGATCACGGTGGTGTCCGGATCGCCGAAGTCCGTGCCCGTCCACCCCTGCCGCAGGTCCCAGCGGGCGAGGAGTTCCGGCCGCTCGCGCAGCCCTCGGGCGATCAGCCGGGCGGTGTCCCGGGCCGGCCAGCTCCAGCCCCGGTCCTGCTCGGCGCGGGCGACCTCCGTGTCGTACGCGTCGGCGTCGAAACGGAGGACGGGGAGGTCGGGCAGGCCGCGCGGGGCCCCGGGCCGGCTCCAGTCGCCCCACACGACGTACCGCCCTTCGCGCCGCACCGTGACGTAGAGGGCGCCGCAGCAGCCCTCACTGCAGTACGCCTCGGCGAGCCGGACCTCACGGGGCTCGTCCCCGGCGCGCAGGGCGCCGGTGTCGAGGGTCCGTTCGGGCACGTCGCCGGGCCCGGGGCCGAACGCCCAGGGCACGAAGGGCCGGCCGTCGACCAGGAAGCGCGTCTCGACGGCGTCCGGGTCGCCGGGGTCGGCGACGGCGACCTCGATCCGCAGCCGCGACACGGGGCACGGCTCCGCCGGGGCGGTGATGGCGCGGAGGCGGGGTGCCGTAGCGCGGATCCACGCGGCCCGCCGCCGCGTCCTCGGGTCGGCGTCGGCCTCCGTGTCCGGCTCCGTGTCCGGCTCCGTCGGCTCCCCGACGGCCGCGAGCAGGGCGCCGAGGACCTGCTCGCGGCGGCCGGGCGGCCAGTCGAGGAGGTGCGAGGCGCCGCTGTGGAGGTCGAGGGCGAGGGACAGCAGCCGGGCTCGGCGGTCGAGGCCGGTCGCCGGGGCCTCGCCGGCCACGCGCGCGGTGATCGCCTCGTACAGGTCCCTGGCGTCGCCGTACCGCAGCAGCGCGATCGCGTAGTCGCGGCGGCTCGTCATCCGCGTCAGCAGGAGCACCGCCTGGGCGAGCAGTTCGGGGTCCCGGGGGTGGGCCCGGAGGAGTGCGGGGAGCCGGGTGGCCTCCGCGATCCACCGCGCCCGGCCGGGCCCGACGTCCCGGGGGCTCTCGGCCCGCACTCCGACGACGAGTGCTCGGAGGTCGCTCGTACGGCCGGAGACGAGGGCGTCGGCGAGGGCGCGCAGTCCGGTCTCCCGCGCACCGTGGGCCAGGCCGACCGTCGCGGCCGCCTGCGGGTCGAGCGGTGCGAGGGCCTCGACGGCGGCGGAGTCCAGTCCGTCGAGCATCCCGAGGTCGCGCAGGTACGGCACGTCCTCGGGTTCGCCGAGGACGCTCAGGAGCCCGATTCCGGCGGCCACGCCGACGAGGGTGGTCCCGGTCCGGACGAGGAGGCGGCCCAGAGCGCGGGCGGCCGGTTCGTCGGGGTGGTCGAGGGTCGCGGCGGCCCGCAGGACGGTCCGGTCGCGGACCCCGGTGGCCACGAGGGCGGCTTCCGGGTCGGCGCGGGGGGTGTCGAGCAGGCTGCGGAGGACGTCCTTCACGCGGGCGCATGCCTCGCTGTGGCGGGGGCCGGGGCCGCGGGGGCGCGGAGTGCGTGCGGAGTCGGGGAGGGGGTGGCCGCCCCGGGGGACGGGCGCGCCGCGCAGGCGGCGGGCGTGGTCGGACAGGGCGGGGGCGAGCGTCGAGCGCTCGTACGAGGCGCTCACCGCGCGGGGTGGAGCTCGATTCCGTGAGTCATGGGGGCATGGTGTCCTGGTGACGGCCTGGTGCGCCACCCGTTTGGCGGACGTCGAATCGGACGAAACATCGCCAACGGGTGCGTATAGGCTGTCGGCCGCAGTTGTCGTTGTCGACCTTCCGGAGAGCTCTCGGTGACCATCGCCTTCACCCCGTCCGAATCCGCGCCCGTCGAGACCGAGCCCGTCGTCGTTCCTGAGCCCGCCGGGCCCGTGATGGCGGAGGAGCCGGAGTTCTGGGAGCCGTCGGCTCCCGAGCCCCAGGAGCCCCTGGGGGCCGAAGCCGCCCAGGACGAGGACGACGTGCGGGACTCCCGGGACCACGACCCCGTCGTCGTCCGTGACGCCCAGGACTTCGGGGTCTACGCGCGGACCGGTGGCTGGACCTTCGCCCTGAAGGTGGCCCGGAGCGTCCGTCCCGGCGGCCAGCCCGCCGAGGGGACCGCCCGGACGAAGGTCTCCGCGAAGGCCTTCGCGGAGCTCGCGGGTTGCTCGCCCGAGCGGGTCATGCGGTACTACAGGGCCTGGGACATGGCGGCCGACGATGGTCTGGTCCCGCAGTTCGAGGTCCTGGTGCCGGGCGAGGACATCGAGCTGCCGGACGCGGACGTCTGGCTGTCGTACTACACCTCCCGCAACAGCGCGTCCTCCGTGCGCGGTCAGGCGATCACCGCGGCGGCCGAGGCCGAGGGCATCCGGCCGACGAAGGCACTGGAGGTCGCGGAGAACCCGACGGCGCTGCGGGCGGCGATCCTCGCCGACCCCGGGACGGCGGAGGCCGCGCGCGGGGCGCTGCTCGACCGGATGAAGGAGGACCCGGCGCTCCAGACGGAGATGGCCCGGGCCTTCGCCCGTACCGACGACCTGAAGAAGGCGGTGGCGAACGAGGCGAAGGCCGCCGACCGCATCGGGTACGTGCGCCAGATCGTCGAGAACGGCCAGATCAAGACCCCCGCCGGGCAGACCGTGGAGGCGCCGGCCGAGCTGCGGGCCGAGGCCGAGCGGCACCTGTCGCTCCTCGACGAGCTGGACGACTCGGAGGAGGCGGGCGAGTGGGCCGGCGAGGCCTACGACACGGTGAAGGGCCTGGTCGCCAAGGCGGTCGAGGAGGATCCGGCGCTGCGCGTCCAGGAGCGGCGGACGAAGTTCTACAACAGCCTGCAGAAGGCGACGAAGGTCTTCGAGGAGCTGACGCTCGACGAGGTGATGGAGGAGGACATCTACGAGGCGGACATGCTCCAGCGCCTCGAAGCCCTCCAGGAGGCGATCGGCACCTGCATCAGCGCGCTGCGCAAGGCGACGACCACCTCCTGAGGCCCCCGGTCAGTCCTCGTGGCCGAGCTGGAGGTCGCGCTCGGTGCGGCCGCCGCCGGCCACCTGGAGGACGGTGGCGACGGGCGGGTACCCGGCGGCGATGACCGTGTACTCGCCGGAGGACAGGTCGATGAAGCGGAAGGTGCCGTCGGCGCCGGTGGTGAGGGTGTCGACGACGTTGCCCGCGGCGTCGAGGAGGGTGACCCGGGCGTCCTCCACGGGGCGCCCTCCCCCGGCCCGCACGGTGCCGCGCAGCACCGCGCCGCCGGCCAGTTCGATGTCCTGGCGGGTCTCGCGGGAGGACTGGACGCTCACGGGGAGCGCGGCGGGCCGGAAGGCGGGGGCGCTGGCGGCGAGCGTGTACTCGCCCGCGACGAGCTCGCCGATGACGTACCCGCCCTCGCGTCCGCTGCGGGTGGAGGCGACGACCTCGCCGCGTACGTCGGTGAGGGTGACGGCCGCGTCACGCACGGGCGTGCCGTCGGCGGTGACGACGCTGCCCGCGAGCCGTCCGGCGCCGCCGAGGACGACGTCGAGCTCCACCGGCCGGTCGCCGACCGTGACGGAGACGGCCTGCGGCTGGTGGCCGCCGGCCGCCGCGATCAGCACGTACGCGCCGCCGCCGGGGACGCTGAGGGCGTACCGGCCGTCCTCGCCGCTGGCGCCGCGGCCGATCTGCCGGCCCTGGACGTCGATGAGGGTGAGCGCGGCGCGGGGGACGCGGCTGCCGTCGTGGTGCTGGACGGTGCCGCAGACGGGCACGCCGGAGTGCGCGGGGGTGACGGCGGCCGGGGCGGGGGCGGCGTGGCGGGCGTGCGGCACGGCCTGGGCGGCGGTCTCGAAGGCGATGTCGGTGGCCTCGGTGAGGGGGCTGTGGTGGGACACCAGCGGTTTCTCCTTGAGGAAGAAGGCGAGGACGAGGCCGAGTACGAGGACCGGCACGAGGTAGAGGAAGATCCGCGGCATCGCGTCCGCGTACGCCTGGATGTACGCGTCGCGCAGGGCGGGCGGCAGGCTGTGGACGGTCCCCGGAGTGATCGATTCCGCGGGCGGCGGTGACACGGTGCCGCCCTGCGCGAGGACGCCGGCGAGCCGGTCGCCGAGGGCGTCGTCGAGCCGGGAGGCGAAGAGGGTGCCGAAGACGGCGGCGCCGACGCTGCCGCCGATCTGGCGGAAGTAGGTGTGGGCGCTGGTGGCGGTGCCGAGGTCGGCGGGGCGGACGGAGTTCTGCACGGCGAGCACGAGCACCGGCATGACCAGGCCGATGCCGGTGCCGAGGACGGCCTGCCAGAGGCTGTGCTGGAGGCGCGGGGTGTCGGTGTCCATGCGGGAGAGCAGCCACATGCCGAGGACGGAGACGGCGCCACCGATCACCGGGTAGATCTTGTAGTGGCCGGTGCGGCTGATGAGCTGGCCGGAGACGACGGAGGCGATGACGATGCCGCCCATGAGCGGCAGCATCAGGAGGCCGGACTCGGTGGCGGAGGCGCCCTCGACCATCTGCAGGAAGCTGGGGAGGTAGCTGGCGGCGCCGAAGAGCGCGATGCCGACGACGGCGCCGACGAGGGCGGTGACGGTGAAGACGGAGTCGCGGAACAGCCGCAGCGGGATGAGGGGTTCGGGTGCGAAGTGCTCGACGACCAGGAAGAGCAGGGTCGTTGCGGCGGCTCCGCAGGCCAGGCCGAGGATGACCCGGGAGTCCCAGGCGTACTCGGTGCCGCCCCAGCTGGTCAGCAGGACGAGGCAGGTGGAGGCGGCGGCGAGGAGCAGGGCGCCGAGGACGTCGAGGCGCGCGCGTGCGGTGGGCTTCGGGAGCTTGAGGACGGCGGCGACGACGGCGAGGGTGAGGAGCCCGAAGGGCACGTTGAAGTAGAAGCACCAGCGCCAGGAGACGTGGTCGGTGAAGAAGCCGCCGAGCAGCGGACCCGCGACGGAGGCGAGGCCGAAGGCGGCGCCGATCAGGCCCATGTAGCGGCCGCGTTCCCGGGCGGGGACGATGTCGGCGATGATCGCCTGGACGCCGATCATGAGGCCGCCGGCACCGATGCCCTGGATGGCGCGGAAGGCGATGAGCTGGTCCATCGTGCGGGACCAGCCGGCGAGGCCGGAGCCGATGACGAAGACGACGATCGCGAAGAGGAAGACGCCCTTGCGGCCGAGGAGGTCGCCGAGCTTCCCGTAGACCGGCAGGCCGATGGTGGAGGTCAGCAGGTAGGCGGTGATCGCCCAGGACATCCGGTCCAGGCCCTGGAGTTCGCCGACGATCTTCGGCAGGGCGGTGGCGACGATCATCTGCTCCAGCGCGGCCAGGAGCAGCGCGAGCATGAGGCCGCAGAAGACGAGCCGGACGCGGCGGGGGTCGAGGCCGGCGGGTCCCGGGCCGGCCGGTGGGGCGGGGTCGGCGGGCGGGGGGTCCAGGGGTTCCGCTTCCCCCGTGGCGTCCTCGACGCCTTTCACGATCGTGATCGCACCCACGTGTCTGCTCCCCTCGTCACGGCGTCTGCGCCGCGCCATTCTTCGCATTGCGCGCGAAGGGGGAGCAAGTCGGGCGGTACGGGAGGACGGTGGCGCGCGGGCGGGTGAACGTCCCTGCACTACGGCGCACTTGGGTCGCTCATCAGCGCGTTTACGAGAAGGCCCGCGCCCCCGGTACGCGGTCGCGCGGGTACGGGGGGTGCGGGCGATCCACTCGAATCGGTGAACGCTCCGGGCGTTACTTCTCGACCTCGTCCGCCAGCTTGGCGAGCAGGGCGTCGTAGATGCGGCCGAGACCCTTGGGCGCGAACGTCTTCTCGAAGAAGCCGCCGATGCCGCCGGCGCCGTTCCAGACGGTGGTCACGACGGCGCGGGACTTGCCCTCGCCGGCGGGGGTCACGGTCCAGGTGGTGACCATGGAGGAGTTGCGGTCCTTCTCGACGAGCTGCCCGTCGGTGGGCTCGGTGACCTCCAGGAGGCAGTCGCGGACGCGCTTGCTGGTGGCCTGGAGCTTCCAGTGGACGAGGGTGCCCTCGCCGTCGCCGCCCTCGCGCACCTCGTACTCGCTGAAGTGCTCGGGGAGCACCTTCGCGCGCGTACCGCTGTAGTCGGCCAGCGCGTCGAACACCGTCTCCGCGTCGGCGGCGATGATCCGTTCGGTGGTGGCCTCGACCTGCGCCATGGACTTCCTCCAGCTTGTGGTTCCTCAGGGGTGTGGGCCAAGCGAACCACGTGGGCTCCGGCGGGCGAAATCCGGGTTGCAACGATCAAGGGAACATGTGTTCTATTCTGAGCGAACGGCCGAGTCAGAGCCACCGAGGAGGCGTCCATGCGCTGGGACAATCTGGGCGACACCCCCGCCGCCCCCGCCGACATCGCCCTGTTCGGCACGGACGCGGTCACCACCCGCACCTTCGACACCCCCGAGTTCCGGGGCATCACCTTCCACGAGGTCCGGGCCCGCTCGATCCTGAACCGGGTGCCCGGCGCCTCCCGGATGCCGTTCGAGTGGACGGTCAACCCGTACCGGGGCTGCACGCACGCGTGTGTGTACTGCTTCGCCCGCAAGACCCACAGCTATCTCGACCTCGACACCGGACTCGGCTTCGACTCCCAGATCGTCGTCAAGATCAACGCCCCGGAGCTGCTCGCCCGGCAGCTGGCCTCCGCGCGCTGGCAGGGCGCGCACATCGCCATGGGCACCAATGTCGACTGCTACCAGCGCGCCGAGGGCCGCTACCGGCTGATGCCGGGCATCCTCACGGCGCTGCGGGACCGGGCGAACCCCTTCTCGATCCTCACGAAGGGCACCCTGATCCTCCGCGACCTGGAGCTCCTCACCGAGGCCGCCCGGGTCACCGAGGTCGGCATCTCCGTCTCCGTCGGCTTCACCGACCAGGAGCTCTGGCGGACGATCGAGCCCGGCACCCCCTCGCCGCAGCGGCGCCTCGACGTCGTCCGCACCCTCGGTGAGCACGGCATCGACTGCGGGGTCCTGATGGCTCCCGTGGTGCCCTTCCTCGGCGACCGGCCCGAGCAGCTGCGCGCGACGGTCCGCGCGATCGCCGAGGCCGGCGCGAGCTCGGTCACCCCGCTCGTCCTGCACCTGCGGCCGGGCGCCCGGGAGTGGTTCATGGCCTGGCTTCGCCGCCACCACCCGGGCCTGGTGCGGCGGTACGAGCGGATGTACGCGGACGGGGCCTACGCGCCGACCTGGTACCAGCGCCGGATCACCCGTCAGGTGCACGAGCTGGCCGCCGAGTTCGGCATCGGACCCGCCCACCGGGGAGCGGCGCGCCGCATCCCCGTACCGGAGGAACCGTCCCTGGCGGCGGCCCCCGAGCAGCTCACCCTGCTCTGAGGGTTCTTCCGATCGTCGGACCGGTCACCTGACACGCCGTCGGATCCGCCTCCGTTCGGGTCAACTCTCGGCGAAACAGGTCCCCTCCGCGCCGGTTCGGGACACAAACGCCCTATGACCCCACGCGCAGGAATGCTGATCGCCGCTGGAGCGCTGGTCGCCGGGACGGTCACCGTCCTGCCCGCCGCCCCCGCGGGCGCCGGTGAACCGACCCCCCGACCGCTCCCCCCGCTCGCCTGGACGGACTGCGCCACGAAGGCGTACCCCAGGCTCCAGTGCGCCACCCTGAAGGTGCCGCTCAACCACGACGACCCGGCCGGACGGAAGGTCACCCTCGCCCTCACCCGGGTCCCGCACACCGCGAAGACCTTCCAGGGCCCGCTGCTCGTGAACCCGGGCGGGCCCGGCGGCAGCGGGCGCGGCATGGCCGGGTACGTGGCGGCCTCGCTGCCCCCGAAGGTGGCCGCCGAGTACGACGTGATCGGCTTCGACCCGCGCGGGGTCGGCAAGAGCGAGCCCGCGCTCGACTGCAAGCCCGGCCACTTCGCGCCCGTGCGGGCGGACTCGGTGCCGAACGGGGCCGCGGCCGAGCGGGCGGCGATCGAGCGGGCGCAGTCCTTCGCCGAGGCCTGCGGCAAGAAGTACGCGGACGTGCTGCCGTACATCGACACCGTGAGCACCGCCCGCGACCTGGACGCGATCCGCAACGCGCTCGGCGCACCGAAGATCAACTACCTCGGCTACTCGTACGGCACCTACCTGGGCTCGGTGTACGCGCGCCTGTACCCGGACCGGGTGCGGCGGATGGCGCTCGACTCCGTCGTGAACCCGCACGGCGTCTGGTACGAGGACAACATCGCGCAGGACTACGCCTTCGACAGCCGACACAAGGACTTCATGGCCTGGGTGGCCCGGCAGAACGCCGTGTACAAGCTGGGCACCGACCCGGCGGCGGTCGAGGCCGCCTGGTACCGGATGCGGGACGCGCTGCGCGAGACGCCGGCCGGCGGCAAGGTCGGGCCCGGCGAGCTGGAGGACACCTTCCTGCCGGGCGGGTACTACAACGGCTACTGGCCCCGCCTCGCGAGCGCCTTCGCGGCGTACGTCAACGACGCGGACCCGGCGCCGCTGAAGGAGGCGTACGAGCGGTACGGGGAGGCCGACGCGGCCGCCGACAACGGCTACTCGGTCTACACGAGCGTGCAGTGCCGGGACGCGGGCTGGCCCCGCGACTGGAACGTGTGGCGCAAGGACAGCTGGGACGTGCACGCGAAGGCGCCGTTCTCCACCTGGAACAACGCCTGGTACAACGCGCCCTGCGCCTTCTGGCCGGTGGAGTCCCTGACCCCGCCGGACGTCACCAACGACCAGGTGCCGCCGGTCCTCATCCTCCAGGCCACGGACGACGCGGCCACGCCGTACGAGGGCGGGGCGGCCCTGCACCGGCTGATCCGCGGCTCCAGCCTCGTCGTCGAGGAGGGCGGCGGGAACCACGGGGTGACCCTCGGCGGGAACGACTGCCTCGACGAGCACCTGGCCGCCTACCTCGCCACGGGCAAGGTCCCGCGCGGCGAGGGCGATGCCGAGGTGGACGCGGTCTGCGCCGCGCTCCCCGAGCCCGAGCCGGAGCCCGTGACCGCGGCCGCGCCGGCGACCCCGGAGAAGTCCGGCAAGCGGGCCGGCGCCGTACGCGCGGAACCGGCGGGCGTCGCCCTCCACGGCCTCCTGGGCCACGTCCGCTGACGGCCTTCCGGGCCCCCACGGTGCCCGCGCCCCGCAAGGGGTGGCGGGCACTGTCAGTGGTGTGCGCGAGGATGTGGGGCATGACGAGCCACCTCACCCACGTGCCCGCCCCCGACGGCCTCGCACCCAGCCCCCAGTACAGCCACGTCGTGTGGGGCACGGGGCGGTTCGTGGCGATCTCCGGACAGTGCGCCCTCGACGCCTCCGGGGCGGTCGTCGGGGAGGGCGACGCGGTGGCCCAGGCCCACCAGGTCTTCGCCAACCTGGAGCGCTGCCTCGCGGCGGCCGGCGCGGGCTTCGGGGACGTCGTGAAGCTGACGTACTTCGTCACGGACGTGGCCCACCTCCCGGCGGTACGGGACGCCCGGGACGCCCACTTCGCGGGCGCGCCCCTGCCGGCGAGCTCGGCGGTCCAGGTCTCCGCCCTCGTCCGCCCGGAACTCCTCGTGGAGATCGAGGCCTTCGCGCTGATACCGGAGCAGGCCGCGGCAGCGGGCGAGACCGGGGCGGAGCTCCGTCTGCTACGTTGACGCGCATGTTCCTCTTCCGTGCGTAGGAGTCGGCGATCCGACGACCGTGCCCAGCCGGGCCCGGTGTCCCGCCGTCCCCGCACGCCCAGGCGCCGCAGGCCCACGCCCGGTGCCCTCTTCGAGGAACTCCGTCATGTCCGCGACCTCCCCTGTCCACTCCCCCGCGCCCACGTACGCGGCGGTGCTGAGGACCCCGCACGCCCGCCGCACCTTCGGGGCGGCTCTCCTGGGGCGGCTGTCGTACGGCACCGCCCCGCTCTCCCTGATCCTCTCCGTCACGGGCAGTACCGGTTCGTACGCCGCGGCCGGCACGGTCATGGCCGCGTTCGGGCTGACCGGTGTCGTGCTGTCGCCCGCGCGGGCGGCCCTGATCGACCGCTTCGGGCCGCGCCGGGCTCTGATACCGCTGGCCACCGCGTACGCCCTGCTGCTCGTCGCGCTCGCGGTGGCGACGGCCCGGCCGGCGACGCCGGCCCTCGCCCTGATGGTCCTGGCCTGCGGCGCGGGAGCCCTGACCCCGCCGCTCGGCCCGGTGACGCGGGCGCTGCTGAGCGGGATGCTGACCGACCGGGACCTGCTGCGGCGCGCGTACAGCCTGGACACGGTGGCGGAGGAACTCCTCTTCGTCACGGGCCCGTTGCTGGTGGGACTGCTCGTGGGGTACGCGTCGGCGCCGGCCGGGCTCGTGGTGAGCGCCGGGCTGATCCTGACCGGCACGCTCGCGCTCGTCACCTCGCCGGCGGTGCGGGGCGGGACCGGGGAGCGGGAGCCCGGGACGCCGGAGAAGGCGGCGGGCCGGGCTGGCATGCCGAGTGCCGGGGTGCTCAGGGCGGCGGGCGTGTCGGCCGCGGTCGGCGCGTGTCTGGGCGCCGTCGAACTCCTCGTGATCGCGTTCGCCGACGCACACCACCGCCCCGGGGCGGTGGCGTGGGCGATGGCGGCCCTGTCGGCGGGCAGCGCCGTCGGCGGGCTGGTGTACGGCGCCGTGCCGTGGCGGGTGTCCACCGCCGTACGGCTGTCGGCCCTGGCCCTCGGACTCGGTGCGGTCCTCGGGGTGGCGGGGCTCTCCCCGCATCCGTACGCGCTGGTCGGCTGGATGGCGCTCGGCGGTCTGTTCCTGGCGCCGGCGATCACGAGCGCCTATCTCCTCGCCGACGAGTCCGTGGACGCGGGGCGGCGCACCCGCGCCGGGGCCTGGGTCAACACCTCTTTCAACGCCGGCACCACGGGGGCGACGGCCGGTGCGGGATTCCTGGTGGGCAGTCTGCCGCTGCCCGTGTGCTTCGCGCTCGCCGCGGTCCCGCCGGTCCTCGCGGCGGTCGGCACCCTGCGCCCGGCCGGGACGCGCCCCGGCTCGACGTCAGCCGGCCGGGTCGAGCCGGGTCAGTGACCGCTGGGCCTCGGCGCCCAGCCGGGGGTGCGGGAGCGCCGCCTCCAACGCCGGGCGGGCGCGGGGGTCGCCGAGGGCGCCGAGGCCCTCGACGCAGGCGAGGCCGACGCGCCAGTGGGGGTCGTCGGCCCGAAGCCGCCGTCCGAGGACGGTGATCAGGGCCGGGACGGACTCGGGCGCGCTGAGCTCGGCGAGCAGCCGGACCGGCAGCAGGGCGTAGGCGATCCGGAGTTCGTTGGTGGCGAGGGCGGCCGCCGCGCGCGCGGTGCGCGGGTCGCCCAGCCGGACCAGGGCGTGGGCGGCGGTGACACAGCGCTCCGGGTCGCGGTGGTTGAGGAGGAGGACGAGGGCCTCGAAGGCGCGCGGGTCGCCCGCGACGCCGAGGACGTAGGCGGCGATCTCCCGGGCCCAGAGCGGCTGTCCGGGCGCGGTGAGGACGCGGTGCAGTTCCTCGCGATCCTCCGTCGCGGCGAGTTCCGTGAATGCCGCCGGGACTTCTCCGGTCTCATTCTCGATCTCGTCCCGCAATCGATCGATCATCGAGCAGAATTCCGGGTCCTCGGAGATTTCCATGAATCCGACCCTATCCGCGATCCAGATCACACTTTCCCAACTTCCCGGGACTGGCGCGCTCGTTACCGGCCGGTTAGTCTCAGGTGAGCGGGCACCACCCGCACTTCGCACGACGGCCTGGTGACGCAGCCGTTGTGTTCGCTTGTCGGTTCGGCAGTTTCGACGTGACTCCGGGACAGAGTCCGTCGCTCCTTTTCCCAGGGCACGGCCCTCTTTTTCCGGGCATCGCCCTCGCTCTTTCCCGCGCCCCTTTCGTGCGCGCACTGCCCTCAGTCGTCACTCTTCCTCTGGAGTCCCCTGATGGACACCCCTCTCTCCACCATCGCCGTCGTCGGTCTCGGCACCATGGGCGCGGGCATCGCCGACGTCCTCGCCCGGGCCGGCCGCGAGGTCATCGGCATCGACATCAGCGACACCGCCGCAGCCCAGGCCGTCGCGGCCCTGGAGGCCTCCACCGCCCGTGCGGTGGCCCGCGAGCGGATCACCGAGGAGGAGCGGCAGGACGTCCTGGCCCGCTTCCGTACCTTCTCCGACCTCCAGGCGGCCGCCGAGGCGGACCTCGTGATCGAGGTCGTGCCCGAGTCGTACGAGGCGAAGCAGGAGGTCTTCCGGGCCCTGGACGGGATCGTCCGGCCCGACGCGATCCTGGCCACCGGCACGAACGCCCTCTCCGTGACCCGGCTCGCCGCCGACTCGGCGCACCCCGAGCGGGTCCTGGGCCTGCACTTCTTCGCGCCGGTCCAGGCCATGAAGCTGGTCGAGGTCGTCTCCTCCGTGCTGACCGACCCGCGCGCCGTGGACGCCGTGACGCGCCTCGCGCAGGACCTCGGCAAGGAGCCGGTCGCGGTCGGCGACCGGGCCGGTTTCATCGCGGACGGGCTGCTCTTCGGCTACCTGAACCAGGCCGCCGCCATGTACGAGGCCAAGTACGCCTCCCGCGAGGACATCGACGCGGCGATGAAGCTGGGCTGCGGCCTGCCGATGGGCCCGCTGGCGCTGCTCGACCTGATCGGCGTCGACACGGCCCGTACGGTCCTGGAGGCCATGTACGCGGCCTCGCACGACCGGCTGCACGCCCCCGCCCCGATCCTCAAGCAGCTCAGCGAGGCCGGGCTGACCGGCCGCAAGGCGGGCCGCGGCTTCTACACGTACGAGGCGCCGGGCTCCGGCGAGGTCGTGCGCGACGCGCTGACCCCGCTCACCTCCGCCGGCGCCGGCGCCGGCCGCGAGGTCCGTTCGGTCGGCGTCGCCGGCTCGGGCACGATGGCCTCCGGCATCGCCGAGGTCTTCGCCAAGGCCGGGTACGCGGTCGTGCTCGCCGCCCGCTCCCAGGAGAAGGCGGACACGGCCAAGGCGCGGATCGCCAAGTCCCTGGCCCGCTCCGTCGACAAGGGCCGGATGACGGGCGAGGCCCGCGACGAGACGCTGGCCCTGATCACCGCGGCCGGCTCGCTCGACGCCTTCGCCGAGGTCGACCTGGCCGTCGAGGCGGTCGCCGAGGACCTGGAGATCAAGCAGGAGCTGTTCGCGCGGCTCGACAAGATCTGCAAGCCGGGCGCCGTGCTCGCCACCACGACCTCCTCGCTGCCGGTCATCGCCTGCGCCCGGGCCACCACGCGCCCGCAGGACGTCATCGGGATGCACTTCTTCAACCCGGCCCCGGCGATGAAGCTGGTCGAGATCGTCCGTACGGTCCTGACCGGCGACGACGTCCACGCCACCGTCCGCGAGGTCACCTCGAAGATCAGGAAGCACCCGGTGGACTGCGGCGACCGCGCCGGCTTCATCGTGAACGCGCTGCTCTTCCCGTACCTGAACAACGCGATCAAGATGGTCCAGGAGCACTACGCCACCCTGGACGACATCGACGCCGCGATGAAGCTGGGCGGCGGCTACCCGATGGGCCCGTTCGAGCTGCTCGACGTGGTCGGCCTGGACGTCTCGCTCGCGATCGAGCAGGTGCTGCACCGCGAGTTCCGCGACCCGGGCCTGGCCCCCGCGCCGCTCCTGGAGCACCTGGTGGCGGCGGGCTGCCTCGGCCGCAAGACGGGTCGCGGCTTCCGCGAATATGCCCGACGCTGAGCCCCGCACCGCCGGCTGGGGCGGTCTGCTGAGTCCCCCGGGCACCGTCGGTGACCCGGGGGTCTCCCCGCCCCCACCTGGGCACACTCCCACTCCGATGCAGTACGTTCGGACCATGCCCAAGGCCGCGAAGACACCCCGTGCCACGTCCCCGTCCGATGCTCCGGAGAGCACGGCGGGCACTCGTGCCGCCGCGCAGCGGCTCAAGATGCGCCGGGAGCTCGCCGCCGCGGCGATGGAGCTCTTCGCGACCAAGGGGTACGAGGCGACGACCGTCGACGAGATCGCGGCCACGGCCGGGGTCGCGCGGCGGACGTTCTTCCGGCACTTCCGGTCCAAGGAAGAGGCGATCTTCCCGGACCACGACGACACCCTCGTACGGGCGGAGGCGGTGCTGAACGCCGCCCCGCCGCACGAGCACCCGCTCGACACGGTGTGCCGGGGCATCAAGGAAGTCATGAAGATGTACGCGGGGTCCCCCGCGGTCTCCGTGGAGCGCTACCGGCTCACCCGTGAGGTGCCGACGCTGCGGGAGCGGGAGATCGCCTCGGTGGCCCGCTACGAGCGTCTCTTCACCCGCTATCTGCTCGGGCACTTCGACGAGCGGGACCACCACGACGGCAACGACGACCCGCTGCTCGCCGAGGTGGCCGCGTCGGCGGTCGTCACCGCCCACAACCATGTGCTGCGCCGCTGGCTGCGGGCGGGCGGCGAGGGCGATGTGGAGGCCCAGCTCGACCACGCCTTCGCGATCGTCCGGGAGACCTTCGGCACCGGCATAGGTGCCCGCCCGGCGCCCGCCGGGAGCACCACCGCCCCCGTACCGGCCGAGCCGGCGCCGGAGCAGCCGGTCGCCGCGACCGCGTCCACGACGGGCGACGTCGTGGTCGCCGTGGCCCGTACGGACGCTCCGCTGGACGAGGTCATGCGGACCATCCAGCAGGCGCTCACCAAGTCCTGAGCCCCGCCCCCGACACCTTCCCGACCTTCCAGCGAGAGGGCCGCCCCCGGATTCCGGGGGCGGCCCTCTTCGCGTTCCCGCAGCTCACCGGCCATTTCGATCGATCATCGCTCATCCGTGACGGGCAGATTGCATCTGAGTGAAATTGTTGGCACGCAGTGCCTTGTCAGGTGACACGGCGTGCCATACGTTGATGTTGTCCGGGCGGCCGGCGAGCAGAGATCACCTCGTTCGCCGGCTGTCCCCACAAGCCGACGGCTCGTGCGCCCGGACGCCTGCGTCACAGGCACCCTCGCGCTCCACCACACAGCGCCGCCACCGCACCACCCAGCCGAACCGACGGCACACCTCCACAGCAGCACTTCCCCGCCGTAACCCCCAGGCGTCCCTCCCTCAGGACGCTCACCGCCGGAGGCAACCCGTGAAGGAAATCCTGGACGCGATCCAGTCGCCGGACTCCACGTCCGCCGACTTCGCGAACATCAAGCTCCCCGAGTCGTACCGGGCCGTCACCGTCCACAAGGACGAGGCGGAGATGTTCGCCGGGGTCGCCAGTCGCGACAAGGACCCCCGCAAGTCGCTCCACCTCGACGACGTCGCGCTCCCCGAGCTCGGCCCGGGCGAGGCCCTCGTTGCCGTCATGGCGAGCTCCGTCAACTACAACTCGGTCTGGACCTCGATCTTCGAGCCCGTCTCGACCTTCGGCTTCCTGGAGCGCTACGGGCGCCTCTCCGAGCTCACCAAGCGCCACGACCTGCCGTACCACGTCATCGGCTCCGACCTCGCGGGCGTCGTCCTGCGCACCGGCCCGGGCGTCAACTCCTGGAAGCCCGGCGACGAGGTCGTCGCGCACTGCCTCTCGGTCGAGCTGGAGTCCTCGGACGGCCACAACGACACGATGCTCGACCCCGAGCAGCGCATCTGGGGCTTCGAGACCAACTTCGGCGGCCTCGCCGAGGTCGCCCTCGTCAAGTCCAACCAGCTGATGCCGAAGCCCGGCCACCTGAGCTGGGAGGAGGCGGCGGCCCCCGGCCTCGTCAACTCCACCGCCTACCGCCAGCTGGTCTCCAACAACGGCGCCGGCATGAAGCAGGGCGACAACGTCCTCATCTGGGGCGCGAGCGGCGGACTCGGCTCGTACGCCACGCAGTTCGCCCTGGCCGGCGGCGCCAACCCGATCTGTGTCGTCTCCTCCCCCGAGAAGGCCGACATCTGCCGGTCGATGGGCGCCGAGGCGGTCATCGACCGCAACGCCGAGGGCTACAAGTTCTGGAAGGACGAGAACACCCAGGACCCGCGCGAGTGGAAGCGCTTCGGCTCCAAGATCCGTGAGCTGACCGGCGGCGAGGACATCGACATCGTCTTCGAGCACCCGGGCCGCGAGACCTTCGGCGCCTCCGTGTACGTCACCCGCAAGGGCGGCACCATCACCACCTGCGCCTCGACCTCGGGCTACATGCACCAGTACGACAACCGCTACCTGTGGATGTCGCTGAAGCGGATCATCGGCTCGCACTTCGCCAACTACCGCGAGGCGTGGGAGGCCAACCGCCTGATCGCCAAGGGCAAGATCCACCCCACCCTGTCGAAGGTCTACTCCCTGGAGGAGACCGGCCAGGCCGCCTACGACGTCCACCGCAACCTGCACCAGGGCAAGGTCGGCGTCCTCGCCCTCGCCCCGCAGGAGGGCCTGGGCGTCAGCAACCCGGAGCTCCGGGCCCAGCACATCGACGCCATCAACCGCTTCCGGAACATCTGAGGTCCCGAAGATGACAGAGCGCCAGAAGGACCGGCCGTGGCTCATGCGGACGTACGCCGGTCACTCGACCGCCGAGGCGTCCAACGAGCTGTACCGGCGCAACCTCGCCAAGGGTCAGACCGGCCTCTCGGTCGCGTTCGACCTGCCGACGCAGACCGGGTACGACCCCGACCACATCCTCGCCCGCGGCGAGGTAGGCCGGGTCGGCGTCCCCGTCTCGCACCTCGGTGACATGCGCCGGCTGTTCCAGGACATCCCCCTGGAGCAGATGAACACCTCGATGACCATCAACGCCACCGCCATGTGGCTGCTGGCGCTCTACCAGGTGGCCGCCGAGGAGCAGGGTGCTGACATCACCCAGCTCCAGGGCACCACCCAGAACGACATCGTGAAGGAGTACCTGTCGCGCGGGACGCACGTCTTCCCGCCCGGCCCCTCGCTCCGCCTCACGACGGACATGATCGCGTACACGGTCAACCACATCCCGAAGTGGAACCCGATCAACATCTGCAGCTACCACCTGCAGGAGGCCGGGGCCACGCCGGTCCAGGAGATCTCGTACGCGATGGCCACCGCGATCGCCGTCCTCGACTCCGTCCGCGACTCGGGCCAGGTGCCCGAGGAGCGGTTCGGCGAGGTCGTCGCCCGCATCTCCTTCTTCGTGAACGCGGGCGTCCGCTTCATCGAGGAGATGTGCAAGATGCGCGCCTTCGGCCGCATCTGGGACAAGATCACCCTTGAGCGGTACGGCATCGAGAACGCCAAGCAGCGCCGGTTCCGCTACGGCGTCCAGGTCAACTCGCTCGGCCTGACCGAGGCCCAGCCGGAGAACAACGTCCAGCGGATCGTCCTGGAGATGCTGGCCGTCACCCTCTCCAAGGACGCCCGCGCGCGTGCCGTGCAGCTCCCGGCCTGGAACGAGGCCCTCGGCCTCCCCCGGCCCTGGGACCAGCAGTGGTCGCTCCGCATCCAGCAGGTCCTCGCCCACGAGTCCGACCTGCTGGAGTACGACGACATCTTCGCCGGCTCGCACGTCATCGAGGCCAAGGTGGACGCCCTGGTCGAGGAGTGCCTGGCCGAGATCGACCGGATCCAGGAGATGGGCGGCGCGATGGCGGCCGTCGAGTCCGGCTACCTCAAGTCGCAGCTGGTCTCCTCGCACGCCGAGCGGCGCGCCCGGATCGAGGCCGGCGAGGACAAGATCGTCGGCGTCAACATCTTCCAGTCGACCGAGGAGAACCCCCTCACGGCCGACCTGGACACCGCGATCATGACGGTGGACCCCGCGGTCGAGGCCCGGGTCGTCGGCTCGATGAAGACCTGGCGCGACAACCGCTACCAGCCGCCGTTCAACCACCCGCGGCCCTGCAAGGCCCTGGAGCGCCTCAAGGAGGCCGCCAAGGGCACGGAGAACCTCATGGAGGCCACCCTGGAGTGCGCCCGCGCCGGGGTCACCACCGGCGAGTGGGCCGGGGCCCTGCGCGAGGTGTTCGGCGAGTTCCGCGCCCCGACGGGCGTCTCCTCCGCACCGGTGGCCGTGACGGCCGAGGCGGGCACGCCGCTCGCCCTGGTCCGCGACAAGGTGGCCCGGACGGCCGAGGACCTGAACGTCGGGCGGCTGCGGCTGCTCGTCGGCAAGCCGGGCCTGGACGGGCACTCCAACGGGGCCGAGCAGATCGCCGTACGCGCGCGTGACGCCGGTTTCGAGGTGGTCTACCAGGGCATCCGGCTGACCCCCGAGCAGATCGTCGACGCCGCCCTGGCGGAGGACGTGCACTGCGTGGGGCTGTCCATCCTCTCCGGCTCGCACTCCGCGCTGGTCCCCGACGTCCTCGACCGCCTCCGCGAGGCGGGCGCGACGGACATCCCGGTCATCGTCGGCGGGATCATCCCGAACGCCGACGCCGCAGAACTGAAGCGCGCGGGTGTCGCCGCCGTCTTCACACCGAAGGACTTCGGTATCACGGAGATCATCGGCCGTATCGTCGACGAGATCCGCCAAGCGAACAAGCTCAGCCCCCTGGAAAGTACGGAGGTCCTCGCATGACCAGCCCTGTGAACCGGCTCCGCCCCCGCCGCTCGTGCCTCGCGGTCCCCGGCTCCAACCCGCGCTTCCTGGAGAAGGCCCAGGGCCTCGCGGCCGACCAGGTCTTCCTGGACCTGGAGGACGCGTGCGCCCCGCTGGCCAAGCCCGAGGCCCGGCACACCATCGTGAAGTTCCTGAACGAGGGCGACTGGACCGGCAAGACCCGTGTGGTCCGCGTCAACGACTGGACGACCCACTGGACCTACCGCGACGTCGTCACGGTCGTCGAGGGCGCCGGCCAGAACCTCGACTGCATCATGCTGCCGAAGGTCCAGGACGCCCAGCAGATCGTCGCCCTCGACCTGCTGCTCACCCAGATCGAGAAGACCATGGGCTTCGAGGTCGGCAAGATCGGCATCGAGGCGCAGATCGAGAACGCCCAGGGCCTGACCAACGTCAACGCCATCGCGCAGGCCTCCCAGCGCGTCGAGACGATCATCTTCGGCCCGGCCGACTTCATGGCCTCCATCAACATGAAGTCCCTCGTCGTCGGCGAGCAGCCGCCCGGCTACCCGGCCGACGCGTACCACCACATCCTGATGAGCATCCTGATGGCGGCCCGCGCCCACAACCTCCAGGCGATCGACGGCCCCTACCTGCAGATCCGCAACCAGGAGGGCTACAAGGCGGTCGCGCAGCGCGCCGCGGCCCTGGGCTTCGACGGCAAGTGGGTGCTGCACCCGGACCAGGTCGCCGCCGCGAACGAGATCTTCTCGCCCTCGCAGGAGGACTACGACCACGCCGAGCTGATCCTCGACGCGTACGACTACTACACCTCCGAGGCCGGCGGGAAGAAGGGCTCCGCGATGCTCGGCGACGAGATGATCGACGAGGCCTCCCGCAAGATGGCCCTGGTCATCTCCGGCAAGGGCCGCGCCGCCGGCATGCAGCGCACCAGCAAGTTCGAGATCCCGGAGGCCTGAGTCCGATGCAGTTCGGCCGTACCTACGAAGAGTTCGAAGTCGGTGCCGTCTACAAGCACTGGCCCGGAAAGACGGTCACCGAGTACGACGACCACCTCTTCTGTCTGCTCACCATGAACCACCATCCGCTGCACATGGATGTGAATTACGCCGAGAACACGACGGACTTCGGCAAGAACGTCGTCGTCGGCAATTACATCTACTCGCTGCTGCTCGGCATGTCCGTGCCGGACGTCTCCGGCAAGGCCATCGCCAACCTGGAGATCGAGTCGCTGCGGCACGTGGCGCCGACCTTCCACGGCGACACGATCTACGGCGAGACGACGGTCCTCGACAAGACCCCGTCGAAGTCGAAGAACGACCGCGGCATCGTCTACGTCGAGACCAAGGGCTACAAGCAGGACGGCACCCTCGTGTGCGTCTTCCGCCGCAAGGTGATGGTCCCCACCGAGACGTACATCAAGGAGCGCGGCGGCGAGCAGCCCGGCCGCCCCGAGCTCAAGGAACAGGGGAAGTAGTCATGGCGCGACTCGCCCAGACCCACGGTCTGACCGATGTCCAGCAGGAGATCCTCGCCACGGTCCGGGACTTCGTCGACAAGGAGATCATCCCGGTCGCGACGGAGCTGGAGCACCGCGACGAGTACCCGCAGCAGATCGTCGACGGGCTCAAGGAGCTCGGCGTCTTCGGCCTGATGATCCCCGAGGAGTACGGGGGCCTGGGCGAGTCGCTGCTCACCTACGCGCTGTGCGTGGAGGAGATCGCCCGCGGCTGGATGTCGGTCTCCGGCATCATCAACACGCACTTCATCGTGGCGTACATGCTCAAGCAGCACGGCACCCAGGAGCAGAAGGAGTACTTCCTTCCGCGGATGGCGGCCGGCGAGACGCGCGGCGCCTTCTCGATGTCGGAGCCGGGCCTCGGCTCGGACGTGTCGGCGATCACGTCGAAGGCGGTCAAGGACGGCGACGAGTACGTCCTGAACGGCCAGAAGATGTGGCTGACGAACGGCGGCACGTCAACGCTGGTGGCCGTTCTCGTCCGAAGTGACGAAGGACACCCGGAGGGCACGGCCCCCCACAAGTCGATGACGACCTTCCTCGTCGAGAAGGAGCCCGGCTTCGGAGAGGTCCGCCCCGGCCTCACGATCCCCGGGAAGATCGACAAGATGGGTTACAAGGGCGTCGACACGACCGAACTCATCATGGACGGACTGCGCATTCCGGCCAATCGCGTGCTCGGCGGGGTCACCGGCCGAGGGTTTTACCAAATGATGGACGGCGTCGAGGTCGGCCGCGTGAACGTGGCGGCCCGTGGTTGCGGTGTCGCGCAGCGTGCTTTCGAACTGGGTGTCTCTTATGCCCAGCAACGTCACACTTTCGGCAAGGCGATCGCCCAGCACCAGGCGATTCAGTTCAAGCTGGCCGAGATGGCTACCAAGGTCGAGGCCGCCCATGCCATGATGGTGAACGCAGCACGCAAAAAGGACTCTGGGGAACGAAACGACCTCGAAGCAGGGATGGCGAAGTACCTCGCCTCCGAATACTGCAAGGAGGTCGTCGAGGACGCCTTCCGCATCCATGGCGGGTACGGCTTCTCCAAGGAGTACGAGATCGAGCGTCTCTACCGTGAGGCGCCGATGCTGCTCATCGGTGAAGGTACCGCCGAGATCCAGAAAATGATCATTGGTCGTCGGCTCCTGGAGGAGTACCGATTCCAGGGCTGATTGTCGCTTTTGAGTCGGTTCGGCCGCGAAGAAGATCACACCCTGTGTTCGTCTTCCGGCCGTCGACTCGGTTCCTGGCTTGCCCAGTTGCGCCCCGCAACCGATAGCATCGCCGGAAAGCCGCCGTCCCCCGTTGCCAGTGCGGCATCATCCGCTACGAAGGTCATCCATGCCCGACAGTCGAACCTCTGCACATCGCGACAGCCTCAAGGGCACGCGCATCGCACGCGGAGCATCGCCGTGGCTTCTGCCGACCGTCGCCACCGCGGCACTCAGCCTCGCGCGCTCCCGCAAGTCGAGGCGAGCCGCGGCCATCGCCGTGCCGACCACCGCTCTCGCGGCCGGCATGCTGTGGTTCTTCCGCGACCCCGAGCGTGAGATCGCTCAGGGCCGGGTCATCTCCCCCGCCGACGGTGTGGTGCAGAGCATCATGCCGTGGAAGGACGGACGCACCCGGGTCGCCATCTTCATGAGCCCGCTGAACGTCCACGTCAACCGCGCGCCGCTGGCCGGCACGGTGACGTCCGTGGAGCACGTGCCCGGTGGGTTCGTCCCGGCGTTCAACAAGGAGAGCGAGAACAACGAGCGCGTTGTCTGGCACTTCGACACCGAGCTCGGCGACATCGAGATGGTCCAGATCGCGGGTGCCGTCGCCCGGCGGATCGTGCCGTACATCCCGCAGGGGACGAAGGTCGAGCAGGGTGACCGTATCGGTCTGATCCGCTTCGGCTCGCGCGTCGACATCTACCTCCCCGAGGGTGTCGAGGTCGCGGTCGAGGTCGGCCAGGCCACCACAGCGGGGGTGACTCGCATTGACCGTGATTGATCCCGACACACGGGCCGCCGACTGGGTCGCCGACGCCGAGGCGGAGGCGGCCGAAGAGGCCGAGGAGATGCCGCTGTCGCTGAGGCTGTCCATAGCGGACGCCCTCACGCTCGGTAACGCCACGTGCGGCTTCATGGCGGTGTACTTCACCACCACCGGCATCCTCATCCCGCACCTCACCGGCAGCAGCGAGACCGGCATGGCGCGCAACAGCGCCGCCACCGCCGTGATCCTGATGCTGGCCGCGGCGATCTTCGACCTCTTCGACGGCATCGTGGCGCGCAAGCTCCGCAGCTCGCCGATGGGCGCCGAGCTCGACAACCTGTCGGACCTGATCAGCTTCGGTCTGGCCCCGGCCTACTTCGTGCTCGTGTACGGCATGGTCGCGGACGACGCGCAGCAGAAGGTCTCGGCGGTCGCCGCGATCGTGGTGCTGCTCGCGGTGGTCCTGCGGCTGGCCCGCTTCTCCTGCGTGACGATGAAGGACGGCATGTTCCAGGGCATGCCGAGCCCCTTCGGCGCGCTGACGGTCGTCTCGATCGTGCTCCTGGAGCTGCCCTTCATCCCGACGCTGCTCGCGATCATCGGAGTGGCGTGGCTGATGGTCAGCCGGGTCGAGTACCCGAAGCCGCGGGGTGTCCTCGCGGTGGCGATGCTCAGCTGGATCGTCGGCGCGATGGCGATGCTGGCGGCCTGGGCGTTCGACGCCCCGGGCGGGGCGTTCCTGCTCCAGACCGGCTGCGCGCTGCAGGTCGTGATGGGCGCCGTGATCCCCCTCTTCGCGACGGCCCGTCGGGTGAACACCTTCCGCGGCAACCGGCGCGAGAGCCGGGAGGCGCGGGCGGCGCAGCTGCCGTAGCGGACGGAAGTCGTACGAAAGGGCCCGGGAGGCGATTCGCCTCCCGGGCCCTTTCGCATGCCCTGGGCCTGATCCGAAGGACAGGCCCTAGCCGAGGCGCTTGTAGTACAGCGTGGTGGGGCGGAGGGTGCCGGACGGGTCGGCGGCGAAGTCCGGGATCGTCCCGGCGGCGGTCCAGCCCGCGCCCCGGTAGAGGCGCTCGGCCGGGCTGTCGGTCTGGGTGTCCAGGACCAGCAGACGGAGGCCCGTGGCGGCGGCGTGGGCCTCGGCCGTGGCGAGCAGCCGGCGCCCGAGGCCCCGGCCGCGGGCGGAGCGGTGGACGAGGAGCCGGGCGATCTCGCCGCGGTGCCGGCCGTTGGCCGTCCCGGCGCGGACGAGGGTGACGACGCCGGTGAGCCGCCCGTCGGGCCCGTGGGCGGCCCAGACGTCCCGCACGCCCTCAGCGGCCTCCTCGGCAACGCGGGACCACCAGGCGGCCGCCTCGGCCGTGTCCAGGGGCGCCAGGAAGCCGACGGAGGCCCCGCCGTCCACGGCGTCCACGAGGAGCGCGGCGAGTCCGGCGGGGGCGTGGGTCCGTACGGCGTCGGGGGTGAGGTGCTCGATGCCGTCGAGCCGCCGCTCCAGGCAGAGCAGGTCCGGGCGGTCGTCCCAGGGAGCGACCGTCTCGAAGCCGAGGCTCCGGTAGAGGGCGAGCGGCTCCTCCCGCCAGTTCCAGACGGTGAGGCGTACCGCGGACACGCCGGAGTCCGCGGCCCGGCGCAGCGCCTCCGCCATGAGGGCCTTCGCGACGCCCTTCCTGCGGGCCTCCGGCGCGACCCAGAGCCGCTTGATCTCGGGCGCGCGGCCCTCGCGGGGCGCCTTGAGGACGACGCATCCGGCCGGCTCGTCCGCGCCGGGCGGGGTCGCGAGCAGGACCGTGTCGGCGGCGAACGCGGCGGCCGGGTCCTCGGCCTCGACGCGGTATACGGCCGGGAGCTCGGCGACCGACTCCACGGCCGTCCCCTTCTCGGCTTGGTTCACAAGGTGGTAGGCGCCGAGCAGGTCGGGGAGGCGGGGGTGGGAGCGGTTCTCCTCGATACGTGCAGCAGTCATGGGCCGAGCTTCACATCACCGTGTTTCGCCAAGATGACGAAACCTGTGCCCACCGCCGTGTGGCGCCCGCGCCGGGCGGGGCGGTGCCTGGGCACCCCCGTGTGGCGCCCGCGCCCACGCTGGGCGGTGCCCCGGCCCACCCCCGTGTGGGCAATCGTCCCGCTGGGGCGATGGGGGTCCCCCCTGCTCGAGCGAAGCCGAGAGCTTGGGGGAGGGTGGGCACACGGGACGGCGCGCATCAGCGGCGCCTCCGCGTTCCGCGCCCTGACCCGCACCCCGAGCGACGGCGCACACGTGGGCGGGTTCAGGCGCGGAAGCCTCTGGCGCCGGCATCGGCGCCGTCCGTTGTGCCCACCCGTTCCGCCTCAGCGGAACGATTGCCCACAACGGCGGAAGCGCGCCCACAACACCTACGACAGGAAGTCGCTCGCGATGTTCGACGCCACTTCTTCGAGCAGCGGGCCCGCGTTCGCGATGCACTTCGCCGTGTCCGGCTCCAGCGCCGTCAGCGGGTACGCCCGGCGGATGCCGGCCGCGCCCAGGGCCTCCGGCGGCAGGGCGAGGCGGCCGCAGACCGCGACGACCTCCTTGCCGGCGGCACGGGCGGCGGCGGCGACGCCGGCCGGGGCCTTGCCGTGGAGGGTCTGCTCGTCGAGGGAGCCCTCACCGGTGATGACGAGGGTGGCCCGCTCCAGCGCGGGGGCGAAGCCGAGGACCTCCAGCATCAGCTCGATGCCGGGCCGGAAGCTCGCGCCGAGGATCAGCGCGCCGTATCCGATGCCGCCCGCCCCGCCCGCGCCGGGCGCGACGGCGGCCTCGGCGGCCTTGGGGCCGATGGCCTTCTCCAGGACGGTGGCGAAGTGGGCGAGGGCCGCGTCGAGGGTGCGGACGTCGTCCGGGGTGGCGCCCTTCTGCGGTCCGTAGACGGCGGGGGCGCCCTTCGGGCCGGTCAGCGGGTTGTCGACGTCGCTCGCGAGGATCAGGTCGACGGAGGCGAAGCGGGGGTCGAGGCCGCTGAGGTCGGCCGTGGCGAGGTCGGCGAGCGGCGCGCCGCCGGGGCCGACGGGCTCGCCGGACGCGTCGAGGAAGCGGGCGCCGAGCGCGGCGAGCATGCCGGAGCCGCCGTCGGTGGTGGCGCTGCCGCCGACGCCGAAGACGAGGGTGGTCGCACCGGCGTCGAGGGCGGCGCGGAGCAGCTCTCCGGAGCCGTACGTGGTCGCCGTCAGGGGGGCGAACACGCCGGGCGGGAGCAGCTGGAGGCCCGAGGCCTCGGCCATCTCGACGACCGCGGTGGTGCCGCGCAGCGCGAACGCCGCGGTGACCGGCTCGCCGAGCGGGCCCGTCACGCGGACCTCGCGCCGCTCGAAGCCGGCCGCGACGGCCGCCGCGACGGTGCCGTCGCCGCCGTCGGCCACGGGCAGTGTCTCCACCGTGAGCTCGGGGACGACCCGTCGCAGTCCTGCTGTGACCCGCTCCGCGACCTGTACGGCCGTGAGCGAGCCCTTGAACTTGTCGGCTGCCACGAGAACGTGTGCGGCCTGAGTTGCTGCCCCGTCCGTCACCTTGCATCCCTTGCTTTCGAACGTGCAGTCGCGCCGAGGGGGAGCCTATCCGTACCGCCAGACGGCGTGCCACCCCCTGATAAGGCGATATTCCGCACCATAGTGGGGTCACATGAGTACGGAAAAGATCGTTCCGGACGGCACGAGGGACGGCACGACGGACGGCAGGCCCGACGGCGCGGTCATCGGGATCGGGGTCGCTGCCGTCGTCGCGGTCGTCGGCTGGGCGGCGCTGGGCGAGGACTCCTTCGACAGGGCGTCCTCCTCCGCCCTGGCCTGGGTGTTGTCGAACTTCGCCTGGCTGTTCGTGGTCGCCGCGGACACCTTCCTGGTGCTGTGCGTGGTGATCGCGGTGAGCCGTTTCGGTCGGATCAGGCTGGGCGCGGACGACTCGGAGCCGGAGTTCACGAACCTGGCCTGGATCGCGATGATGTTCAGCGCCGGGATGGGCATCGGTTTGATGTTCTACGGGGTCGGGGAGCCGCTGACGCACTTCCTGAGCCCTCCGCCGGCGACCGGGGTCCCGGCGGGGACGGGAGCGGCGGCCCGGACGGCCCTGGAGTACTCGTTCTTCCACTGGACGCTGACCCCGTGGGCGATCTACGGCATCGCGGGTCTCGCGCTGGCGTACGCGGGCTTCCGCAAGGGCCGGGGGAACCGGCTGAGCTCCGCCTTCGTGCCGCTGATGGGGGCGCGCCGGGCGGCGTCCTGGCCGGGGAAGGCGATCGACCTGCTCGCGGTGTTCGCGACGGTGTTCGGCACGGCGACGAGCCTGGGGCTCGGCGCGCTGCAGGTCGCCGAGGGGCTGAATCTGACGATGGACGTGAAGAACTCCACGGCGACGCAGCTGATCATCATCGTGGCGCTGTCGGGCGCTTTCGTGCTGTCGGCGTTCTCCGGGCTGAACAAGGGCGTGAAGTGGCTGTCCACGCTGAACATCGTCCTCGCCGCCTGCCTGATGCTCTTCGTGTTCCTGCTCGGCCCGACCGTCTACATCCTGGACACCGTTCCGGCCTCCGTCGGGGGCTATCTGCACGAGCTGCTGCCGATGGCGAGCCGTACGGGCGCGTTCACCGACCGCGACTGGCTGGGCGCGTGGACGATCTTCTACTGGGCGTGGTGGCTGTCATGGGCGCCGTTTGTCGGCACCTTCATCGCCCGGATCTCGCGCGGCCGGACGATCCGCGAGTTCCTGGTGGGGGTGCTGCTGGTGCCGTCGGGGGCGACGGTGGTGTGGTTCTGCGTGATGGGCGGGACCGCGATCCGGCTGGAGTCGACGGGTGCGGCGGACCTGGCGACGGCGGTGAAGGACGGCGCCGAGGCCTCGCTGTTCGCGATGCTGGAGGCGCTGCCGGCCGGGACGGTGACCTCGGTCGTCGCGATGCTCCTGGTGATGACGTACTTCGTCACGAGCGCGGACTCGGCCTCCCTGGTGATGGGTTCGCTGACGAGCCGCGGCTCGCTCAACCCGCCGACCTGGCTCGTGGTGACCTGGGGCGTCCTGATGGCGGCCGTGGCGGCGGTGCTGCTCGTGGCGGGCGGTCTGACCTCGCTGCAGACGGCGACGATCCTGGTGGCGCTGCCGTTCGTGGTGGTGATGCTGGTGCTGTGCTTCGCGCTTCTGAAGGAGCTGCGGGAGGACCCGGGGGCGGGCCCGGCCCGGCACCACGCGCTGCACGGGCTGCGGGACGCGGTGCGGACCCTGGTCGGCGAGGCGATGACGGAGCGGGGCGGCGAGCCCCGCCACGACCGGCCCCGGGAGACGGCGAAGGCCGGCACCGGCGTGGAGCCGCCCGACGGCGAGGGCTGACGTTCGGCGCGCGTCCGGCCGCCGGGTTCGGTACACCGGAGGTATGGGGTTCACGGACGGGGAGCTCGGTGACCGGATCCTGGGCGGCTGGACGGGCCGGATCGCCGGGAACATGCTCGGCAAGCCCGTGGAGCGCGGCGACCACTGGACCCGGGAGCACATCGACGCGTATCTGCGGCTGACCGGGGCGCTCCCGCTGACGGACTACCTCCCTCCCCCGCCGCCGGGGGCGGAGGGCTTCGAGCTGCGGCCGGAGTGGGAGCGGTGCGTGCGGGGCGGGATCGACGGGAGCTGCCGGGACGACGACGTGGACTGGTCGGTCCTGGGGCTGCACCTCCTGGAGACGTACGGCTTCGCGTTCACCACGGAGCAGGTCGGTGAGGAGTGGCTGCTGCGGGTGCCGTACCTGCAGACGTTCACGGCGGAGCGGGTCGCCTACCGGAACCTCGCCGACGGGCTGCGGCCGCCGCTGACCGCCACGTACGACAATCCGTACCAGGACTGGATCGGGGCGCTGATCCGGGCCGACGTGTACGGCTGGACCTGCCCGGGCGATCCGCGCCGGGCCGCCTCGCTGGCCCGCCGGGACGCGGTCCTCTCGCACACCGGGAACGGCGTGTACGGGGCGATGTGGGCGGCGGCGCTGATCGCGGCGGCCTTCACCGCCCCGGACATCCGGTCGGCGCTGGAGACCAGCCTGGAGCGGGTGCCGGCGAGCAGCCGGCTCGCCCGGACCGTGCGGGGAGCGATCGCGCTGTACGAGTCGGGGCTCGGGTGGTCGGATGCGCTCACCGAGCTCGCGGAGCGGACGGCGGGCCTCGGCTGGATCCACACCGTCCCGAACGCGGCGGTGCTGACCGCCGGACTCCTTTACGGGGAGGGGGACTTCACCCGCACGATCGCGCTGACCGTCCGCGGCGGCCTGGACACCGACTCCAACGGGGCGACGGCGGGCTCGGTGGCCGGGGTCCGCTGCGGCGCGGCCGCGATCCCGCCGCAGTGGTCCGAGCCGCTGCGGGACCGGGTGCGCAGCGCCGTCTTCGGCTTCGACGGCGTCCGCATCAGCGAACTGGCGGAGCGGACGCTGCGGTTGGCGGAGCGGGAGAAGTGAGGGACGGCTTGGGCTCCGCGTTCCCTCCGGCACGTCAGCCCTGCGGGGGCTCCGGTGGGACGATCTCGCCGGTGCGCTGCGGTTCGTCGCGGCTGACGGCCCGTGCCTCGGTGCGGTGGCCGCGGGCGATGTAGTCGCGGACGACCGCCTCGACGGCGTCCTGGGGGTTGCCGATGCCGGCCAGAACCATGACTTCCACGACGAGTTCGGCGTCGAGACCGATGTTCACCTTGGCCATGGCGGGAACCTAACACCGGGAAACCCGCTCGCGGGAGCGGTTCGGCGGTGCCTAGGGTCGTCGCATGACGATGGTCGCGATCTTCACCGGTGCCGGCATCTCCACCGACTCGGGCATCCCCGACTACCGGGGTCCGAACGGCGTGTGGCGGCAGGACCCCGGGGCCGAGCGGCTCGTCACGTACGGGCCGTACATGGCCGACCCGGACATCCGCCGGCGCTCGTGGCGGATGCGGCTCGACGGCCCGGTCCTGGGCGCCGAGCCGAACGTGGCGCACCGTGCGATCGCCGCCTACGAACGGACGAGCGGCAACCCGCTGCGGGTGATCACGCAGAACGTGGACGGTCTGCACCAGGCCGCCGGGGTGTCCGAGCGGAAGGTCCTCGAACTCCACGGCTCGGCGCGGTCGGTGGTGTGCACGGCCTGCCACGCGCGGTCGACGATGGCGGACGCGCTCGACCGGGTGCGGGCCGGTGAGGACGACCCGGCGTGCCGGGCGTGCGGCGGGATCCTGAAGTCCGCGACGGTGATGTTCGGACAGCGGCTCGATCCGGTGGTGCTCGGCACGGCCATGTCGATCGCCAAGGCCACCGAGGTGTTCGTCGTGGCGGGCAGCAGCCTCCAGGTCCAGCCGGCGGCCTCCCTCGCGGGGATCGCGGCCGAGCACGGCGCCCGGCTGATTATCGTGAACGCCGAAGCCACCCCGTACGATCCCGTCGCCGACGAGGTCGTGCGCGAGCCGATCGGCACGGCGCTGCCCGCGCTGCTCGACCGGCTCCGCTAGAACAGGGCGTCCGGTTCCGCCGTACCCGATTCGAAGGCGAGCAGCCGCTGCTTGCGGTCCAGGCCGCCGCCGTAGCCGGTGAGGCTTCCGCCCGCGCCGATCACCCGGTGGCAGGGGACGATGATGCCGACGGGGTTCTTGCCGTTGGCGAGGCCCACGGCGCGCGAGGCGCCGGGGTTGCCGAGCTCCTCGGCGAGTTCTCCGTACGTGCGGGTCTCCCCGTACGGGATGCGCAGGAGCTGCTCCCAGACGCGCAGCTGGAACGGGGTGCCGACCAGGTTCAACGGCAGTTCGAACTCGGTGAGTTCGCCCGCGAAGTAGGCGTCGAGCTGGCGGATGGTCTCGCCGAAGGGACGCGGGTCGGGCTCGCCGAAGGTCTCCTCGGCCGGGCGGTGGCGCTGGCCGGTCATGTGGAGGCGGCTGAGGACGCCGTCGACGGCGACGAGGGTCAGCGGCTCGTAGGGGCTGTCGACGACGGTGTGCTGGATGACGGGTGGCATGGGACGGGGTCCTTACGGTCCTTACACGGGCAGAAGGTTGATCGGGTGGTCGTCGGTCGCCCAGAGGTACTGGACGGC